>CANRNP010000009.1 GCA_947632015.1 uncultured Clostridia bacterium | reverse complement strand
GTGGTGTCCTTTGTTCTAAAACGTCCCCCCGCCCGCCCTTTCCTAATATGTCATTCCGAGCTTGTCGAGGAATCGCCGCAGTTTTTTTGCCCCCTCCTTAGGAGGGGGGTAGGGGGGTGGTGTCCTTTGTTCTAATGTTCCCTCCCCCGTCCGCCCTTTCCAAAATCCCCCCCCGTGTTCTGCGAACGTCATTCTCATTGTCATACCGACCAAAAAAAGTTGACTGTCTTCGGCGTTCGTGCTATAATGGGCGCGAAATCAACAAAGAGGTAAGTCATGAACGAACGTTACGAACTCAATAAAAATTTGGCGCAAATGTTAAAGGGCGGGGTGATCATGGACGTCACCACGCCCGAACAGGCAAAGATCGCGGAGGAAGCGGGCGCATGCGCCGTAATGGCGCTCGAACGCATTCCCGCGGACATCCGCGCGGCGGGCGGCGTTTCGAGAATGTCCGATCCCAAGATGATCAAGGGCATTCAGAACGCGGTCTCCATTCCCGTCATGGCGAAATGTCGCATCGGGCACATCGCCGAGGCGCAAATTTTACAGGCGATCGAGATCGACTACATCGACGAGAGCGAAGTCCTCTCTCCCGCCGACGACAAATATCACATCGACAAGACGAAGTTCTCCGTCCCCTTCGTGTGCGGCGCGCGGGACTTGGGCGAAGCGTTAAGGCGCATCGCCGAGGGCGCTTCCATGATCCGCACGAAAGGGGAGCCCGGCACGGGCGACGTCGTGCAGGCGGTCCGCCACATGCGCATGATGATGAGCGAAATTCAAAGGCTCGCCGCAATGCGCGAGGAGGAACTCTTCGAAGCGGCGAAGGAACTTTGCGTTCCCTACGAGCTCGTTTTGTATGTCCACGAAAACGGCAAGCTCCCCGTCGTCAACTTTGCGGCGGGCGGCGTGGCGACCCCCGCCGACGCGGCGCTCATGATGCAGCTCGGCGCGGAAGGGGTGTTCGTCGGGAGCGGCATCTTCAAGTCGGGCAACCCCGCAAAGCGCGCCCGCGCCATTGTGCAGGCGGTCACGAACTACAACGACCCCAAAATTTTGGCTCAGCTCTCCGAGGACCTCGGCGAGGCGATGGTGGGCATCAACGAGCAGGAGATCGCACTTCTCATGGCGGAGCGGGGCAAATGATCGGCGTTTTCGCATTGCAGGGCGCCTTTCTCGAACACGAAAAAATGCTCGCCTCGCTCGGCGCGGCATGGAAGGAGATCAGGCGCAGGGAGCATTTTACCGACGGGTTAGACGGCGTCATCCTCCCCGGCGGGGAATCTACCGTGCAAGGCAAACTTCTCAAAGAAGAGGGGCTTTTGGCGCCCTTAAAAGAGGCGATCGCGGGTGGACTTCCCGTGTTCGGCACCTGCGCGGGGCTCATTCTGCTCGCCGAGAAGCTGTCGGGCGATCCGACCGTCTGGCTCGGCGCTATGAACGTCGAGGTAAGGCGCAACGCCTACGGGCGCCAGCTCGGCTCCTTCCGCGCGGACATCCCGTTCGAGGGGGTGGGAAGCGTGCCTGCCGTCTTTATCCGCGCGCCCTATGTCGAAGCGGTCGGCGCAAAAGCACACGCGCTCGCCTCCTGCGGCGGGAAGGTCGTCGCGGTGCGGCAGGGACATATGCTCGCGACCGCATTCCACCCCGAACTCACCGCCGACATGCGCGTCCATGAATATTTTCTGCGCGAATTTGTCCGATAAAACCGCCCAAATTTTGCCCTCCCCCGCCCGCCCTTTCCTAATATGTCACCCTGCCCCGCGCGATGTTCTGTTTCTCTAAGCGCGGCACGAGGAGCGGAGCGACGAAGTAGCGGACGAGTATTCTAATCCGTCACCCTGAGCTTGCCGAAGGGTCTCCGCAGTTTTAACGCTAAGGCGATGTTTCACTTACGCTCAACATGACGTGATTAGAAAAGGGTCTCCGCAGTCTTTTGCCCTTCCCCTGCTTTTGTCGGGCGGAAAACAAAAAAACTTGCCCTCCCCCGCGTGCGGGGGAGGGGTAGGGGAGGGGGTCACCTTTCTATGAACACCAACTACGACGCTCTCATGCTCAAAACGCTCGCCGAAAACGCGGGCAAAACGCTGCTTCTGCACAGCTGTTGCGCGCCCTGTTCGAGTTACTGTCTCGAACAGGTCTCTTCCGCGCTGAAAACGACGGTTTTTTACTACAATCCGAATTTGGACAGTCGCGAGGAGTACGAAAAGCGCAAAAAGGAGCAGATCCGCCTCTTGGAGGAGACGGGTCAGGCGGACTTTCTCGACTGCGATTATGCCGCTTGGGACTTCGAAGAGATCGCAAAGGGCTATGAAGGCGAGCCGGAGGGCGGCGCGCGGTGCGCGAGGTGCTTTTTTTTGCGCCTGAAACGCACGGCGCAGGAGGCAAAGGCGCGCGGATACGATTTTTTCGGCACCACGCTCACCGTTTCCCCCTTGAAGAACGCAAAGCTCATCAACGAGATCGGGTTAAGGTTGCAGGAAGAGCTCGGCGTCGGATACCTGCCGAGCGATTTCAAAAAACGGGGCGGGTATCTCCGCTCCGTCGCCCTCTCCAAAGAGCACGCCCTCTACCGCCAGAACTATTGCGGCTGTAAATTTTCCAAACAAAGGGCGGAGGAAAAAAGGCAATAAAACGCGGCGGCGACTGCAAAAAGCAGTCGCCGCCGCACATTTTGTATTCTATTCCGCACATTTATATTTCGCGATTTTTATTCCACGGGCTTGCCCGTCAGAAGTCCGTTGCCGAAATCCCCGCGCGGCAAACTTCCCCCGCCGGAGAGGACGCTCATAAACAGCCCCGCAAGCCTCGCTCCTTCGCACACCGCGAGGCAGAACAGCTCGTCGGCGCTCTTTCCCCGCCCTTCGGAGAGCTTGTAAAAATGCTCCCCCGAAAGGTACGCAGGTTCGGGGTTTTCGCGCGGGAAGAGGCGGGAGAGGTATCTCTTCGCATGGAAGAACTTTTCCGTCCGCTCCCAGCCCCGTTGCGCGCGGTAGCATTTTCCGTGGAAAAACTTCAAATAGCGGGCGTAATTTTTCACCCCGCTGTCAAAGCGCCGTTTCGTCACCTCTTCGCGCTCCAACTTCCGTCCGAGAAAGGCGTACAGCCGCGCCACCGTGCCGTCCGCGGCGATCTTTCGGGGGGAAAAGGCGAATGCGAATTTTTCGGCTTCCCTGTTTTTCTTTTCGCGCAGGAACCACACGTCCCAGTCGTTCTCCATCTGTTGGTGTTCGCGCTTCTGGCAGCGGTACTCTTCGAGATAGCGATAGACGAAGGGATGAAAGGCGGAGTCTGCGGCATAGTGGGTGATATAGCCGAGGACGTAGGCGAGCGCGCGGATCTTCTCCTCTTCCGAAAAGCGGGGCGCCCCCTCTTCGCCGCGGAGAGCGCCGAGGAAGAGGGAAAAAACGTCGTACACGCGGTAGCGGTGCATAAATTTGCCGAGGTTATACTCGCTCCTGTTCCCGATTCGGTAAAAGAAAAAGACGTCGGGTCCCTGGCTTCCGAGAAAATATTCGTCGGGGAAGCGTTGCGCGGCGCGTTTTGCCTCTTCGGGGAATTGTTTTAGCGCTTCTTCTGCGATGAGTTGATGGGTGATGCTCGAAGGCAAGGCTGTTTGCTCCTTTATCGGAAATTATGCCCCGATACAGACGGGAATAATCATGTTCTTTCGCCGAAAACGGCGGTGCCGAGGCGGATCATGTTCGCGCCGCGGGAGATACAGAGCGGAAAATCCCCGCTCATGCCCATGGAGAGAAATTCCACGTCGGGCGAAACCTCTTTCGCCCGCTCGTAGAGGGCGCGCATCCCGTCGCAGAGGGGAAGGAGCTCGTCCTCGCCCGCGCGGGGGAGCATCGCCATAAATCCTTTCACCCGCAGACCCTCCGTTGCCGCAAGGCGGCGGAAGGCGTCCATGCCCTCCGCGGGAAGATACCCGCCCTTCGTCGCTTCGCGCCCGATGTTGATCTGGATCAAAATATCGCTCACGAGCCCCGCGCGCAGGGAGAGCCGCGCGATCTCCGCCGCAAGCCCGTCGCGGTCCACCGACTGGAAGAGGCAGACTTTCCCGACGAGATATTTCACTTTGTTGAGTTGCAGATGCCCGATGAAGTGCCGCCGCCCGCCGTGCACATCCCCGTATTTGAGGCAGAATTCCTGCACTCTGTTCTCGCCGACGTCGGTGATCCCCGCGCAAATGGCGCGGTTGATCTCCTCCGCCGTGCGCGTCTTGGTCGCGGCGACGAGGGTTATTTTTTCACCGAAGGGATTTCCGCCTTCGAGGGTTTTCAAAAGCGCGGCAACGCGCCGTTCGATCTCATTCGTCATAGAGCAAAATGGTATTTCCCGAAAAGAAGGGGGAGAAGAGGGGGGAGTCTTTCGCCGCGCGGAAGAGGGCGGATTGCACGAGCACGGTGCGCCCGCGCACCTCTTCGAGGAGGGGATAGGGGATCTCCATGCTTCCGAGGCGGCATTTGATGAGGCGCTCTTCCTCTTCTTCGGAAAGCCCGAACCAAAGGTGCCGTTTGAGAAGCGCAAGATCGACTGCGCGGGTGTAAAACTCGATGAGGTATTCCCGTTTGCGCGGGGAAGGTTTGAGAAGGTGTTTTTCGTCTCCGAGGTAGGTGAGGTAGACAATCTCGGCTTGTTCTTCCCGCGCGAGGGAGAAGAAGGCGCTTTTCAGCTCGTCCTGCTTTTTATAGTCCTTGTCCGCCTTGACGAGGTGGAACACGAGGTGGAGAACGTAGAGAGGAACGACGCCGAGCAGAAGATACAAAAACAGGTCGTTTCCCGTCAGCGCCCATACGGAGAGGAAGGCGAGCAGGGCGGCGGTGAGAAGCAGGAGAACGATATAGAAGGTTTTTCCGAGTTTCCCGTACGGGGTCGTTTTTTCTTTCATCGCAGATATTGTACTCCAAAACGGGCGGAAAAGCAAGGGTTTTTCGCGCGGGCGGCGGAAAAAGACGATCGCGTGGCGGTTTCCCATTTCGCTTGACAAAGGGAGCGGTTTATTATAAAATCTAATTATGATCATTTTGGGTTTGGATCCGGGGCTCGGCACGATGGGCTACGGCGTCGTTGAAAAGGACGCGAACGGAAATTGCAAGGCGGTGGACTACGGCGTCGTGAAAACGCCCGCGGGGGAAAATCTCGCGGTGCGGCTTTGCATGCTCGAAGAGGGCGTCTGCAAGATCTTCGACCGGTTCGGACCGGAAGAGGTAGCGATGGAGGAACTCTTCTTTTCCAAGAACATCACCACGGGCATCGCGGTGGCGCAGGCGCGCGGGGTCATGCTGCTCACCTGCAACAAGCGGTGCGGCAGGATCTTCGAATACACGCCGAACCAGATCAAGCAGGCGCTCACGGGCTACGGCGCAGCGGACAAGGGGCAAATGCAGCGGGTGGTGGCGAGCCATCTCCGTCTTCCCTCCATTCCCCGTCCCGACGACGCGGCGGACGCGCTCGCCGTGGCGCTCTGCCATGCCTTTACGAGCCGCTTCGCCTCGCTCTTCGGCGTAAGGTGATCTTTGCAAAACAGGAGTTTTATGATCGGTTATCTCAGAGGAAAAGTCATCTATATGGACCCCGAATACGTCCTTCTCGACGTCAACGGCGTCGGCTATGAGATCGTCTGTTCGGGGGCGGCGTTCTCCCGCCTTTCCGGGCTGAAAGGGGGCGAGGAAGGGGAGGTCTACACCTATCTCAAAGTGAGCGAGGACGACGTCACCCTCTTCGGCTTTGCCGACGTGCGGGAAAAACAGCTCTTTCTGAAATTGACGTCCGTGCAGGGGGTCGGCGCGAAAATGGCGATCGCGATCCTGTCGTCGATGAAGCCGGGCGAAGTGTCCGAGGCGATCGCCACGGCGGACAGCAAGCGTTTTTCCGCCGTGAAAGGGGTCGGAAAAAAGACGGCGGAGCGCATCATTCTCGAATTGCACGGCAAGATCTCGGCGGACGAACTGCTTGGGGGCGAGAGCGCGGGCAAAGCCGCCGCGCCCGTCCGCGGGGAGGACGACGACGCGGTGTCGGCGCTCATGGGCTTGGGCTTTACCAAGCAGGAGAGCGTGCGCGCGGTGGAGCGCGCCCGCGCTGCCGGCGCCGAAACGGTGGAAGATGTTCTCGCGCTCGCCATTCGGGGGATGTAATGGACGTCTATGTCTGTTTTGCCGCGGGGGACGAAGGCTACGCCCGTCCCGTCATCGCGGCGCTCGAAGCGGGCGGCTATTCCTGCGCCTCTTCCTTTTTCGAAGGACGGGAAGAAAGAGCGGGCGAAATGCTGAAAAATATCGCAACGTCCGCGGTTTTTGTGCTCATCACGACGGCGCGCGTCAACGATTCCGACTACGTCGTCAACGAGGTCTCCCTCGCCTTCGACAGGAAGAAACCCATCATCGCAATGCGGGTGGAGGACGTTCTTTTCGGGGACAATCTGCTCTATTTCATGAACCGCAAGCACCGCGTCGAGGCGTTTGCCGACCTCGGAAAGGGGATGCGGGAGCTCTTGGAAGCGGTCGGGCGGTACGTCCGTCCCGCGGGCGAAGTGCGGGAAACGGAAGAAAATTACAAGACGACGTCCGTCCGCGAGATCGGCAGGATCGTCAGGGAGACGGAGGACGTCGGCAAAAAGGCGAGCCGATTTTCAGAGCTCATGACATCTCCCGCCATTCCGGAGTATAACCCGATGGAGTTCGAAGTAGGGGAATTTACCTGCTCCATCCGCAAATACCGCAACACGAGCCGGGGAGGTCTGGTGCGGATCCCTTCGGGCTTCCTCTCCGTTCGGGCGAGAGCCTTCGAAAACTGCGGAAGCGTCACGCGATTCGAACTTCCGCTCAGCCTGCGCAAGATCGGCAGGCGGGCGTTTGCGGGGTGCAAGAGCCTCACGTCGGTCTCGATCCCCGCGGGGGTCAGAAAGATCGGCGCGGGCGCCTTCGAAGGCTGCATTCAGCTGAAAGAGGCGGTCCTTCCCTCCCGTTTCGCCCCAAAACTTCGCAAGATCTTCGGCAGCCGCTTCCAAAGCGTCCGCTTTGAATTTTCGGATAGAGCGAAAGATTGAAATTGCAGGGGAAAAGATGAAGAGAGGAGTTATTTTTATCAGCCATTCTTCGAAGGACCGCGGGAAGGCGAACGCGGCGGTGGGGTATCTCGAACGCTTGGGCTACGCCTGCTGGATCGCCCCGCGCGATATCGACGCGGGCTCGGACTATCCCTCCCAGATCACGGGCGCCATCCGCGGCTGCGCCGCGCTTCTGCTCGTCATGAGCGAGAACGCCAACGCCTCGGAGCCCGTTTTGAGCGAGGTCTCCCTCGCCGAGACCTTTAAGAAGGACATCCTCGTCCTCCGTATCACGGACGCGCCCTTTTCGAAGGCGATCGAACAAATTTATTCCCGCTCCATGCACCTCACCCATGGCGCTTACCGCATCGACGCCTTTTCGGACTTTTACCGGGGGCTCGACGACCTCTCCGACCTGATGAAATTGCTTGGGATCGAGGCGATGGGCGCCGCCTATCCTGCCGATACGGAAGGACCCGACGAGCGCACCCTCCCCGTAGACGGCGCGAGCGATCTCGGCTCTTACGACAAGAAGGACTACACGATCTTTTCCTCTCTTCTTCTCCGTTGCAACGAAAAGAAGCGGGGGACGGCGCTCGTCCCGTCGGGGGTCACGGGGATCGGCGCGCGGGCGTTTTCAAGTTGCGCCCATCTCGTAAAGATCGTCCTTCCCCCCACGGTGACGAAGATCGGGAAGAACGCCTTCGAATACTGCCGCGAGGCGAAGGAGATCGTCCTTCCCTCGGTGAAAACGATCGGCGCGGGCGCCTTTTGCGGTTGCAACCGTCTCCGCACGCTCGCGCTTCCGGGCTCTCTTTGCAAGATCGGCATGGGCGCCTTCGAGGGCTGTTCCGCGCTCACCGCGCTGGATCTTCCCCGCGGGCTCAAAAAGATCCCCATGACCGCTTTCGGGACCTGTCTGAAACTCGAACGTATCACCCTGCCCGAAGGCTTGGAGCACATCGGCATGGGCGCCTTCGAGGGGTGCGAAGCGCTCTCCTTTTTGAGGCTCCCGGAAACGCTCGGCGGCGTGAGCGCCTATACCTTCTTCGAATGCAAGTCCCTCCGCGAGGTCGTTATCCCCGCGGGGGTAAAAAAGCTCGGCATGTTCTCCTTCTGCGGATGCGAGAACTTGGAGCGGGTCGTCCTGCAAGAGGGGTTGAAGAAGATCGGCATGCGGGCGTTCTATCTCGATCAATCGCTCAAAGAGCTCGCGATCCCTTCGAGCGTAAAACACATTTCGGGCAAGGCGTTCGCGTGGTGCGGCGCGCTCGCCCGCGTCACCCTTCCCGCCCGCTTCCGCAAGAGATGCAAGCGCATCTTCGGCGCCGTCGCGGAGAAGATCGAGTTCACCTTTATTTGAGAGCGGGGTCACGCAAGTTAAGGAGTACATATGTTTGACGACGAATTCGGCGAGGAGCGTCTCCTCACAAGCACCAAGAGCGCATACGACGCGGAAGAAAACGCCCTCCGTCCCAAGACGATGGAGGATTATATCGGGCAGGACAAGGTCAAGGAAAACCTCTCCGTGTACATGGCGGCGGCAAAGGCGCGGGGAGAAGCGCTCGACCACGTTTTGCTATACGGACCGCCCGGTCTGGGTAAGACGACGCTCGCGCACATCATCGCCGCCACGATGGGTTCGCAGATCAAGCTCACGAGCGGACCCGCCATCGAGCGGCAGGGCGACCTCGCCGCCATTTTGTCCAACTTAAACGAGGGGGACGTGCTGTTCATCGACGAGATCCACCGCCTCAACCACACGGTGGAAGAGACCCTCTATTCCGCAATGGAAGATTTCGCCCTCGACATCATCGTGGGCAAGGGACCCATGGCGCGCAACATCCGCCTTCCCCTCAAACGGTTTACCCTCATCGGGGCGACCACGCGCGCGGGAATGCTCTCTTCCCCTCTGCGCGACCGTTTCGGGATCCTCTGCCGCCTCGATATGTATCTGCCGTCCGAATTACAGCAGATCGTCACGCGGTCCGCGCGCACCCTCGGCATCTCGATCGAGGAGAGCGGAAGTTACGAGATCGCCCGCCGTTCCCGCGGCACGCCCCGCATCGCCAACCGCCTGTTGAAGCGGGTGCGCGATTTCTCGGTCGTATCGGGAAGCGGCGTCATCACCGGGCAAACGGCGAAAGATGCGCTCGCCCGTCTCGAAATCGACGAGCTCGGTCTCGACGAGACCGACCGCAATCTTCTGCGCGCGCTCATCGAAAAGTTCAACGGCGGTCCCGCCGGGCTGGATACGCTCGCGGCGACGATCAACGAGGACGTCAACACCATCGAGGACGTCTACGAGCCCTACCTGTTGCAGCTTGGCTTCATCGCGCGCACGCCGCGCGGAAGGGTCTGCCTCAAAGGCGGCTACGAGCACATGGGCGTCGCCATGCCGGAGTCTGTCAAAAAACAGCTCTCCGTATTCGACTGAATCACACCGAATCATGAAAACATCCGATTTTTATTACGATCTTCCGCAGGAACTCATCGCCCAAACGCCCGCAGAGCCGCGCGATTCGTCGCGGCTTTTGGTGTATCACAGGGACACGAAGCAGATCGAGCATAAGATCTTCCGCGACATTTGCGAGTATCTCAGAGCGGGCGACGTGCTCGTTGTCAACCGCACAAAGGTCTTGCCCGCCCGTCTTGCCGCCCGCACCCAAAACGGCGGCGCGGTGGAAGTTTTGCTCCACAAACGGTTGCGGCTCGACGAATGGGAAGTGCTCGTCCGTCCGGGGCGGAAGTGCAAAAAGGGCACGCGGCTCACGGTAAACGACGAACTCTCGCTCGAAGTGACCGATGTCACCGAAACGGGGGAACGTATCGTAAAATTTGAATATTCCGGCGCGTTCGAAGACGTCCTGTCCCGCGCGGGAAGCATGCCGCTTCCGCCCTACATCCATGAAAAATTAAAGGACCCCGACCGCTACCAGACGGTCTATTGCAAGGAGAACGGCTCCGCGGCGGCGCCCACGGCGGGGCTGCATTTTACCGAAGAGCTCCTCAAAAAGTTGCGCTCGATGGGCGTGGAGATCGCCGAAGTGCTTTTGCACGTCGGTCTTGGCACCTTTCGCCCCGTCAAATGCGAAAATATCGAAGATCACGTCATGCACGGCGAATATTACGAGGTGAGCGAAGAAACGGCGCAGACCGTCAACCGCGCGAAGCGGGAAGGGCGGCGGATCGTGGCGGTCGGCACCACGAGCGTGCGCACCCTCGAAACGGTGGCGAATGCGGACGGCACGGTGAATGCGGGCAAAGGGGAAACGCACATTTTTCTTTACCCGCCCTATCAAATGAAGTGCGTCGACGCGCTCGTCACGAATTTTCATCTTCCCGAAAGCACCCTTCTCATGCTCGTGAGCTGTCTTTGCTCCCGCGAGGAAATATTGAGGGTGTATGGGGTGGCGGTGGAGGAGAGGTATCGGTTCTTTTCTTTCGGCGACGCTATGCTCGTCTTATAGCCGTCGAAATACGGTGTTGCGCTGCGGCAACCCTCAGTCATTTACCTCTTAGTAAACTCCTTCGGGTTTTCCTCGCGCTCCTTGTCTTTCTCGGCTCTAAGCCAAGCAGTCTTACGCACTCTCCTTGTCTTGCTCGTTCATAGAAAGAGGCATCTCGTTCCCGATAAGGCGCATCTCTTTGTCGCGCTTACGTTTTTCCTCGGTCATTTACCATTTAGTAAACTCCTTCGGGTTTTCCTCGCGCTCCTTGTCTTTCTCGGCTCTAAGCCGAGCAGTCCCGCCTTGTTTCTAAGAAGAGGCGTCCTCTGAACTTCGCAACACGTCGTCGGGTTTTCCTCGCGCTCCTTGTCTTTCTCGGCTCTAAGCCAAGCAGTCCGCCTTCCGCCCTCTCAAATAAAAAAACCGCGGCGGCAAATGCCGTCGCGGCAAAAGAAGTATCTTTTACAGAATGCCGTTGAGATATTCGAGCAAAGTCTCGCTCTGCCGTTTTGCGCCTTCGAGGGAGGGGTGGCTGTCCGCGCCGTTGTTATCGGTGGGGAGCCGCAAATAGGAGATGGTGTCGTCTCCCTTCTGCGCGATCGCTGCCTGAATTCCCTTTTCGATGGCGTTATTGAGCGTCATCATGCCATACACGCATACGATCTTGGCGTTCGGGTTTTTGGAGCGGATAAGTTCGAGCAATTCGAGGTAATCCGCGGTAAACAGCTCCTGCGTGTACTTTGAGTCGCTGTTCATCGCGAAACCGTCGTTGGTGCCGAGCGCGACGACGACCACATCGTGCGTCTTTTCGGGGTAGACGTATTCTCCCGTCGTCACCGAAGAGAGTTGCCGGTACATCTCCATCATGTTCACGGTGAGCCAGCCGATCTTCTTTTTCACGCAAATGCCCTCGGTAGCCACGAAGGAGAAATCCGCGTCGAGCGCCTGTGCGGTGAGGTAGGCATAGCTCTTTGCGGCGTCGGAATTTTTCACCGTGCAAGCCTCACCCGCTTTTCCGTACAGTCCCGCGCCCACGGTAATGGAATCGCCGACGAATTCTATGCGCAGGCGGTCTTTCTTTTCGGGACGGAGGAATTTCCCGTCCGTTCTGAGTTTCGCGAGCTGTACAACGCCGTTTTGCGAACTGATCGACTTCACGAAGCGCACGGTATGTACTCCCTCTTCGAGGTTTCTGGCGAGGATATAACTGCGGTTTCCGCTCAGCGGCTTCTTGGTGCCTTCCTCTTCCCCGTCTATGAAAACGCGGTAATAGAGGTAGGTCGTCATGGGCACGAGTTCCGCCTCGAAGCGGGTGCCGTAGAAAACCGCTTCGAATCCCGTCGCGCCGTTATCGAAGCAGAGTTGTTTCTTTTGGAAATACGTTCTGCCGAACAGTCTCAGCGCGTCCGTTTGGAAGGTATTCATCTCTTCGTCCGATACGATTTCGAGCCCTTCGATCGTTTCGGGCTCCGTCGGCTCCTTGTCGTCGGGCTCCTTGTCATCGGGCTCTTTGTCGCCGGGCTGTTGAATGTCGGGACCTTCGGGCGGGGCGTCGGGCGTTTCCCCGCAGCCCGCAAACAGCACGGTGCAGGAGAGTAAGATCGCAAGCGTCAGGGTCAGAATTTTTCTCATACCGTCTCCTTATCGAACAAACTGCGGATATGCGCAATGAGCTTGTCGGCGTTCGCGCGGTGCGCTTCGGCGCTGGGGTGGCTGTGCGCGCCCGCAGTGTTCGGCGTCATTTTAATATGCGTAATGTTTTCGTCGCCCGTATCCTTGATCGCGCCTTTGATCGTCTGATCGGCTTGCAGGCTCGAAGAGGCGTTCATCATTCCCGAAACGCACACGATATGCGCGTTCGGGCGCTTTTCGCGGATGAGCCGCAGCATGTCGGCATAGTCCTTCCGGAAGAGATCCACGTTGTAGTCCGGGAACTGATTCGAGGTCGCGTGCCACATGTCGTTTTCGCCGAGGGCGAGCACCACAACGTCGGGGTCGAAGCGGGTAAAGTCGTAGTCCGTATTCGTGCTGAACCCGTTTTTCTGGTAACGGTCATACATATTCGTTGCGCCGTCCTTCACGCAGATGCCCGAAAGGGCGATGATGGAGTATTCGGCGTTGAGCCCCTGCGCCGTGAGGTAGGCGTAGGAATAGGTGGAATTCGAATTCTCCTTGGTGGGGGAGGTCTGCGCGGGCGTCCCCGAAGCGCCGATGCCCGCCGTAATGGAATCGCCGATGAATTCGATTTTGAGGTCGGGTTTTGCGGGCGGTTTCAAAAAGGTCCCGTCCGTTTCGAGAGGGGAGGGGTCGAGCTGGATCGACCTGAACGAAGGTCCCACCGCCTTCACCACGCGCACGACGTGGATCCCTTTTTCGAGGTTTTCCGCCACCTTGATCGCGGAATCCTTCGTGGTCGCCACCGTCTTTCCTTCGGCGGCTCCGTCGAGGAATACGGCAACGTAGCTCTCGCCTCTGTAAAATTTCACCGTGAGTTCGGTGCCGAAGAAGGCGACTTCGAATCCCGTGCAGGGGTTATCGAGCTGTAACCGCTTGGCGGAAAGGTACGTCCTTCCCAAGAGATTCACGCTCTCTTCCTCCAAGGCGTTCACGCTCTCGGCGGTCGTCCCGGCGAACACCTCCACCGCCGCGGTGTCTGTCACGGGGTCTCCCTTTTCGGGAGTGTATGTCGCCGTGAGGGTAGTATTTCCCGCGGCGAGCGCGGTCAGTTTCCCGTCCGCCGCCGAAACAATCCCCGCGTCCGAAAAGGTATATACGATCTCCCCGTCGAACGCCTCTCCGTTCCGTTCGAGCACGGCGCCGATTTCTGCGGTTTCCGCGCCCTCCACCGTCGCAAGGCGGTAGCTCTCTGCAACCGACAGGGTAAACACCGCCTCTTCGGGCTCTTTCTCTTCGGGCTCTTTCTCTTCGGGCTCCTTGTCGTCGGGTTCCTTGTCGTCGGGCTCCTTGTCGTCGGGTTCTTTGTCATCGGGCTCTTTGTCGCCGGGGGTTTGCTCTCCGGGGGTCTGCTCTCCGGAGGTCTCTCCTTCGGGCGGCGTCTGGGTCTCGCCGCAGCCCGCAAAGGGAAGGGCGAACAATCCCGCCGCGAGCAGAAGGGCGAACAATCTCTTCTTGAACATAAAAACGGCTCCTTTGTTTTTTGTTTCATTGTAACGCAAAATGTAAAATCTGTCAAGGCAGAAGGCGCAAATAGGAAAAAAATTTTCATCATTTTTTCCGAAAAACGCTTGACTTTTCAAAAAAATACAATAATATGGAGATATATTCAAATATATTTTTGATTTTGGAAGTATGAACAACGAATTTTTTTCATTTGAGATCATCAAGACCGACCCCGAAACGGGGGCGCGCGCGGGGATCTTCCACACCCCGCACGGGGACATTGAAACCCCCGTGTACATGCCCGTGGGAACGCAGGCGACGGTCAAGGGGGTGCTGCCGGACACCTTGAAGGAGGTCGGCACGCAGATCATCCTCTCCAACACCTATCATCTGTATATGCGTCCGGGCGACGAACTCATCGCGCGGGCGGGCGGCTTGCACAAATTCATGAACTGGAACGCGCCCATCCTCACCGACAGCGGCGGGTTTCAGGTTTTTTCCCTCTCCTCGCTGAATAAGATCGACGACGGCGGGGTCACCTTTTCCTCCCATGTAGACGGGAGCCGCCACACCTTCACCCCCGAAAAGGCGATGGAGATCCAGCACAACCTCGGCTCCGACGTCGTTATGGCGTTCGACCAGTGCAGCGAATACGGTTACACCCATGAGCAGGCGAAACAGGCGATGGAGCGCACGGCGAGGTGGCTCGAACGCTGTTACGCCGTCCACAGCGATCCGAAGCAGGCGCTCTTTCCCATCGTGCAGGGGAATTTTTACGAAGATCTGCGCGCGGAGAGTTTGGAGCGTTGCCTTCCCTTCGTGCGGCACGGGATCGCGATCGGCGGGCTGTCGGTGGGGGAACCCAAACCGCGCATGTACGAGCTTTTGGACTTTTTACAGCCCCGTCTCCCTGCGGAGGTCCCCCGCTATCTCATGGGGGTGGGCTCGCCCGACTGTCTCGTCGAGGGCGTACTGCGCGGGATCGACATGTTCGACTGCGTGCTCGCAACGCGGGTGGCGCGCAACGGCACGGCGCTCACTTCCCGCGGGAAAGTGGTGGTGCGCAACGGCAGATATAAAGAGGACTTCACCCCGCTCGATCCCGAATGCGACTGCTACTGTTGCAGAAATTACACGAAGGCGTATCTGCGCCACATGATCAACGTGGGGGAGATGACGGGCGCGATGCTTCTGTCTCTGCACAACATCGCCTATCTGCACAAGCTCATGCGCGGGCTCAGGGAGAGCATCCTCGGAGGGTATGTCTCGGAATTTGCGCGGGAATTTTACAAAAAACAACAAATTCCGGACGGCGGGAACGGCGCCGAAGGATGAAATTTTCGCAAAACGGAAAATTTTCCCCGAAAACGCTTGCCAAAAATGCGAAAACAAAGTATCATGAGAGCAAGAAAATAAGGAGATGATTCAATGAATTTCTGGAAATTGTTGGACGGAGCGGCGGATACGGCGAATACGGCGAACACCGCAAATCCGTGGCAGAGCTACATGGTCTATATCCTGTTGGGCGTCATTCTGGTGCTCCTCGTCGTGTGGTTGCTCTTTTCGGGCAAGAAGAACAAACAGCGCCAGAAGGAATATATCGAGCAGCTCGACGCGCTCGGTCCCGGCAATAAGGTAAAGACGGCGGGCGGCATCTGCGGCATCGTCGTGGAAGTCTGCGACGACAACACGGTCATCATCGAAACGGGGAGCGAGCAATCGGGCAAGTCCTATATCAAAATGGATAAGGAACTCATCGCCCAGACGGACGCGAAGGGACCCACGCAGATCGCGCGCGAGCAGGCGGAAGCGGCGAGAAAGGCGGAAAAAGAGGCAAAATCCGCGGAAAAAGCGGCAAGAGACCCCGACAAGGCGCCCGAACTTCCCGCGGAGAACGCAGACGGCGGAGAAAAAGGCGGGGAAAAAGAGGACGGAGAGAAGAAGGACTGACGGCGTTTCTTTTCCCTCTCATCAACATGCAAACGCGAAAACGGCGGCACAGTCCCGCCGTTTTTTCATGCCTTCCGCGTCGTCTTTCGCGCTCTGCTGTCATTTTTCGCCCTTCCCGCGCATAACGTATTCCAAAACGGGGAGGTTTTTATGGAAGAATTCAGGCATGCTTGCAGGGAGACGCTGCTCGCAACGGCGCTCTCCGCCGTCGTTTCGCTCTTCGCCACGTCGCTGTTTGCGGTTTTTGTGCGCGCCTACGCCCCGTCCGAGCTCACCGTCGCGATCGTAGACCGCGCCATTCTGCTCACGGGCGTATTTTTCGGCGCGCTCTTGTTTATCGGGCGCAGGCGTGCGCTTTTCAAGGGCGCCGCCGCGGGAGCGTTCTCCCTTCTTCTCACTTCGCTCATATTCGGGATCATCGGCGGCTTCCATTTCACGGCGCTGTTTCTCGCCGACCTGCTCTTATGCGCGGTTTTCGGCGCATTCGGCGCGCTTGCGGGCGTAAAAATCCGCAAAGAGCAATAAAAACAGTTGCTATTTCCGATCGGGCGTTGTATAATAGAGAAAAAAATTACGGGAGATTATTATGATCAAGACGATTGCGAGACCCGCGGAAAAGAAAGTTACCGGTTGCGGCGAATGCAGAAGCACCTGCCAGTCCGCCTGCAAAACGAGTTGCACGGTCGGGAACCAGTCCTGCGAGCGCGTCACCAGAGAGCAAAAGATCGAGAAAAAGTAATTCGGAATTCGGCAATGCGTACGGGGAGCAGCGGTTACGTTGCTCCCTCAATTCGGTTATCGGAAATCTTTTCGGAAGTTATGTTACATATTTTTACCTATCACGATAAATTTTATCTCTTCGATACGGGAAGCGGCTCTCTCCATGCGTGCGACGAAAAGACGGCGCGCTATCTGGGCGGCGAAGCGGTGGAGATGACGGACGAAGAACTCGCCGAAATCGCCTGTCTCAAACGCGAGGGGCTCCTCTTTGCCGAAGAGACGAAGGCGCGCCCCGTCAAGAGCGGCGAGATCAAGGCGCTCTGTCTGCACGTCTCGCACGATTGCAACCTCCGTTGCGCCTATTGCTTTGCCGACGAAGGCGCCTATCACTCCGCGCGCGAAGTGATGAGCTTCGAAACGGCGAAGGCGGCGATCGATTTCCTGCTGAAAGAGAGCGGCAAGCGAAGGGTGCTCGAAGTGGACTTCTTCGGCGGCGAACCCCTCATGAATCTCAACGTCGTCAAAAAAACGGTGTATTACGCGAAGGAAGAGGGGGAAAAGCTGGGCAAAAAATTCCTCTTCACGACGACGACGAACGGGCTCCTGCTCGACGACGACGCGATCGCATTCCTCAACGCGGAGATGGAGAACGTGGTGCTCTCGCTCGACGGCAGACCCGAAGTGCACGACGCCGTGCGGAAAACCATCTCCGGCAAGGGCAGTTTTTCCGCCGTCATCGAGAAGATCAAAAAGTTCGTCCGCGTGCGGGGGGACAAGCACTACTACGTCCGCGGGACTTTTACGGCGAAGAACCTCGATTTCTCGAAGGACGTCCTCTTCCTCGCCGATCAGGGATTCGACTCCATTTCGATGGAACCCGTCGTCACCGATCTTCCAGGTCTTCGGATCGGGGAAGAGCATCTTTCCGCGATCGAAAAGGAATACGAGCGCCTCGCCGACGAGTATCTCGCGCGGGAGGAGCGGGGGAAGGGCTTCAACTTCTTCCACTTCAACATCGACCTCGAAGGCGGACCCTGCCTCTCCAAGCGGGTCTCCGCGTGCGGGGCGGGGAACGAATATCTCTCCGTCGTTCCAAACGGCGACCTCTACCCCTGCCACCAGTTCGCGGGGGAAAAGCAGTGGAGAATGGGCAGCGTGTTTGAGGGGATCACAAATCCCGCGCTCAGGGAAAAATTCGCCGCGAGCAGTTTGTTCACCCGCAAAAAATGCGGCGATTGTTTCGCGAAATATATCTGTTCGGGCGGGTGCAGCGCGAACAACTATCACTACTGCGGGGACATCGATACCCCCTACGCAATGACCTGCGCGATGATGAAAAAGCGCGTCGAATGCGCCATGCACATTCTGGCGGAGCGGAAAACGCGAGAAAATTAGAAAAAAACAAAAAAGCAACTCATTTCGGCTTGACGGAAAAAGACAAATTATATATAATAAGACGAGACAGAATTTTCCGAAAGTATGATTTTACGGAAGATTCCTTTGAACAGGAGGCAACAATGGGCAAAGTAAAATCGGCGATCCTTCTTACCCTGATCACATTGATCGTCGCCGTTTTATGCGTGGTGTGTTTCGTGCCTTTCCCTGTGGGAGGGGACGGGATCCACTACTTTAATCCGATCGTCAACTGGGCGGAGAAGAGCGCAGACTTCGGCGATTATCAATTCGGCGAAGAGGCGAGCTATCTCGGCGGCAGTTTTTCGGTCGTGTTTTATCCCGAAGGAGTGATCTCCGCACAAGAGTATGAGGATAACAAGGACGCCGCGGCGGAGGACGCGACGGAGTATGTATCTTATGCGGGCGGTGCGGTCTGGCTGGATAAAGAGGAAGTCTGCGGCGGCGGACAGGAGCCGACGGAGGAATTCCGGGCGAAGTTCGAAAGTCAGCTGGCAGTTTTGAGAGAACGGTTCGAGCGGTTGCACGCGGAGGGCTTCTCCCTTCGGGTGAAGGACGGTTATACCGTCGAAGCGACCCTTCCCGCGAGCATGGATGCTTCCGTCGCGGCATTCCTGTACTATTCCTACATGGGCAAAGTTGCCGTGTTGTACGGGACAAGCCAGGATGCGGCGAGCGCAACGCAGGTGCTCCCCGAAAAGAAGGGCGGCAAAGATCTCCCCGTCACCGACTATATCAAGGGCGCCCGCATGCGCAACAACGCGGGCACGGCGTTTGTGGAAGTGGACTTCACGGAGAAGGGGCGCAGCGTCCTTTCGAGCACGACGTCGGGCGCGTCGGAGAGCACGGGTTATCTGTTCGTGCAGGTCGGCGGCGAAACGGTGATCAACCTCTCCGTTTCCGAGCAGATCCACGATAATCTGTATATCAGCGGCAGTTACACGGCGGATTCCGCGGCGGTCGTCGCGGCGACCATCGACACGGCGGTCGGAAGCGAAGTAGACCTCGGCATGGAACTCGGCGAGCTCCACCGCACCGAGGCGGGCTTTGCGGGCATCGAGCTCGGCTCGCTCAAACTTAGCGCGCTCATGCTCGTCTACATTGCGTTCGGCATTCTGTTCCTTGTAATGGCGATCGTTTTCTTCGTCCGCTACGGGCTCCTGGCATTTGCGCACCTTCTCACCTATCTTACCTTCCTCTCCCTCATGGTGATCATCTACTGGGCGGTGCCCATCGTCATCGGCACGGGCGCGATCGCGGCGTTCGCCGTCGCATCCGTACTGCTTTGCGTGAGCAACGCGCTGTCCTACGAATACGCGAGGAAGGAATACGCCCTCGGCAAAACGATGGCGTCGTCCGTGAAAACGGGGTACAAGAAGTGCTTCTGGCATCTGTTCGATCTGCACATCGCGCTTGTGATCGCGACCCTTCTCGTCTATCTCATCGCGCTCGGCGAGATGTCCTTCTTCGGCTTGGCGCTCATGTTCGGTGTCGCGCTCTCCGGGCTTGCTTCCCTGCTCATGAACCGCTTCCTGTGGTATCTCATGGCGGGTTGCGCAAAAAATCCCGGTAAATTCTGTCATTTCAAAAGAGAGGAGGTAGAAGACGATGAATAAGCGTTTTCTTTCCGGGAAGTTGCTTCCCGTATGGATCGCCGTTTCCGCGGTGATCATCGTGGCGGGCATCGTTCTGTTTTCGCTCTTCGGCTTCAATATCGCCTCTACCGAACGGAAAACGATCGAGATCGATTACGACGCGGTCGTCTATATCGGCGAAAAAGAGGGCAAACTTGCCGAGGAATGCGAGAACGTATTCCGGCAGCAAGGCATTACGTTTGCCGATAAAAAGACGAACCGCGAGCTCGATATGGGCTATTTTGCCGAAACGGGCAACTACCTTTTGGTATATACGCTCTCCGGGGACGTAAATGATGAAAAACTCGCCGACGTTGCCAAAACGCTTACGGCGACCCTGCAAAACAGCAGTGAACTCGGCGGCGACATCCGCGTCACCGCGCATACGGTAAAGGAAGAGCGCTTTTACGAGGCAGGTTGGCGCGCGGCGGTCGCGCTGGGCGTTGCGGCGATCGTGGCGCTCGTCTATGTCGGCTTCCGCTTCGGGTGGGACAGCGCGATCGCAGGTCTCGTCGCCTGCGTCAACGATGTTCTTCTCACGCTCTCCGTATTCGCGGTCGCCCGCATTCCCGTCTATGCGTACGGTCCCATGTTGTTTGCGGGGCTTGCCGCGGTGTTCTCGGTGATCCTTTGGCTCGTGCAGTGCATGAAGATGCGCGAAAACTTCAAAGATCCTTCCTACGCCGCACTTTCCGCGCAGGAAGCGGTGGGACTTTCGGTGTCCTCTTCGTGGAAGTTCGCGCTCATCTTCCTTGTGCCGTTTGCCGTCACGTTCGCGGTGCTCGGCGGCGTTGCTTCGGGCGGAGCGCGTCTGTTCTTCCTGCCCGCGCTGATCCCTCTCGCGGTGAGCGTTTACTCGTCGTTCTTGCTCGCTCCCGCGGTCTATGTTCCGCTGAAAAGCAGGTTCGACAAGTTGAAGGCGAGCCGCAAGCGTTACGTCGGAAAGAAAAAGAACGAAGCGCAGGATTAACGGTTCGGATGATAAAAACGGCGGGAAGATCTCGCCGTTTTTTGTTTTTCCGCCCCGCGGCGGCGGGGAAAGGATGGGCATTCCATGAAAAAGATCGTTCGCGAATATGAGTTTTCGCCGCAGGAACTGCAAACGGTGGAAGCGCTCGCCCGCAGGCTCGGCATTACCGGGACGACGGCGGGCATTCTCTATGCGCGCGGCGCGCGGGACGAAGCGCAGATGCGGCGGTTTTTGAACCCTTCCGAAAAGAATTTTCTCTCCCCCTTCCTCATGCGCGGCATGAAGGAGGCGGCGGAGCTCATCACGCGCGCGCGGGACGAAGGCTGGCGCGTCGCGGTTTTCGGCGATTACGACGCAGACGGCATCGGCGCGGGGACGATCCTATACCGCGCGTTGCGGCTGTTCGGCATAGAGCCCTACCTCTACATTCCCGAACGGGAGGAGGGTTACGGGCTGAGTTCCTCCGCGATTGACGGCATTTTCGATGAATTTCTGCCCGATCTCGTCATCACGGTCGATTGCGGCATCTCGAATTATCGGGAAGTGGAATACATCAAGGAGCAGGGCGCCTACGTCATCGTCACCGACCACCACGAATTGCCCGAACGCCTGCCCGACTGTATCTGCGTCAATCCCAAATTCCGCGACGAATATCCCTACGACAATCTCTGCGGCGCGGGGGTCGCCTTCAAGCTCGCTTCGGCGCTCATCGGGGAAAGGGCGAACGAGCTGTTGGACCTTTGCGCGCTCTCCACGGTGGCGGACAGCGTGCCGCTCACGGGGGAGAATCGCGACATCGTCTATGAGGGGCTACTCCGCATGCGGCGGGAATTGCGCCCCGCGTTTGCCGAGCTCTTGGGCAAGCCGACGGAGATCTCGGCGCAGACGTTGGCGTTCACGCTCGCCCCGCGGGTGAACGCGGCGGGGAGAATGGGCGACGCGCACGCGGCGCTCAGCCTGTTCACGAGCGACGATAAAGAGGAGATCGCCGCGCTGGCGGTCAAACTCAACGCCTATAACCTCGAACGCCAGCAGCTGTGCGACGAATTGTACGAAAAGGCGCGCGCGGGGATCGCGGCGCAGGGCGTTTACGGCAACATCGTCATGACGGTGGGCGAAGGCTGGCACGCGGGGCTCATCGGCATCGTCGCCGCGCGGCTCGCGGAGGAATACGCCCGCCCGGTGATCCTGTTCGTCCGCCGCGGGGGGATGCTCCGCGGCAGTGCGAGGAGCGTCGAAAACGTCAACATTTTCGAGGCGCTCAAAAGCGCTTCCGCGCTCATCGAGGAATTCGGCGGGCACGCGCAGGCGGCGGGCGTTAACGTCAAAGAGGAAAATTTCGGGGCGCTCAGAGAGGCGCTGGACGCATATCTCGGCGAAAAGTACTCGCGGGAAGATTTCGTGCCCACCGTCTGCGTATGCGAGGAGATCGGCGGCGCATTCCCGCACAAACTCGCCGAAGAGCTCGAACGGTTGGAGCCGTTCGGGGTGGGCAACCGCCGTCCTCTCTTTTGCACGACGTTCGGGCGGACGAACGCGGCGCCCCTCAAACCCCTGTCTCCCCACCTCTCCGTCACGGGAGAGGGAATGGACTTCATGTACTTCGGCGGCTATGCCGACCGTAAACTGCTCAAAAGCGATCTGAAAAAGCGCGTCGTATTCGAATGCAATCTGTCTACATACCGCGGCAGGGAGAGCTTAAAGGGCTTTATCCGCGCCGTCGTTTTCGACGATGCGGACGGCGGGGAAACGGGTCTCGACGGCTTTGAGAATCTCGTGCTCTCGCTGGGCGCGCCCCGCGTCTTTCGGGCGATCGGGGCGGCGGAGACGGAGGCGCTCATCGCAAAGAAGAACGCCGAAAGCGCCTACGGGCTGTGCGTCGTCGCCTACGACCGCGAGACGTTGCGGCGTTTTCCCTCCGCGGAGGGCATCCCGCACGACGTATTCCGCCTCTCCTCCGGGAGCGTGCGGAACGCGGTGCTTCTCTCGCCCGATCCCGCCTGCGATCTTTCCGCCTATCGCGATGTCGTCTTTTTGGCGTCGCCCGCGGGGATCCCCCAGCGGACGGGCGGCGCCGCGGTGTACGCAAACAGCGACGGCTGCGGCTATCTTCCCCTCCGCGGGCTCGATCTCTCGCGCGAGGGCATGATCTCCGTTTTCCGCGAACTGAGGAAGGCGGAGGGGGTCTGCATCGGCGAGACGTATGCGGAGACGGCGCGCATCCTGAGGGCGGAAGATCTGCGGCAATTCATCTTTGCGCTTGCCGTGTTCGAAGAGCTTGGGATCGTCGAATGCGGCGGAGGAAGGTTAAAACTGCCGCGCGGGAAGCGCACGGAGCTCGGCAATTCGAAAATTTACACGGCGGCGGCGGAACTGTTGCAATAGAGGGGCAAAATGGAACCGATTTTGATGAAGATCTACGAATATTACACGGGCGAAGGGCGGGATATGCTCTTGCACGCATACGACTTTGCCAAAGAGGCGCACCAGAACCAAAAGCGCGCTTCGGGGGAGCCCTATTTTATCCATCCCTGCGCCGTCGCGGAGATCCTCGTCGATCTCGGTCTCGACACGGCGACGGTCGCGGGCGCCCTTTTGCACGACGTCATCGAGGATACTCCCTACACGGAGGAGGACATCCGCCGCGAATTCGGCGAGGAAGTGCTCACCCTCGTTTCCGGGGTCACCAAGCTCGATAAGATCGTATTCAAATCGCAGGAAGAGGAAGAGGCGGAAAACTTCCGCAAGATCTTCGTCGCCATGGCGAAGGACATCCGCGTCATCATCATTAAACTTGCCGACCGTCTGCATAATATGCGTTCGCTCAACTATCTCTCGGCGGAGCGGCAAAAGAAGATGGCGCAGGAGACCCTCGACATCTACGCTCCCATCGCGGGGCGGCTCGGTATCAGCCAGATCAAGTGCGAACTCGAAGACCTGTGCCTCAAATATCTCGATCCCGCCGCCTTCGAATTTTTGGTGGAGAACATCCATCAAAAACTCGAAGAACGCAACCGCTTTGTCGATTTCGTCGTCGAAGAGATCAACGAAATTTTAACGGAATCGCACATCCACGGCGAAGTATTCGGCCGTCCCAAGCATTTCTACTCCATCTATAAAAAGATGAAGACGAAGAACAAGACGCTCGAACAGATCTACGATCTCACGGCGGTGCGGGTGATCGTGGCGACGGTAGACGAATGCTACGAAGTGCTCGGAAAGATCCACAAAAAGTGGAAGCCCATTCCGGGGCGCATCAAGGACTATATCGCAACGCCCAAACCCAACCTGTATCAATCGTTGCACACCACCGTCGTCACGAATTTCGGTCAGCCGTTCGAGATCCAGATCCGCACCGAGGAGATGCACCGCACGGCGGAATACGGCATCGCGGCGCACTGGAAATACAAGGAGAACCGCACGGAAGAGAGCTCGCTCGACCAGCGTATCGCGTGGATCCGCGAGGCGATGGAATGGCAGGGCGACCTCAAAGACAGCCGCGAATTCCTCGATACGGTCAAGGGCGAGATGTACAGCTCGGAACTTCTCGTATTCACCCCGCAGGGCAAGGTGATCTCCCTTCCCACGGGGGCGACGCCCGTCGACTTCGCCTATGCCATCCACTCGGAAGTGGGCAATCACTGCACGGGCGCAAAGGTGAACGGCAAGATCGTGCCGCTCAGCTCCACGCTCGAACTCGGCGATGTTGTGGAGATCATCACGTCTCCGAGCTCGAAAGGTCCCTCGCGGGACTGGTTGAAGTTCATCAAGTCCACGTCCGCGAAGGCGAAGATCAAGGCGTTCTACAAAAAGAACATGAAGGAGGAGAATATCCGCCTCGGAAGGAGCATGCTCGAAGAGGCGGCGAAGCGCAGAGGGTATGCGCTCGGCGATATTCTCACCGACGAGAGCTTCAAAAAGATCTCGGAAAAGCTGTCGTTCACCTCGATCGACGAAATGTTCGCCTCGATCGGCTACGGCGCGACGACGGTGAACCAGGTGCTCTTCAAGCTCATCGACCATTTCAAGCGGGAAGTGCCCCAGCCGAATCTGCCGCAGGTATATCACGGCAAACTCGCGCAGGGCTCCGTCATCGTCAACGGCACCACGGGGCTTTTGGTAAATTTTGCGGGGTGCTGTTCGCCCGTTCCGGGCGACGAGATCGTAGGTTTCGTCACCCGCGGCAGGGGGATCGTGATCCACAGGAAGGATTGCCCGAATATGCGCGGGGTGGAGCCGGAGCGGTTACAGCCCGCCGAATGGATCACCGAGGGCGGCGAGCAGTTCAAAGCCGCCATCGTCGTTACGGCGGCGGAGCAGGGCGCGGCGATCGCCGCGATCGCGGGGAGCGTCTCAGAAATGAAGCTCGGCATCACCTCCATCAACGGCAGATACGACAAGGCGGAGAACGCGATCATCGACGTTACGGTCACGCTCACCAACCGTCAGGACGTCGAGGTGCTCATCAAAAAGATCAAGGCGTACGGCAGTAAGATCTACGACGTCAGAAGAAGCAGTAATTGACCCCGCGGGAAGGACGGCTATGCGGATCGAGAAAGTTTATCCCATCGGATTTGCGGCAAACACCTATTTTGTGACGGAGGACGGAAAAAACGCCGTCGCCGTCGATCCCGCACAGCCGCGCGCGTCGGAAGAGGCGGCGCGGCTTGGGCTCACGGTCAAAGCGGTGCTCCTGACCCACGGACATTTCGACCATATCGGCGGATGCAGTCTTTTACAGCGCGCGGGGGCGAAGATCTTTTGCCTCAAAGGGGAGGAAGACCGGGCGGTAAATTGCGACCTGTCGGAGGAATTCGGCTTCGGAAAGACCCCGCCGTTCACGATCGACGGCGTCCTTTCCGACGGGCAGACCCTTCTTCTTTGCGGCATGCGCGTCGAAGTGACGGCAACGCCGGGGCACACGGCGGGCAGCGCCTGCTACCTTTTCTCCGCGCCTTCGGGTCAGCGCGTCCTCTTCACGGGGGATACCCTCTTTTGCGGCGGCGTGGGCAGAACGGACCTTCCCACGGGGAGCGCGCGGCAGTTGCAGGAGAGTTTGAAAAAGCTCCGTGCCCTGCCGTTTGATTGCCCCGTCTGCGCGGGACACGGCGAAGATACCACGCTTTTGCACGAAAAAATGTATAACGGGTACTTAAAATGTTGACGTCGTCGGAAAAATGGCTCGAACCCGAACTCATGGATGTCGCGCGGCTCTTCCCCTCTTTGGAAGAGCTCGCCCTTTCTCATGTTTTAACGTTTTTGCCCGCCCCCGCTTGCGGGGGAGGGGTAGGGGAGGGGGCGCCTCTTCCGGAAGAAAACGGAGCGGGCGCCCGCTATTTTGTCCGCAACACGGTAACGCTGAACGGCGCGGCGCGCTTCTTCGAAAACGCCTTTTTTGCCGCGACGGCTACCGAGAAAAAGAGCCTCGTCAAACGGTACGCAAAACTCGCCCTTTACGTAACGCTGTCGGAATATTTCGGCAAGGAGCTGCCGTGGGGTTCGCTCACGGGCATCCGTCCCACGAGGCTCGCCTACGGCGAACTCGAAAAGGGGCGGGATTTTCGCGCCCTCTTCCGGCAGTTGAAGGTGGGGGAAGAGAACATCAATCTCGTCGCCCGCGTGATCGAGGGTCAGCGGGGCATTTACGAGCGGAAGGAGGGCAACGCCGATCTGTATGTCTCCCTGCCCTTCTGTCCGAGCAAGTGCAGTTATTGCTCCTTTATCACCGCGCCGATCGCCCTTACGCGGCAATATGTGCCCGCCTATCTCAACGCGCTCGAAGAGGAACTTTCCGCGGCGGCGCCGCTGATGAAAACCGTCCGCTCCGTCTATGTGGGGGGCGGAACGCCCTTCGTGCTGGACGCCGCCGATCTCGAACGGGTGCTCAGAGCGCTCGCCCCGATCGCGGGCGGCGCGGAGTTCACGGTCGAGGCGGGCCGTCCCGACGTGTTCACGCGGGAAAAGCTCGATCTCTGCCAAAAATACGGCGTTACGCGGATCTGTATCAACGCGCAGTCTTTTTCGGATAAAACACTGGTCGCGATCGGCAGAAAACACACCCGCGCCCAGCTCTATGAGGCGTTCGAAATGGCAAAGCCTTATCCGTTTGCCGTGAATTGCGACCTCATCGCGGGGCTTACGGGGGAGAGCGTCGAAGAATTCCGTTCGAGCGTAGACGAGGCGATCGCGCTCTCGCCCGAAAACATCACCGTTCACACGCTGTGCCTGAAAAAGGGCGCAAAGCTCAAAGAAGAGCACCTCAAAGCGCCCTCGCCCGCCGCAGGCGGCGGGGAAAAGACGCCCTCGCTCACCCTTCTTTCCGACGAAAATCTCGCCGAAATGATCGCATATTCGCGGGACGTCCTCACAAAAGCGGGCTACGAGCCCTATTATCTGTATCGGCAGAAATACATGGCGGGGGCGCACGAGAACGTCGGCTGGACGAAGAGGGGATACGCTTCCGTCTACAATATCGACGTCATGGAAGAGAGCGCCGATAACGTCGCCGTCGGCTCGAACGCCATCTCCAAGCGGGTATTTTTGCGCGAGGGGCGCATCGAGCGCCTCGGCTCCCCGAAGGATATTCCCACCTATCTCGAAAAGGTCTCAAAGCTCATTGAAGAAAAGGCGAAGCTGTTTTCCTGAGGCGTCCGCCGTTTTTTGCAACCGTCCGTCCCGTCCCGCGAAAAGTCGGGGCGGTTTTTTTATGCAAAAAGCGGGAGGAAGGGGTATCATATTCCACACGGCGTTTCGCCGGAATACAGAGGAAAGGAGTAGAAAATGTTGTACAGAGAATGGATGGGCGAATGGCTTGGGCTGTATGTAAAGCCCACCGTGAAGGAGCGGACATACCGCAAATACCGCGCGCAGGCGGAGCAATACATTTTGCCCGAATTCGGCGACCGCGAAATAAACGCGATCGGTGCGGTGGAGTTGCAAAAGTTTTCGGTGCGTCTTTCTCAGCGCGCGCTTGCGGCGAACACGGTAAACGGCATTTTGTCCGTGCTGAGGTCGTCGCTCAAAAAGGCGGTGCTGCTCGGCGTGGCAGAAACGCAATACACGGGCGCGATCGTCCGCCCCAAGTTGCGGGAAAAAAAGGTGGCATGTTTCGGCAAAGAGGAGCAGAAAAAGATCGAGAAATACGTGTTGGAACACGATATGCCCTATCTGTTCGGCATGTTGCTCTCCCTCTACACGGGACTGCGCATCGGGGAACTTCTCGCCCTCACCTGGGACGACGTCGACTTCGGCAAAGCGCTTCTTACCGTCTCGAAGTCCTGCCACGACAGCTGGAAAAACGGGCATTACTGCAAGGTGCTCGATACGACAAAGACGATCAGTTCGGAGCGGGTGATTCCGCTTCCGGGGCAGATCGTTGTCTTTTTGAAGGAGATCAAGCGGGAGACGAACGGCAAATACGTGGTTGCGGGAAGGTCGGAATACGGCGCTCAGGTGCGCACCTATCAGCGGGCGTTCGACCGTCTGCTCAAAAAGCTCGGCATCGAGCACAAGGGCTTTCACGCGCTCAGGCATACTTTTGCCACGCGGGCTTTGGAGGTGGGCATGGACGTAAAGACCCTATCCGAGCTGTTGGGGCACAAGAACCCCGTGGTAACGTTACAGCGCTACGCCCACTCGCTCTTGGAGCACAAAGCGGAGATGATGAACAAGGTGGGCAAGCTCCTTTTCCCCGCTCTTTCCCGAAATTTGTAAACGGCGGCAAATTCTGCCGCCGTTTTGGTACATAGAAAACAGCAATCGATGACAAAAATTCCGCCCCCGCGGCAAAAACCCGCCCAAAGGGAATAGAAGCGCGCTATTTTTGCGAAATTATGGTGAAAAAAGCGCTGTTAGTGTTGACTTTTCCGATGAGTTGATATAAAATAGTACTGTGTAAACTATATGGATTCGTGTAATCTCTGTATTTTCCGCGTGGAAATACAGCGCGGCATGCAAAAAGCCGCGTGCATGCAAAAATGCGAAGGAGGTTTGGGATGAAGCTTTTGGAAAAACTCAAAAACAGACGCGGAACGACGCTGATCGAGATTCTGCTCGTCGTTGCGATCATGACGACGTTGCTCGGCATAGCGGCTCCGAATTTAATATCCGAATCGCAGGCGATCAAGCGGGCGGCGATGAACGATAACGCGCGCGCGGTGGGGGTCGCCGTTCAGAGCAAGCTCTACGGGGTAAAGAACCTCGGCTCGGACGATTTTTCCTTCCTGAACGACTCGGCGGCGGAGAGCATTCAGTTTTTTGACAAAACTTCGAACGAGGAGAAAACCGTGTGCCTTGTGAGCAACTTCGCCTATGGCGAAGCGGACGAGGCGGCGAAAAACAGGGCGATCTTGGGGAAGAAATATCTCTTATCGGGCGCGATCACCGATACCGAGCTTCTCGAAAAGGGGAATATCGTCGTCGGGTACGACTCCGAATCGGCGAACGTTCTGTTCGTCTTTTACTGCGAAAAGCCCTTCGACGTAAAAACGCTCTTCAAGCCCTACGACGCCGAAGGGAATCTTACCCTCGTTGCCTATGAGGACATTTTGAATGAGAACTTCATCGGGTACTATCTCGGTTACGGCGTGCCCCGTCCCGAACGGAACGTCGGCTTGCCCGATTTCACCCTCGCCTGGCAGTACGACGACGAGCTGTATCTCGAACTCCAGATGGTGGGCTCTGCTTCCCCCCAAATTGCCGATAAAAAGCTGTGCCTCGAAGTGTTCGCCTGCATTCCGAAAAAAGAGGGTGATAAATACTCTGATGATAGCTACGACGAAGTCCTCATCTATACCGAAGGCAGGCTCGAAGGCAAATATGTTGTGACCAACGTCAAAAATGTGTTCGACGAGGAAAAAAAAGAAGTCGTACCGATCCAGGGCGATTACGGCACCCTCACGGTCAACTCGATCGTGGAAAACGGCGGAAAGTTGCGCTTCGCGCTCGATTCTTTGATTACGACCAGGGCGAATTACGGCGGGGCACAATACAATTTGCGCCACCAGACGAATCCGGGCGTCGTCACGATGGCGTCGGATCTCCTCTACCCGCGGGAATCGATCGCGAACTGGTTCAACGGTACGGTGAATCCCTACCTCACCTTTGGGAAGAGGGAATGCGGAGGAATAGACGGGTCGGTTCTTGCTCGTCTCTTTGCCTCCGCCTCCGTTACGGATTTCGTCCCCGTCGATAAGAGCATGACTTTAAGGGTGAAATTGCACGTCCTCTCCGACGACGAGCCGGTTTCCGCCAAGAGCGAAGACGCACCGGACGCGCGTCTGTACAATTTCGACGACGAGACGTATGTTCCTTTCGACGAAAAAGCGCAATATATCTGTCCCTACTTTTATGCGCTCGCGGGCGAAACCAACACGGTAACGCTCTCGTCCATTCGGGACCTCAACAATCTCTCCTATGTGTTCGATACGAAAAACGACATCACCAAGGCGACTCTCAGCGGCGACATTACCGAGCAGGCGGCGTACAACAAGGTGGCGGCTGTGCGCCAGGCGTTGCTCAAAAAGATGCCCGAATATAAGGGGTCGTGGGGTTATGCCGCCGAGTGGGACGGCATTGCGGTATCCATGTTGTATTTCAGAAATAAAACAGAGTTCACCCTTTCGGGAGAAAAGCCGGATAGCCAAGGGGGCGGCTCCTATGCGATTATCGGCGTCCCGTTCGAAGGAAGAGCTCCATGGCCCGGCGGACTTTTCGGCTTCGCGCAGAACTGCACTTTCAAGGATCTCGATGTGATCAACCCGAAGGTTTGGAGAAATGGGGAACAGAGAAGTTTCCTTGAGCACGACGCGAATTCCCACCTCGTCACGAGGCTCGACGCGACATATAACAGCGTCGTATCGGGCGGGCTTGTCGGCATCGCCGTGAACTGCCAATTCACCAACGTGCGCGTGTATATCGACCCCGACCAAGCGTTCAAAGTCGAGAATTCCGACGACGCAGACCAAAAAGATTGGATTAAGAAGAACCTCACGGACAACCGCATATCGGGCATTGTTGCGGGCGGGCTCGTCGGCTTGGCGATCGGCTCCGACGGCGAGAAAACGACCTTCGAAAATTGCGCCGCCTCGGTGAGCGTCTGCACCGAATATTATTGGCGCTCCGCCGAATGCGTCTATGCGGGCGGGCTCGTCGGGCTCACAATGGGTAAGGTAGAAATCAATAACAGCTATGCGGCAGGTCAAATTTCGGGCTACTACGCGGGCGGGCTCATCGGCGGCGTCGCCTCCCCCTCCTCCGTATCCGGGGAGGGCTGGAACTGGCACTTCGACAATGCGAAGGAGCCGGGCTCTTTGCAAAAGATCAATGAAAAAGGCGTTGCCAAAGGCGCTCTCACGGTTACAAACAGTTTTGCCGCGGGGATCATTGAGTACATGGCGCGGGTCGGCGGCGGACTCATCGCGCAGGTCGACGCAAAAGATATCGAAAAAGTTTCGAATTGCTATTCCGCCGTTCAATGGGAGATCCTTCCGCCCGTTGCCTACGGCACCTTCGAGGGGGATACGAATAACTATTATCTCTATCAAAAAGAGCTCGACTTCCCCGTAACGGCAAACGTTTTGGCGCGCTTCACCTGCACGGGCGACGTTTTGTCTCTGAAAAACGGACAAGATAAAAAAGACGGGGTCGCCTGTACCGCTAAGTCGCTGGCGAATCACTTTGGCTCTCCGGATTGGGCAGGCGGGGCGGCAAGCACTGTGCGCTGGTACTGGAAAGCAACACAACTTGGGAACGATCGCACCGCGAAATATCCCTTCCCCATGCCGAAAGATAACGATGACTTCTGGGGCTACTGGATCGATTCGTACGAGAATGAACTTGAAACCGAACCGAATTTTAGTCAGACGTTCAAGGGATATTATTGCGGCTATTACGAAGGAATGGGAAAAGGGGGAGATGTCGCAAGATACGTCGATCCGGGGGTTATTACGGCGCATCATCAGATCGAGATTAAGGACGGCAACGTGGTAATAAATGCTATCTGGCGTGACGATGAAAACGGCATTCGGCACACCGACGGCACTCTGAGCGCCGACGGCATATTCTTCCAGGAGGGAGACGCCTATTATTATGCGAATAGGGTGAAAAAATACGAGATGTACGAACTCGGCACAACGAAGATCACGACAGATGGAAGCCAGATCACCTTTGCCGCGGCGGCATATTATAGCTCCAAATATGACCCCATAACGGGGAGCAGTTTCCTGCCGACGGGCGATGGGATCGATTACAATGGCATACCGCTCGGCTGGGATTTCTTCGGCTTCTATCTCCTCCCCGACTATGCAAATCGCGAAGGTCAGGAGATGTACCGTGTCCGCCCCAAGGAAGGTGTTCCCCAAGGCACCGCGATAAAGGGCCCGCAACCGAAGACCGGAGTTCACGACTACAGCTATATCGACGTGAACCCAGAGGAGTTTAAGGCCGCGGTGGGCTATAATGAGAAAACCCTGTCCATAAGCAATGTTCGGCTCGCTTGGGATAAAACGAATACATGTTTCACTGTTATGGACGGGCAAGGATAGGTCGAAAAGGATATGAAACACAACAGCGTTCTGTATGCAAAAATGTCCTGCCGCCGCGGCGCGGCGGTCCTCATTGCGCTCCTCATCTTTTTCCTCGCCCTCCTTTCGGGGACGGTCGCTTTAACCATGGCGTCGTCCAACGCGGGCAGATACACGCACGAAAAAGAGGATAGGCAGGAATACCTCGCCGTGGTCTCCGCGGCAAAGCTCATTTTGAACCGTTTGGAACACGTCGAGGTAGAGTACACGGCGGCGGCGGAGCCCACAAATGTAGAGCAGATCTCTATGGAATACAAGATTACTGACGGTTCTGAGGATCTGTTTCTCGCGGATACCCGTTTTCAGAATGCGCTCAAAACCTACTCGCTGTCTACGGCGGCTCAATTTCCGGTTATCGACTTTCTTCTCTCCGTGTCCGGGGCGCCGGAAATGGGGCAGGTGTACGTCCAGTTGAAAATTTCGGGCGCTACCTTCTATTTCCACCTCTACTCCGCAAAGGGCGTGGCGGGCGAACAGCAGAATTATTACGCGACGTTGAAGGTCGAATCGCGCTTCGATAAATACGGGGAGGGGAATTTTCAGCAGGATCCGGAAACGAAAAAATACCGCAGAACCATGACGTTTTCGACGGATGGGGCGCAATTCTACGTCGATAAACTGCTTGTCGGAAACAAAGAGAAAGAGAAGGAGGAAGGAAAAGGATGAAACGCTTAAAGGCAAAAGCAATGTCGAAAAAGGGCGAAACGCTCGCCGAAATTCTCATCGCGATCCTCATCATCGCGCTCGCGGCGGGGCTGTTCGCCACCATGTACACGGCGTCAATGAGCATCAACACCGCCGCGCGGCAAGAGGACGAAAAGTTCTATCAAGCGGCAAAGGAGCTCGAAGAGAAGATCGATTCTTCCGCCGCTTCCGAAAACAAAGGGCAGATAACTTATACCCCCGCGGGCGCGAATTCAGGTGAGGCGGGGACGGTGCCCCCCGCGAACGTCGAGATGTTCACAGAGGACGGCATGACCGTCTATAAATACGCAGGAGGAAAGTCGTCGTGAAAAAACTTCTTTCGAAAAAGGGCTTTACGCTCGCCGAAATGCTCATCGCGGTACTTCTTCTCGGCTTCGTTTCGGTCATGGTCGCGGTCATGAGCTCCGCGGTGCTCAATTCCACCTTCATGATCAAGGAAGTGGCGCAAGCCGAAATTCTCGGCAGCGAGGCGCTCGATAACGTGCAAAATGAGCTCCGTTTTGCCCTCAACGTCAAGATCGACAATAACGAAAAAACCGTCACGTTCGACCCCGATCGGCACAACCAGAACTACCATTTCGGGATTAACGATGAGGGGATGATCGTTTTGCATCACACAAAGGACGGTTCGGACGTTTCCGATCTGCTCTTTTCGGGCGTATCTTACGGAAATCTGAAAGTAGACAGCCTGGAATTTTCCGCAAGCGGCACAAGCGGCGTCTCGGTTTCCGTCTCGATAGCCTACGGCAAAAAAATCCTTTGGAGCGGAAGCGCGGCGTTCAACCTCCTCAACGGCGTTACTACAACTTAGCTTACACAATTCTTCTCTTTTTAAGATATGTGGAAAAGGCAATGGGGTTTCCCGTTGCCTTTTCCGTTAAGAAGCGCCGCGGGAAATCCCGCGGCGCTTCCCTCACGGTTTGCTGTCGGCAAAACCGAGGCTGATGAGGATGGCTCGGTTCACGCGCGACATGGTGGACGGCGGCAATTCGCCGATGCGGGACATCAACCGTTTTTTGTCGATGGTCCTGATCTGTTCGAGCAGGATCACCGAATCTTTGGCAAGTCCGAACGCCTGCGGCAGTTCGATATGGGTGGGAAGCCGCGCCTTGTGGATCTTGCTCGTCACGGCGGCGGCGATCACGGTGGGGGAATATTTGTTGCCCGTATCGTTCTGTACCACGAGCACGGGGCGCACGCCGCCCTGTTCGCTCCCCACAACGGGGGAGAGGTCGGCATAATAGAGTTCTCCGCGTTTTACATTCATTTCGGCACCTTCTTTTGTGGGCGTCCCCCTCGTTACCATTCTATGTAGCACGGGGATCCTTTGCCCACTGCGCCCTTTATTTTCGACGCACCTCCGCCGTTTTATACCCGCAAAAGCCCCGTGCGCCCTTTTTCCCGAAATGTCGTTGAATTCATTGTGTTTTTCGAAAAAAACTGCTATAATAAATTCACGGAAATTTTTTTCGCGCCCCAAAGGCGCATGCAAACAGATCGGAGGGAGGAGAAGTCTGTGTTAAAGATCGTAGTGGACGCAATGGGCGGGGACAACGCTCCCCGCGAGATCGTAAAGGGCGCCGTGCAGGCGCTCGAAGTCCGCAAAGACTTCAAGGTCGTTTTTACGGGCGATAAATCGGCGGTGGAAGCCGAACTCAAACAATACAAATACGACGGCGCGCGGGTGGAGATCGTCCCTTGCAGCGAGACGGTCACCAACGACGACATTCCCACGCAGGCGATCCGCGCCAAGAAGGACAGCTCTCTCGTCGTGGGCTTAAAGCTCCTCAAAGAGGACGAAGAGGTGGGCGCGTTCGTTTCGGCGGGCTCCACGGGCGCGGTGCTCACGGGGGGCGTCATGCTCATCGGCAGGCTCGAAGGGGTCATGCGGCCCGCGCTCTGTCCGGGCATTCCCAACGTCCGCGGCACCCGCACCCTTCTGTGCGATTGCGGCGCGAACGCCGAATGCAAGCCCGCCTATCTCGCCCAGTTTGCCGTTATGGCAACGGCGTACGGCAAGGCGGCGTTCGGCATGAAAAACCCCAAAGTCGGGCTCCTCAACAACGGCACGGAGGAGCACAAGGGCGATCCCTTGCATCAGGAGGCATATGCGCTCCTCAAAGAGACGGCGGGGATTAACTTCGTCGGCAACGTCGAGGGGCGGGACATCATGTACGGGGATGTCGACATCGTCGTTGCGGACGGTTTTTCCGGCAACATCGCCTTAAAGTCGGTGGAAGGTTGCGGAAAGACGGTCTCCGAAGTCTTGAAGCGGGAATTCAAGAAAAGTCTCGGCTCCAAACTCGCATATGTCTGCGCGCGCAAGCAGATCGGAAAACTCCGCGATATGCTCGACTATGCAAAGCTCGGCGGCTCCGTCTTTCTGGGGCTGAAAAAGGTCGTCGTCAAAACGCACGGGAATTCGCGGGCGAACGCCGTTTGCCCCTCCGTCGTGCAGGCGGTGGACGCCTGTAAGGGCGGGCTCGTCGGCGAGATCGCGGACATGCTGAAAAAAACGGAGCAAAACGGTGTATAGCGGCGAAGGATTCTCTGCGGAGACGCTCGAAGCGGCGGAACGCTCGATCGGTTATACATTCCGGAACAAGGCGCTTCTCGAAGAGGCGCTCACCCACAAATCTTACTCGAATGCGTTCGGCGGCGCCAACAACGAGCGGCTCGAATTTTTGGGGGACGCGGTGCTCGAACTCATCATTTCGGAGCGGCTCTTCGTCTCCTGCCCGCAGGCGGAGGAGGGGGAACTCACCGCGCTCCGCCAGCAATACGTCTCCAAAACGGCGCTCGGCAGGCTGTGCAAACGGGAAAAGTTCATGCGCTTTTTGCGGTTTTCGGGCGGCGAGCAAAATCTCGGCAGCAAGACGGTGGAAAGTCTGCCCGAAGCGCTCCTCGGCGCCGTCTATCTCGACGGCGGCATGCTGCCCGCGCGGGCGTTTGTGAAGAGATTTCTCGTCTCCGCGGGCACCGAAAATTATAAATCGCTCTTGCAGGAATATGTGCAAAAGCGCACGGGAAAAACGCCCGAATATGTTTGCCGCGAAGAGCAGGGAAGGTACTTTTGCACCGTCCGCGCCTTAGAGCGCACCGCGGAGGGCGAGGGCAGGAACAAACAGGCTGCGGAGTTTTCCGCGGCGGAGAAACTTTATTCGGAACTTGTAGGGAAACAATGAATTTTAAGGAAATACAACTCGCCGGATTCAAATCCTTTGCAGACAGAACGTCCATCAAATTCGAGGACGGCGTCACTTGCATCGTCGGTCCCAACGGTTGCGGCAAGAGCAACGTGGCGGACGCGGTCCGCTGGGTGCTCGGCGAACAGTCGGCGAAAACGTTGCGCGGCTCCAACATGCAGGACGTCATTTTCAACGGCACGCAGGAGCGCCGCGCCCTCTCCTATTGCGAAGTGACCCTGATTTTCGACAATACGGGCAGACTTTTCGACATCGAGTACGACGAAGTCGCCATGACCCGCCGTCTCTACCGTTCGGGGGAGAGCGAATATCTCCTCAACAAACAGCCCTGCCGCCTGAAAGACATCGTCGCCCTTCTTCACGGCGTGGGGATCGGCAAAGAGGGCTATTCCATCATCGGGCAGGGCAAGGTGGAGCAGATCATGAACGCCAAGCCTGAGGACCGCCGCGCCATTTTCGAGGAAGCGACGGGGGTGATGAAATTCAAGGCGCAGAAGGGGGAGATCGAGCGCAAGCTCGAAAGCGCGAAGGACAACCTCACCGTATTCGTCCAGCGCATGGACGAAGCGGAAAAACAGCTCAAACCGCTCGAAAAGCAGGCGGAAACGGCAAAAAAATATCGGGAATATTCCGCCTCTCTCAAATATGAAGAGGTAAACACCTATCTTGCACGGTGCGAAAATTTCGAACACGAAACGGCGAAGCACCGCGCCCGCATCGCCGAGGCGGAAAAAGCGCTTGAAGAGACGGAAAAAGAGCTCGGCGAAGTGGACGGGAAGGAGCTCGCCGCCCGCGAAACGGCGGAGCGGCAGGACGGAGAACTGCGCGCCCTCAACGAGAAATTGCGCGTATTCGAAGTGGGGCTCGAACATAAAAGCGGCGAGGCGCGGGTGCTCGGCGAGCGGATCGCTTCCTACAAGCGGCGCCTTTCGGCGGCGACCGAGGACGTGGAATACTCTCTGCGCCGCACGAAGGAGATCGACCTCCTCACGGAGAGCGGGGAAAAGAAGAAGGCGGAGGCGGAAAAGCGCGCCGGGGAGATCGGGAAAAAGACCGCGGAGCTCTCCCGCAAGTTGCAGGAGACGGACGCCCGCCTTCTCCACTACGAACAGCTGTCGGACGAACAGCGCGCGAGCGAACTTACCTCCGTCGAAAATCTGGCGGACGTGCGCGCGAACGCGGGGAGCCTTTCCGCCCAGAAATCGGCGGCGAGCGAGCGTATCGGCGAGGTAAAACAGGCGATCTTAAAGGCGGAGAGCCGCAAAAAGGATTACGCCGCACAGCTCGAAGCCTGCCGCGCGCAAAAGGCGGCGTGCGAAAAATTCCTCGATGAAAAGAGCGCCCGCGAGGCGGATCTCCAAGAGAGCATCAAGGATATTTTGCACTCCGGGCAGAAGCTCTCCCAGGACCTCATCGACTGCAACACGACCATCGCGAACCTTTCCAACAATCTCGAACTGTACCGCAACCTGAAAAACCGTTTCGACGGCTATCGGGACAGCGTCCGCAACCTTCAACTCACGGCGAGGAAGGAGCCCGAACTCGGCAAAAAGATCAAGGGCGCGATCGCCGACATCGTCTCTACCGAGCAGAAATACGAAGTGGCGGTGGAAACGGCGTTCGGCGGGGCGATGCAGAACCTCGTAACGGCAACGGCGGACGACGCCCGTTTCCTCATCGAATACCTCAAAAAGACGGGGGGCGGCATCGTCACCTTCTTGCCCGTTGCGGCAATGCGCCCCCATTACAACACCCCGGAGATCAGCCGCGCCCTTCACGAGAAAGGGGCGTTGGGGCTTGCCGACGAGCTCGTGCGCTACGATCCCTATTATGACAACGTGATCCGCAATCTGCTCGGCAACACGCTGGTGTGCGATACGATCGCGAACGCGACGGCGATCGCCAAAAAATATCCCCGCGCCTTCCGCATCGTCACCCTCGACGGCGACATCATCGCGACGAGCGGCTCCATGACGGGCGGGAGCAGGCGGAGCGGAAGCGGCAACCTTCTTGCAGGCGAACGGCATATCAAGGAATGCGAGGAGGGGATCGCCAAAAAGACGGCGCTCGCCGCGAAGATCAAAGAGGCGATCGAGGAGAACGAGCGCGCGCGGGAAGAGACGGAGGAGGAATACGAGCGTTTCCGCGCGAGGGTGCAGGAGGAAACGGCGAATTTTGCCGCGCTCTCCCAAAAGGAACTCGCCCTCATCGACCTCATCGCGGACGCCGAGCGCGATCTTGCCGAATATAACGGGCTCTTGGAACGGCTCGAAAAGCGGGTGGGCGATCTCGAAAGCGAGGTCCTCTCCACCTCGGAGAGCGAGGACATCCTCACCAAGATCCGTTCGGAGGCGGCGGCCGAGGCGGCGGCGCGCGCGGCGCAATATTCCGAACTGCGCGAAAAGCGGGAAAAACTGCTCGAAGAGCTCAACGCGCTCAAAGTGGAGAGCGCTTCCCTGCGCTCGGCGATTTCGGCGGAAGAGGAGAATCTGCGCCGTCTTTCCGAGGAAAAATCGGCGCTCCTCAAAAAGGTAGACGACACGCACGCGGAGATCGCGCAGACGGAGATCCTCATCAAACAGCTCAAACGGGACGAGGAGAAGGTCGCGCTCACCGAAGAGGAGCAGGCGGCGGTCGCGTCCATCCGCGGGAGCATCTCCCGCGTGGAGAGCGAAAAGCGGGAAACGGCGGCGGAGCAGGCGGCGCTCGGCGAGCGCAAACGCGCCCTTCTCGCCCGGCGGCAGATCTTGGGCGATCAAAAGCATGAGAGCGAGGTCGAAATTTCCAAGGCGGAAGTCAGCCTCGAAAACATGAAACAGCGCATCGACGAGGCGTACGGCCTTACCTACGAAACGGCGCAGGCGCTCCGCGACGAAACTTACGATCTTTCGCAGTCGGCAACGAATATCAATTCCCTCCGCCACAAGATCGCCTCGCTCGGTCCCGTCAACCAGAACGCGGAAGAGGACTATGAAAATCTGCTTGCCCGCTACACCGAGATGCAGACCCAGCGCGAGGACCTCGAAAAGGGCATTTCCGACCTCACCACCGTGCTCACCGACCTGAGAGACGCCATGCAGAAACAGTTCGACGCGGGCTTTTCGGAGATCAACCACAACTTCACGCAGATCTTCAAGGAGCTCTTCGGCGGCGGAAAGGCGGAAATGCAGCTCGATTACACCGATTGCACCGACCCGCTCGAAGCGGGCGTGGAGATCATCGCCTGCCCGCCGGGCAAAAAGCTCACGAAAATTTCCCTTCTTTCGGGCGGCGAACGGGCGTTCACGGCGATCGCCATTCTGTTCGCCATCTTAAAATCCCGCCCCATGCCCTTCTGTATCTTAGACGAGATCGAGGCGGCGCTCGACGAAGCGAACGTAGACCGCTTTGCGAAGTACTTAAAAAAATTCTCGAAAGAGACGCAGTTCATCGTCATCACGCACAGAAAACCGACGATGACGCAGGCGGATACCCTCTTCGGCGTCACGATGGAGGAAAAGGGCGTCAGCAAGATCGTCTCCGTCAAGCTGTCCGAAGTCGAAACCCGCCTCGGCGGCGATACGGTCATATCTTAAAGCCCGCCGAAGGGCAAAGGGGCACCTGTCCCCGAAAAATCGAATAACGAGGTAAACCAAAATGGGTCTGTTCGGAAAGATCAAAGACGCATTGAAGAAAACGAAGGATAATGTCTCCTCGAAATTGAGGCAGTTATTCCTCAAAAATAAGCTCGGCGACGCCTTTTACGACGAGCTCGAAGAGATCCTCATCTCCTCGGACGTCGGCGTTACCACGGCGGAGGACGTCGTGGAGCAGGTCAAAGAGGAAGCGATCGGCGGCAAGATCAAGGACGAAGGGTTCGTCACCGATCTCCTCAAAGATATTTTGGAGGACACCCTGAACGAGGCGCCCGTGCCCGAATTCAAATATCCCTGCGTCATGATGTTCGTGGGGGTAAACGGCGTTGGCAAGACGACGACGATCGGAAAGGTCGCAAATTATTTCGTACGTCAGCACAAAACCGTGACGGTGGCGGCGGCAGATACCTTCCGCGCGGCGGCGATCGACCAGCTCAACGTCTGGGCGGATCGCGCCAAAGTCAAGATCGTAAAGCACGAGGAGGGGAGCGATCCCTCCGCGGTCGTGTTCGACGCGGTCTCCTCGGCGAAAGCGAGAAAGACCGACGTCCTTCTCATCGACACGGCGGGTCGGCTCCATGTCAAGGAAAATCTCATGAAGGAGCTTGAAAAAATGGACCGCGTCGTGCGGCGGGAATATCCCGAAGCGGCGTTTTATAAGTTTTTGGTGCTCGACGCAACCACGGGGCAGAACGCCGTGAGCCAGGCGCGCGTGTTCGACGAGGCGGTGGAGCTCGACGGCATCGTGCTCACCAAGCTCGACGGCACGGCAAAGGGCGGCTTTGTGTTCTCCCTCTGCGGCGAGCTGAAAATCCCCGTCATTTTTGCGGGCGTGGGGGAGAAAATCGACGATCTCGAACTCTTCGACGCCGAGCAGTTCGTCGAGGGATTCTTCTGAGAACGTTTTCATCCGCTTGACAGAAAACGACGGATGGGGTATAATCCTTTTATCGATACTTTCGGAGGGAATTATGACAAATACGGAAAAGACCGAGATCGCGACGCTTCCCGAAAAATACCGTCCGCTCGGCGCATGGGGGTATTTCGGTTACACCATTTTGTTTGCGATCCCGCTCGTCGGGTTCATTTGCATGATCGTGTTTTCGCTGAGCGACGCCAACATCAATCGCCGCAGTTTTGCGCGCAGTTTCTTCTGCGTCCTCATCATCGTGGCGGTGATCTTTGCCGTCGTCTTTACGGTCGCTATGGCAAACTTCGGGCTCGACGCGATCCTGCAATATTTCAAGAAGTAGTCGCGGAAAAACCGCAAGCAAAAACCGCCCGCGGCGCGCGGGACGCGAAAGGAGAAAAGTATGAAATTTTTGAAAAATTACAAGTGGGGGATCGACTATTTGGCGGCGCTTCTCTTTGCGCTCCTCATTCTGCCCAACATCGTGTACTGGTGCATCCCCGAATTCGCGGGGCTGGACGGCAACCGCGTGACCGCCGTCATTTCCTATATCCTCGAATTCCTCGGCGGCGGGTGCATGATCGCGATTTTGCACAAAGAGCAGAAGAAGTTCTCCTATTTTACCCTCACGGGCACCCTCACCTGGCTGTTTTTGCTCCTCTCCTATGTCGCGTGGATTTTCTACTTCTGCGGCTTTGCGAATATCGCGGTCGCCCTCTTCCTCGCGGTGTGTCCGGGGGTCGCCCTGCTCGCCTTTCAGTTCGCGCGGCAAAATTATATTGCGGCGGCGCCCACCGCGCTCTATGTGCTCTTGCATTTCATCGGCGTGCTCGTTGTTTGGATCTGACCGAAAAAAATCTGCGTCTGTCAAGGAAAAATACTTGACAGGCGCGTTTTTTTTTGCTATGATAGGGCAAAGTGTCAAGGTAAATTCCTTGACAGGCGCGGAGAAATGCCGTGAAGGACTTGAAATATCTGCAACTTTGGGATTGCTACGGCGGACTTCTCACCGAAAACCAGCGGGAGATCTGCGAAATGTATTACATGCTCGATCTGTCCCTTTCCGAGATCGCCGAGCAGAAGGGCGTGAGCCGCCAGAACATTTCCGAAACGCTGAAAGCGAGCCGCGAGCTTCTCGATTTTTACGAGGAAAAACTCCGCCATAACGCGCAGAACCAAGCCTACTCTCTCGAAGTGTCTCTCATGATGACGGAAGTGATTGCCGCGCTCGAAAAATTCAAAGACGTCCACCCCGAATTCTCACGGGAAATGGACGAGATCATAAAAATGGTCACGGTCGGGGAAGAGATCGACCTCGACGAGGAGAACTAAATGGCGCTTTTTGCCTCGCTCTCCGAGCGGCTCAACCATATCTTCGGCAAGCTCACCAAACGCGGAAAACTTACCGAACTCGAAATCCGCACCGCGATGCGGGAAGTGCGCGTCGCCCTCTTGGAAGCGGACGTCAATTTGCGCGTCGCGAAAGATTTTATCGCGGCGGTCTCCGAAAAGGCGGTGGGGCAACAGGTTTTGCAGTCCCTCAATCCCGCCCAGCAGGTCGTGAAGATCGTCAACGAGGAACTCATCGCGCTCATGGGTTCGGGGAATTCCAAACTCGAAGTTTCCCCCAAGCCGCCGACCGTCATCATGATGTGCGGGCTTCAAGGCGCAGGAAAGACCACGATGTGCGCGAAACTCGCCGCCCTCCTCAAAAAGCAGGGGAAGCGGCCGCTCCTCGTCGCATGCGATATTTACCGTCCCGCCGCCATCGATCAATTAAAGGTCGTCGGCGCCAAAGCGGGCGCGGAAGTGTTCGAGCGGGGCACGCAAACGCCCTCGAAAACGGTAAAACAGGCGATCGAATATGCTTCCCGCATGGGAATGGATACGGTGATCGTCGATACCGCGGGGCGGCTCCATATCGACGAAAAGCTCATGGAAGAGCTCGAAGAGATCGAAAAAGAGGTAACGGTACACGAAATTTTGCTCACCGTGGACGCCATGACGGGGCAGGACGCCGTGAACGTTGCCGAAACCTTTAACAACCGTTTGGGCATTACGGGCGTGATCTTGACCAAGCTCGACGGCGATACGCGCGGCGGCGCATGCCTTTCCATCAAGGCGGTTACAGGCAAGCCGATCAAGTTCATCGGCGTCGGGGAAAAGATCACCGATTTAGAGCCCTTCTATCCCGACAGAATGGCTTCCCGCATCCTCGGCATGGGAGATGTGCTCTCCCTCATCGAACGGGCGCAGGAGGCTGTTTCCGAGCAGCAGGCGAAGGAACTCGAACGCAAAATGCGCGAAAATTCCTTTACGCTCACCGATTATTTGGGACAGTTCGAAACGCTCAAAAAAATGGGCGGCGCGGGCGCGCTCATGAGTATGCTCCCCGGCGCGGGCAAGCTGAAATTGCGCGAAGAGGACATTGACGAAAAACGCATTGAGCGGGTGAAGGCGATGATTCTCTCCATGACGCCGAAAGAGCGGGATAATCCGCAGATCATCAACTATTCCCGGAAAAAGCGCATTGCCGCGGGATCGGGGACGACGATACAGGACCTCAACCAGCTCCTCAAACAATTCGAACAGACGAAAGAGCTGATGAAGCGGATGAAGGGCGGAAAAGGAAAGATGAGGTTGCCGTTTTAGAGTTCACGAAAAATCTTTTGCTTACGCAAAATCTTTTTCCGTGAGGAAATGAGCGTCTACGGTTTAACTTAGTTGTCCTCTCATTCGTTTCATCGGGCACTAAGCCGCAGGTATGCGGCAAATCGAGGGCGCTTATGGAAAAGCGTGGTTTTCCAACGCGCAGAGGATTTTAGAGTTTCGAACGATTCTTTGCTCACTTTTCGCGCAATTCTTTGCTCACTTCGTTCGTAAATAATTGCGCGAGGAAACTTGCTGTATCGCCTTAACCTTTTTGTCCTCTCGTTCGCGTTGTCAAACAAGAAGGCAAAAGTATTTGCCAAATTGAGGCGCCCACGGCGGAAGTGAATTCCGCCTAAGGCAAGAAAATTTAAGGGTTTCGAACGATTCTTTGCTCACCGCGTTCGAAAAGAATCGTTCGAGGAAACGTGCGTTTGCGATTTACCCCCTCCAAGGAGGGGGGTAGGGGGGTGGTGTCCTT
>CANRNP010000008.1 GCA_947632015.1 uncultured Clostridia bacterium | reverse complement strand
CCCACCCACAAGAGCCAGGTGTTCTCCACGGCGGCGGATAACCAGACGAGCGTGGAGATCCACGTCCTTCAAGGCGAGCGCGAATTCTGCCGCGACAACAAGACGATGGGCAAGTTCATGCTCACGGGCATCGCGCCCGCGCCCCGCGGCATCCCGCAGATCGAAGTCACCTTCGACGTCGACGCCAACGGCATCGTGCATGTGCAGGCAAAGGACCTCGGCACGGGCAAGAGCACGGATATCACGATCACTTCTTCCACCAACCTCAGCGAAGAGGAGATCGATAAGGCGGTGAAAGACGCGGAGCGCTATGCCGAAGAGGACAAGAAGCGGAAACAGAAGGTGGAGGAGCACAACAAGCTCGACGGGCTCATCTTCTCCGTGGAGCAGACCTTGAAAGAGAGCGGCGACAAACTCACCGACAGCGACAAGACGGAGCTCAATAGCGCGGTCGAAGAGGCGAAAAAGGCGCTCGAATCGGACGACGAAGAGGCGTACAAGGCGGCGTTCGAGACCCTTTCGAACAAAGTCCAGCCCATTTTCGCCAAGCTGTACAGCCAGTCCCAGCAAGGCGCGCAAGGCGCGGGCGGGGACGACGCAAACGGCGGCGCGAGCGGCGGCGCGGGCGACGAGGAATTCCACCAGTGACCCGCAGAGCGCAAATCAAAATCTGATTTTTCCCGGAGACACTCCGCCCGCCCGCGCAGGAAGCGCGGGCGGGCGAGGCAATTTTTTGTTTTATGGCAGAGAAGAAAAATTACTATGAGATCCTCGGCGTCTCCAAGGACGCGAGCGAGGACGAGATCAAAGCGGCATACAGAAAACTCGCGAAGCAGTATCACCCCGACCTCCACCCCGGCGACGCGCAGGCGGCGGAGAAGTTCAAGGAGATCAACGAGGCGAACGAGACCCTCTCCGATAAGCAAAAGCGCGCGGCTTACGATTACGAACTCGCGCATCCCGGCATGGGAGGCATGGGCGGAATGGGCAGCGCGGGCTTCGGCGGCGGGTTCGGTTCCGATTTCGGCGGATTCGGGGATATTTTCGAATCGATCTTTTCGGGCTTCGGCGGCAGCGCCGTCCACAGGGACGACACGGGCGAAGATATCCAGATCGAGATGAAGCTCTCGTTCATGGACGCCGCGAAGGGCTGCGTGAAAGATCTCTCCTATACGCGGAACGAACCCTGCGCTTCCTGCGGCGGCACGGGTGCAAAGGGCGGAAAGGCGTTTTCCGTTTGCTCGAAGTGCGGCGGAAGAGGACAAGTGCGCTATTCGCAGGATACCCTTTTCGGGCGCACGGTGCGGGTGGGCGCTTGTCCCGCCTGCGGCGGCACGGGCAAGACGATCACCGAAAAATGCCCCGACTGCAAGGGCAGGGGCTATCAGCGCAGGGAGACGAAGGTGACCTTCAACATCCCCGCGGGCGTAGACAACGGCTCCTACATCCGCAAACGCGGATACGGGCAGGCGGGCGCGAACGGCGCCGAGGCGGGCGATCTCATCGTCGTCTTTCGCGTGGAGCCGCACAGGCTTTTCAAGCGGGAAAAGAACGATCTGTATCTCGATCTGCCCATTCCGTTCTCGGTCGCGGCGCTCGGAGGGACGGTCAAAGTGCCCGACATCGACGACACGTTCGACTATTCCATTCCCGAAGGAACGCAATCGGGCACGGTATTTACCGTGCGGGGCAAGGGGCTCAGAACGCGGAGCGGCACGGGCGATCTCTATCTCAAAGTGTTCGTGGAGATCCCCACAAAACTCAGCAAGGAGCAACGGAAAAAACTCGAAGAGGCGGCGAACTTCGAATTGAAGCAATACGAAAAGTCGAAAAAGTTCGCAGACGGCGTCTCCGCGCTCTACGGTAAAAATCCGTACTGACGGCTCCCTTCGGGGAGTTTTATTTTGCGCGGGCAAACGGGCGCTCTTTTCACAAAATCTTTACGGACGTCATATGAAATTGTGATGCGATGCCGCTTGTCAAGACCGGGAAAAGCGTGTATAATAAAGACGGAAGCGCTTCCCGGAGGGGAAAAGTATGGAAGGATTGAAGATCACCGATCTGAAAAAATGTTATGGAAGCGGCAGCCGCGCGGTCACGGCGCTCGACGGCGTCTCTTTTGAGATCGGCGCGGGGGAATTTACAGTCATTTTGGGACCGAGCGGTTCGGGAAAGAGCACCCTTCTCAATATTTTGGGCGGAATGGACCGCGCCGACAGCGGGAGCGCCTTCGTGTTCGGAAAGGACATCACGAAATATTCCGCGAAGGAGCTCGTCTCTTACCGCCGCCGGGACATCGGCTTTGTATTCCAGTTTTATAATCTTATGCCGAATCTTACGGCGCGGGAAAACGTCGCCATCGCGCGTTGCGCGGGCAGTATGGAAGAGAGCGCGGCGCTCGAAAAAGTGGGGCTCTCCGAGCGCGGGAACAACTTTCCTTCCCAGCTTTCGGGCGGAGAACAGCAGAGGGTGTCTATCGCCCGCGCCATCGTCAAAAAGCCCCCCCTGCTCCTTTGCGACGAGCCCACGGGCGCGCTCGATTCGAAAACGGGCAGAAAGATCGTCGCGCTTTTGCGGGAGCTGAAAGAGGAATACGGCACGACGGTCATTATCGTTACGCACAACGCAAAACTTGCGCAGATCGCCGACCGGGTGATCGTCCTTTCGGACGGCAAGATCGTTTCCAACACCCTCAACGAGACCCCTTTACAGGCAGGTGAAATAGAGTGGTAAACGCGCTCATGCTCAAACTCATGGTCCGCGAGCTCTTCCGCAACTGGTTTCAGTACCTCTCGATGTTTGCAATCACCGCGCTCGCCGTAACGCTGTGCCTGGGGTTCATCTCCAACACGTTAACGCTACGCCGCCGCTCCGAGCTTTATCTCGAAGAATCGGGGCTCGCCGACCTCATCGTGCAGTCCACCGCCTTCGGCGAGGAGGACGAGCGGTTTCTGGAAGGGTTCGGCGCCGACCTTTTGGAGTACCGCACCTATTCGGACGGCGAATTTACAAAGACCGGGGACGACAGCGTTCACAATATCGCCAAGATCTTCGTCGCCGACGGGAGCATCAACCGCCCCTACATTGTGGAGGGGGAAGCGGGCGTGCTCCTCGATAAAACGGTCGCGGACCTCTACGGCTATCGGGTGGGGGACGAGATCGCGGTGCAATTCAAGGCGTTTACGGGGTTTGCCGGGGAGCTGTCGCGCACGATCACCGAGGAGATCGCAGGCAGTTCTCCCTTCTTGGGCACGCTCATCGGGGAAGTAAACATCCCTTCCGAATATACCTTCCGCGTCACGGGGCTGATGCACTCGGTGGAGGGGGTGAATATCTATTCCAACTCTCCCGTCTTTCTCACGCCGGAGGCGGTGAAAGAGGCGATCGCAGACGAAGTTGCGCCGCAGCTTTTCATATTCCGCCGCGAAGTCATAGAGGAGCGGACGGAGGAGATCTTGCTCAAACTTCGCAACCAGGCGCTCCTCCGTTGCGATCCCTCCCGCAAAGAGGAGATCCGCAGCTATTTCGCGGAAAAAGAGGATAACAACCTTCTCTTCCTCTACGACCGCGATACGATGGAATCGGTGGTCATTCTCGATAACGAGGTCGAACAGAGCAAAAACATGCTCTATATCTTCCCCGTCATCTTCTTTCTCGTCTCCATACTCGTCATCATGACGAGCATCAGCCGCCTCGTGCTCAAAGAACGGATCAACATCGGCACCTTCAAAGCGCTCGGCATGACGAACGGGCGGATCGTCTTTCACTATGCGTTCATGAGCGCCGCGGTCACCTTCTTCGGCTGTATCCTCGGCGCGGTCATCGGTCCGCTCATCGTGCCTGCCGTCATGACGATCAAATACGGGCTCATCTTCTCCATGCCCAAGCTCATCGGCACCGTTTACAGCCTTCCGTGGACGCTCGGCGTTACCGCGCTCGTCTGCCTGCTCGCCCTTCTCATCGGCGTTTGGGCGGCGCGCTCGGTGATGAAGGAGAATCCCGCCGAATGTATGCGCCCCAAGCAGATCCGTTACACCCCCAAAGTCAGGCGGGGGACGGGGCGGAGCAAGGAATCCCGCCACCTTCTCCTCTCCTGCCGCATGGCGCTCCGCAACATCCGCATCAACCCGTGGCGCTCGCTCATGACGGTCATCGGGGTCATGGGCTGTTCGGCGCTCCTCGTTACGAGCTTCGGCATCGGCGATACGATGATCAATTCCGTCGAGAACGACTACGGCGTTTTGTGCTATTACGACGTGATCAGCCCCTATTCCGCGGGGCAGGAGACTCCCTTCTTCGAGGCGCTCGACGCAATGAAGGCGGAGGGGAAGATCCAAACGTACGAACGGGTGCGGACCTATGTCGCCACGGCGCACACGGGGTCGCAGAACAAGGACATCACCGTGTACGTCCTGCCGCCCGATTCGCAAATGTCGTCGATCGCAAGAGGCGGGAACACCCTTTCGCGGATCACCGCCGACGTGCTCAAAACGGGCAAAGGGGAGCCGCTCTCCTTTACCCTCGGCTCCTGCACGGCGGATTATACGATCGAGGACGTCGTGGAAACTTCCACCTGGAACGGCTTTTTTACCACGCAGAACCATTTCTCGGAGGACTGTTACTACCAGGAGAACGTGTGGGTAAAGACCGATCTTCCCGACGAGGTGCGCGACAGTCTCAACGAAATCAACGGCACGGGGACCGCCAAAACGATGGGGGACCGCAGGGCGGAGATCGAAAATCTGATCTCCTCGACGAACGCCATGAAATACACCCTCATGGTATTCGCTGTCTTGCTCTCCGTGGTGGTGCTGTATAATCTTTCCTTGCTCAACGTAAAGGAGCGCACGCGGGACATGGCAACCATGAAGGTTTTGGGCTTTACCCATTTTCAGGTGAGTTTTGCCCTCATCGTGGAGATCATGCTCCTCACGGTAATCGGCACGGCGTGCGGGGCGTTTTTGGGGTATCCGCTCATGTACCTCGTCATGAAGCTCAACGAAATGGCGACGATGTCGTTCGTATATGCCATCAAACCGCTGTCGTATGTCCTCTCCGTTGCGGTCGCGTTCGGCACGGCGGCGGTCATCAACCTGATCTTCGCCCTTTCCATTTCGCGTATCAGCATGACGGAATCGCTGAAAAGCGTGGAGTAAGGGATTAGTTTCGAACGATTCTTAGGTTTCGAACGATTCTTTGCTCCTCCGCCTCCTTCGGGGCGTCGTCGAAAAGAATCGTTCGAGGAAACAGGTTTGGGCGGTTTAACTTGCTCAACCTCTCGTTCGCGTTGAAGGGCAAGAAACCGCAGGTATGCGGCAAATTGTGGGCGCTTATGGAAAATGGCGATTTTCCAACGCGCAGTATTCTAAAACATGTCACCCTGAACGGAGCGAAGCGAAGTCGAAGGGTCGCCGCAGACTTATGTTGTCCCCCAACTTGTTGGGGGGAAAGCGGCACGAAGTGCCGAAAGGGGGCTCAGCTTGCCCTCTCCTTGAGGAGAGGGTGCCACAGGCGGGTGTGGTGGGCTACCACCAAGGTCGCGTCAATGCGGAATGACATATCAAGAACAAAGGACACCACCCCCTGTTTTGGCGGCAGGGACCGCCAAAACCCCGTACTTCGCGGCTATGCCGCTCGTGCCGCCTGTCGCGGTGCCCCTCACAGCCCACAGGGCTGTTGAGAGAACGGCACCGCTCCACCCCCTCCTAAGGAGGGGGCAAGGTTTGAGCCTTGTTCCAAATCCGTCACCCTGCTATGAGGTATCTATGAAAAACAAAAAGACAACGGTCTATGAGGATCGGGAAGAAAAACAGCGGCAGTATGCGGAAAAGCATACGGTATGCTGTCCCCATTGCGGCGAGAAAGTTCTCGACCACATGACGCAGTGCCCCCATTGCAAGGGGCAGCTCACCCCCGCCGGCTATACGCCGCTCACCGACAAGCAGATCAAAAAGATCAGGCTCGTCACCTTTTCCGTGGGCATGGTGATCGCCGTTGCGGTGCTCGTTTGCTGGTACCTCTTTTGGAAATAAGCCGCTCTACGCACAGTAGAGTTCCTTTTGCTTCGGGTAGAGTGCCCGTTTTTTTGCGAGAATCCCGCTTTCCGGAAAGAGAGCGGGATTTTTTAAGAGTAGGTTCCTTTTTGCGCCCGAATGGGATATACTGAAAAGAAGCAAGGAGGAGCTTTATGGAAATGACCGAGAAAAGGGGATTTTGTTCCTTTTATACCCGCGGCGAAGAGATCTTCAACGCCGTTTCGCACATTGTGGGCGGCGGTCTGGGGCTCGCCATCTGGGCGCTCGGACTCGCGTTCGCCTATCCCTCGCCCGCCTTTATGGCGGCGATGTCCGTGTTCGGGCTCTGCATCGTTACGCTCTATACGATGAGCGCGCTCTACCACTTTTTGCCCGACGGCAGGGCGAAAGGGGTATTCCGCATCTTCGACCACTGTACGATCTTTTTGCTGATCGCGGGGACGTACACGCCGATCTGCGTCATCGCCCTCGGCAATACGCCCGTCGGGCTCGGCGTGCTCATCGGCGAATGGGTCTGCGCGGCGGGCGGGATCACGATGAACGCCATCGCCATGAAGAACAAGGTGATCAAGGGGCTCTCCATGGCGCTGTACTTCGTCATGGGCTGGGCGGCGCTCTTTTTCCTGCCCTTTGTGAAGAACGTGATCCCCGCGTCGAGCCTCTGGCTGTTGCTCGCGGGCGGGATCGCCTATACGGGCGGCATCGTCTTTTTCGCTTTCGGGAAAAGGGTGCGCTACTTCCACTCGATATGGCACCTGTTCGACCTCGCCGGCACCACGCTGCAATTTTTGAGCATCCTGCTCCTGCTCGTCTGAATTTTCGTGCTTGACACCGCGGGGGAATGCGGTTATAATAGAACCGAGGTGAAAAGATGAAAGTTTTGTTGATCAACGGAAGCCCCAACGAAAGGGGCTGTACCTATACCGCGCTCGCGGAGATCGCGGAGACTTTGAAGGAAGAGGGCGTACAGAGCGAGATCCTTTGGCTCGGCAAAAAGCCCGTTTCGGGCTGTATCGCCTGCGGGTATTGCAGGGAGCACGGCAAATGCGCGATCGACGACAAGGTGAACGAGACGCTCGCGCGGCTCGACGGGTTCGACGGGCTCATCGTCGGCTCCCCCGTCTATTATGCGGGACCGAGCGGACAGATCACTTCCTTTCTCGACCGTCTGTTCTACACGGGCGGGGCGAAGATGGCGGGGAAACCCGCCGCGGCGGTCGTCAGTTGCCGCAGAGGGGGCGCGAGCGCCGCGTTCGACCGCCTCAACAAATACTTTATGATGAATTGCATGCCCGTCGTCTCCTCGCAGTACTGGAACCAGGTGCACGGGAATCTTCCCGAAGAGGTCCGGGAGGATAAGGAGGGGTTGCAGACGATGCGCACCCTCGCGCGGGAGATGGCGTGGCTCTTGAAGTGTATCGCCGCGGGCAGGGCGGAAGGGGTACAGCGCCCCGTAGCCGAACCCAAGCTCCGCACGAATTTTATCCGCTGATCCTTGGAGAGAACAATGGAGCAGATCATTGCCAGACGGCGGGATAAGATCGTTTATCGCGACGGGGACAGGCTCATCAAACTGTTCGACGAGAGCTACTCCAAATCGGAGATTCTGAACGAGGCGATCAACCAGGCGCGCGTAGCCGAGACGGGGCTGAATATTCCCCGCTTCCGCGAAGTGACGGTGATCGGCGGGAAGTCCGCGATCGTGATGGATTATATCGAGGGGCAGACGCTCGCCGCGCTCATGGAGGAACATCCGCAAAAGCGGGAGTTTTACCTGAAAACCTTTGTCGCCATCCAGAGGGACGTGCATTCGCGGAAGCATTTGTTGCTCACCAAATATATCGACAAACTCAAAATGAAGATCTTGCGTTCCGAGCTGGACGCCTCCACCCGCTACGACCTCTCCATGCGGCTGGACGGGATGCGGCGGCACACCCACATTCTGCACGGCGATTTTTTGCCGAGCAACGTCATTCTCGCAAACGACGGCACGCCCTATATTTTGGACTGGTCGCATGCAAGCCAGGGAAACGCCACGGCAGACGCCGTAAAGAGCTATCTTCTCTTCCGTCTTGCGGGCGCCGACGAATTTTCGGAGCAGTATCTTCTGGAATTTCTCCGCCAAACGGGCGTTTCGCGGGAATATGCCGAAGAATGGATCCCGCTCATCGCGGCGGCGCAGTTGGAGCGGGCTTCCGATCCCGCAAAGAAGGCGCTTTTAACGCGCTGGACGTTTGAGGAGGCATGAGCGTGCATAAATTCGATACAAAAGTCCAACTTCTCAAATACAAGGTACTTAAAGAGGTCGCGCGGCTCTCGTGGACGGACGAACTTCTCGAAAACGTGACCGAGATCCCCAAGACGATCGCGCCGGGAAAGATCCCCACGATGCGCTGTTGCGTATATAAGGAGCGCGCCATTTTGAGCGAACGGGTGCGCCTCGCCATCGGCGGCAACCGCCACAACCGTAAGGTGATACAAGTCATCGACATCGCCTGCGAGGACTGCCCCACGGGCGGCTTTGAGGTGACGAGCGCCTGCCGCGGCTGTCTTGCCCACCGTTGCGAGGAGGCATGCAAGCAGAACGCGATCTTTTTCGACCACCGCCAGAAGGCTTACATCGACAAGACGAAGTGCGTGGAATGCGGCGCGTGCGCCAAGGCGTGCCCCTATTCCGCCATCCATAACGACAAGCGCCCCTGCGAACAGAGCTGCAAGGTGAAGGCGATCTCCGTCGGAAAGGAAAAAGAGGCGGTCGTGGACTACGAAAAATGTATCTCCTGCGGCGCGTGCGTATATGCCTGTCCGTTCGGGGCGATCACCGACCGCTCGTATATTCTCGACGTCATAGATCTCCTTTTGAAGAGCAAAAAAAGCGGGGAGAAGGTGTATGCCCTCGTTGCGCCTTCCATAGCGGGGCAGTTTTCTTATGCAAAGCTCGGACAGGTGATCACGGCGATCGGGGAGCTCGGCTTTTCGGGCGTCATCGAGGTCGCGCTCGGCGCGGATATGGTGGCGCAGAGAGAGGCGGAAGAGCTAGGCGGAAAGGGATTTTTGACCTCTTCGTGCTGTCCCGCGTTCGTCTCCTATGTCGAAAAGAACTTTCCGGGGCTGAAAGAGCATATTTCCCGCCAGCTCTCTCCCGCGGGCACTTTGGCGCGCGCCCTCAAAGAGCGGGAGAATTGCAAAACGGTGTTTATCGGTCCCTGCACCGCGAAGAAGGCGGAATTCCAGCGGGAGGAGTACCGCGGGCTTCTGGACAGCGTCATTACGTTCGAAGAGTTGCAGGCGCTCATCGACAGCCGCGACATCCCCGTGACCGAACTTGCCGAGACCCCGCTGTCGGACGCTTCGCCCTACGGCAGGGGATTCGCCTGTTCGGGCGGCGTTGCGGAGGCGGTCGCCCGCGCGATCGCGGAGAGCGGAAAGGAAGCGCCCTTCAAACCCGTCGTCTGCAACGGCATCGCGGAATGCCGCACGGCGCTCATCCTTGCCGAAAAGGGGGTGCTTCAAGGCAACTTCATCGAAGGAATGGCATGCACGGGCGGTTGCATCGGCGGAGCGGGCTGCCTTACGCACGGCGAAAAGGGAAAGAGCGATACGGCGCGCTATGCCCGTGAGGCGGCGTTCGAAGAGATCGCCGCGGCGACGGACGCCTTCCTGCCGTGAAACTCTGCCTTGTTCAGTTAGAGAGGGCTTCGCCCGCCTTGCTCGAAGCGGCGCTTGCCGCCTTCCCCCCCGCGCGGCGGGAGGAGATCGGGCGGCTGAAAAACGCGGGGGCGCGCGCGCAAAGGACGGTCGGCGAGGCGCTCCTTCGGCTCGAAGCGCGGCGCACGCTCGGACTTGACGTCACGATCGCGCGTACGGGCGCGGGGAAGCCTTTTTTCGCGGAGGCGCCGCGGCTCTGTTTCAATCTTTCCCATTCGGGCAACGCGGTCGTCTGCGGGTTCGGGGATTCTCCCCTCGGCGTAGACGTGGAGCTGTGTGCCCCGCGGGAATTTTCCCCCGTAGCCGAGAGATGTTTTTCCGCCGCGGAGCGGGAAGAGATCGCCTCTTCCGACGATCCTCTCCGCGCCTTCTATCTGTTTTGGACGAGGCGGGAGAGCGTGCTCAAAAAGCGGGGAGAGGGGTTCGGCGCTCTGCGCGGGCTGGATACGGACGGCGAAAGGATCTTCTCTTACGGGCTCACGGGCGCCATGGAATTGTGCCCTGTGGGCGGTTTTTCGGGGGAATATCTCCTTTCCGTCTGCTCCGCGGAGGGGGAGCCGTCCCAAATCATTGCGCGGGAAGCGGACGATGTTCTGCGCGGATATACGGAAAAATAAAAGAGCAAACACGCCTTCCCCTCATGATCACCCGTGGAACCGGCGTAGCGGAAAAGGGGAGCGTTCGATTAAAGGAGAGCTATGCAAGGGGCTCACCGCTTATGCAATAAACGGCGTGAGCTATTCTTTCTTTCGAAGATAAATTTAAGGGAGACGAGCGTCTCCCTTGTTTTTTCCTATGACATACGCCCCGAATTCCGCTTTTTTTGTCGGGGTAACTTTTTACCAAATAAATTTTGCGTCGGTGCTCTCCCCGTTGTCCACGATGAGGTCCTGCCCCGTCATCGAACGGTTTTTCACGGCGAGGAAGTACGTCCATTCGGCGATCTCTTCGGGAGACGCCCATTTTTTTAAGGGGGTGAGCGCCATGATCTCTCCCCACATCTCTTCGCTCTCCATCACATGGCGGTTGAGCTCCGTCGTCACGCCGCCGGGAGAGAGGCTGTTCGCCGTCGCGCCGAAACGGGCGATGCGCAGGGCGACGTTTTTCATGTAGGCGACCGTCCCGCCCTTGCTCGCGGCGTATTCCGGGAATTCCGCGCCCGTCGTCGCGCTCGCCGAGGCGATGAACACAACGCTCTTGATGGGGGGCGCAACGCCGTATTTTTCCGTCACGCGGACGGTGCCCTTCAAGTTGACGTCGATATCCTTTCCGCTGTTTTGCACGCCCGCGTTGTTGACGAGGATCTCCACCCCCGTGATTTCGGGCAGTTCTTTGGTAATATCGGCGACGAAATGGGTATAGCGTTTGCGGGAAAAGGGCGCGGGAAGAAGGTCGATCCCGAACACTTCGTGCCCCTCCCTAAGGAACTTGTCCGCGATCGCCCTGCCGATCCCGCCGCTTGCGCCCGTGACAAGAATTTTCATACCGTCTCCTCTTTTTTCAAACGTTTTTCCCGATATTCGAGATATTCTTTCCCTACGTTCCGCCGCGTCCAGCTTCGGCACACCCGATAGCCGAGCGGGGAAAAGACCGCTTCGACGAGAAGCTCCGCGAGCATCCCCGTCGCCGCGCAGGTGAAGCATTTGAGCGGCGACCAGCCGAAGAAGAAAAAGCTCACGAGGAAGGCGAAGATGAGGTTATCGCAGAATTGCCCCAGCGCGGTGGAGAGGTAGGTGCGGCAGGCATAGGCGAGAAACCCGTTGGGGTTTTTCTTGAAGAGCTTGCCGATCCCCCAGTTGGAAAAGTTATTCACGACCGCCGAGGCGATAAAGGCGACCGTACTTCCGAGGAGCACATACCAAGTTCCGCCGAACGTCGAATCGAGGGCGGAATTGACGACGGGTTGTTCGCCGAAGTCGAAATAGGCGCCCCAGACGCCCGGAATACGGCTCGCGAGAAAGAGGATGAGGCAGGCAAGCAGATTGATGATGATCGCCATGAGGGAGACGAGGGTCGCCGCTTTCGGGCCGTAGTGCTTGGTGAGCACGTCCATACAGAGGAACGCCACCCACGAGACGATGATTCCGCAGTCGAGTCCGAGCCAGTCGAAGGGCAGATCGAGGCTCTTGTTTGCGAGCAGGTTCATGGAAAAGACGGACAGAAGAAAGAGGGAAAAAGCGAGCGGGGAGAGGGAGCGGAGCAAAACGCCGCATTCGGAGAAAAAGTCCAAAATCTTTTGTTTCATAAAAAAACTCCTTGTTTTTTATTGCGCCTCGACCCGCGCTGCGGCGGGGGGCGGAGATGGTTTTTCAAGGAAAACATCTCATTACGGGCAATTATAGCCCATTTCCGCGCGTATGTAAAGCGATTTTTCGAATTTTTTCCGCCGCAGGGAAAAATCCCGCCGCCGCGGCATAGAATAGGGCGGCGGATGTTGAAGAAGGCTTGACATTTCCCGCGTTTCGTGGTAGGATGATAAAAGGGAACACAAAAGAACGTCGGGGGTACATTCATGGCTGCCTATCAAGTTTCAGCCTACCTTTTTCTCGGCATCGCCTACGCGATCTTCTTCGCCGGAATTTATTTTGCGCTCTTCCATCAGTACCGATGGGATTCCAAATACCGGGCGCGGCGCGGATATCTTTTTATGGCGGCGCTCATATTGTCGGTCATTGCGCTGGAAGTGGGGTTCGTTATCGGGAAGAACGAGGACGTTCCCGCCGCCCAAAAAGTTGCGGAAGTGTTTTCCCACACCTTCCAGTTCTTTACGCTCGACGCCGACTATACGGGAATGATCGCGGGCGGCGCCGCCGCCTATCCGCTCGGCGGGGTGATCTTCTTTTATATCCTCTCCTGCGCGTACACTGTCATCGTGCCGATGGCGGGAGGATTCTTCCTCTTCCAGCTGCTCTGCGCCGTCGTGCCGCGCTGCACCCTTTGGTTTAACCGCAAAAAGACGAAGTTCGTCTTTTCCGAACTCAACGAGCGCTCCATTTCCATTGCGGAGGACATCGCCCGTATCTCGTGGGAGTTGGGGCTCTTCCGCCGCCGTAAATTTGATTTTGCCAAGAATAATATCGATTTCAAGGAAGAGCCGTGGCTGAAAAGCGTCTGCATCATCTTTACCGACGTGTATTCCGACGACCAGTCCGAGACGCGGAGCGAACTTTTGATGCGCGCAAAACGCATCGGCGCCATCTGTCTGAAAGACGACATTTTGGAGCGCCCCTTCCACTGGGTCCGCACGGCGAAGAACAAGAAGGTCGTCTATTTCATGATGAGCATCTCCGAGGAAGAGAATCTCACCCAGTCCGTCTCTCTCCTCACCGAAAAGAGGGGACTTTGGATGAGCCTCTCCAAAAAGCCGCCCTATCTGTTCAAGACGGAAAACATGGAGATGTTCGTCTTTGTACAGAGCGAAGGCGCGGGCGCGCTCATCGATGTCGCGCGGAAAAAATTCTGCAAAAAGAACACCGTCAAGGTGATCAACGAATTCCGCAACGTCGTCTACCGCATGATGGACGACAGCGAACTCATGGACCGGCTGATCTTCGGCGGGCTCAAAGAGGACGAGCAGACAATGGAAGAGCTCTCTCCCTTCTACCGCGTCTGGAAGAACTATATCACAAAGGACATAAACGGCAGGTCGTTGCGCCTCGTCGTGTTCGGGAGCGGCCGTATCGCCAAAGAATGTATTAAAACGGTCATCTGGTGCTGGCAGATGCTCTCCTCCCTTCGGAAAGAGCCGCGAAAGGACGCGCAGGGAAACGCGCTCACCGAAAAGAGCTATTCGTGCGAAAAAATAGAGATCATCGTGCTCTCGCAGAATGCAAATCGGTTTAAGCAGGAGCTCTTTTTCGAGCTTCCCGACATCATCTCGCAGTACGGCACGATCGCCTTTTACGAAGTGAGTTTCAACACCGAGGAATTCTGCAAAAAATTCCATAACAGCGGGGCGGCGAACGCACAGCGCGTCCTCATCGCCTTCGGCGACGATGAGATGAATTTGCAAGCGGCGCAGTGGGCGGAGCGCGAACTCATCAACAGCCGCGCCCACCTTGAATCGCCCTCTCCCGTCATCATCGATTACGCCGTGGAGAACGACGGGCTTTACGAGATGATGGACCGCGGGAAAGGGGCGTTGCAACGGACGCCGTGGTGCATCGTCCGTCCGTTCAGCACGATGAAGGAATGTTTCAGCTATTCGAGCATCCGGATGGACGCGCTCGAACGCCGCGCCTTGCAGGCGGAGCGCACCCACTATAACCAAACGGTCTCAGGCTTCCTCTCCTCGTACAACCGCGATTCTTCGGTCGCGGTCGCCCTGCACTTCCCGTATAAGCTCTTCTGCCTCGATCCCAACCAAGGGGAAAAGACGCAGTCGGAATACTTTTTCAAGATCATGGGAAAGGACAACACGAAGAGCTGCAAGGACCAGCTTTACTGGCTGGAACACCACCGCTGGTGCGCCTATATGCGGACGCGGGGTTTCCGCTGTCCGACCGCCAAGCAGTTTGCGACAATGGCGTTCGACGTAGGAAACCGCTTTCTCGCGGGAAGGCACAAAAGCAACGAGAGAATGCTCCACGCCTGCCTCTTTGAGAGCAGTCCCGATTACTGCTCCACGGAGCAGCTTCTCCTCGCCTATGCCACCGCCCGTTATCCGGACGATCCCAACCGCTTGGGGGATATTTTACAGTATGTAAGGACGATCCGTCGGACGCGGGCGGACGCGCTGTGCATGCGGAAACGGTCTGGCGACTGCCTTGCGGAGCGGAACGAAGCATTCGACGGCATCCGCGCGCTGATGGAGGCGGAGTGCAAAGCTCTGCAAAAGGAGATTGCCTTACTCAGAAGCAAAGAGAGCGAAGATCTTCCGCTGAGCGATTGGCTCGGCGGGCTCTTCCCCGAAATCCAAGCGGACGCGCTCGATAAACTCAGTCTGGTCGTTACCCTCTGCATCGGAAAATCGTACGGCGGCGAAGAGCGCTATGCCGACTTCAAGCGGTACGACATCGATATGACGCGCAACCTCTATGTGCAACTCTTGCAAATGCGTTTGGAGCGTTACTTCAATGCGCTCTGCGGCAGAGAGGGCGGTTTTGCCGACGTCAAGGAGGAGAACATCAAGGAAGCGGTGGGGCAGATCCGCCGCGCGATGGAGAGCTCTGTGTTCGAGGAAACGGGGGAAGAAGTGACCCCCGACCTCATCATCGTGACGCACGGGGAAACGGAAGATCTCTTCCTTCTGCGCACGGACGCGGAGCCTCGCAAAAAGCAGAGGGGAAAAGAACTCCTCGTCCTCTCGCGCAAAAAACGTTCGGAGATGCTCTCGGTGACCGTCGACGGCGGCAGATATTTCCTGTTCGAGGTCCCTCACGGGGGAACGCGGTTTATCGGCAGGGAGCAGGACCGTAAATATCTCTACCTCAGCACTGCGGACGGCGAGCCGCGGCTCGTTCACAGCAGTAAGAAAATATATGGAAAAATGAGAAGGAGACAAAAATGAGTTACATTCCGGATCCGATCGATACGAGCGACGTTGTCGTGGGAAAAGACATCATGGAGTTGGCGGAAAAACTTGCCGAGAACACGCACGAGGTCTGGGCGCAGGGGAAGCTGGACGACGGTTGGGCGTACGGCGAAACGCTCGACCGCGAGAAAAAGACCCACCCTCTGCTCATTCCCTACGACGAACTGACCGAGGGCGATAAAGATTACGACCGCAGGACGTCGTTGGAGACCCTCAAACTCCTCATAAAACTCGGCTACCGCATCGAAAAGCGCTGATAGCGCGCGCCCGCGCTTTGCCTTGCGCCCGAAAACGAGACAGACGAAAAGCTCCCGAAAACGCGGGAGCTTTTCTGCTTTTTTGCTTTATTCCTTATTTTGCGCGGAGCCGCTTCGCAATATAGTCCATGTACCGCTCCGCGGCGTCGATCGGGGCGCATTTGTAGAGCATCCGCGTTCCGACGACGTCCTCGATCTCGTTCAGCACCCATTCCCCGTCGTGGAGCAGAAAATCGACGCCGACGAAGTCGGCTCCGAGCGCCCCCGTGACCGCTTCGGCGATCGAAAGCTGGCGCGCCGACGGCTCGGCCTGCCGCACGTGCCCGCCCAGCGAATAGTTGCTGCGGAAGTCGCTCTCCGATTCCCGCAGAACGCCCGCCAAGATCTTTCCGCCGAGCATATACAACCGCATGTCCACGCCCGGATGGTCGCAAAAAGTTTGCACGATATATCTTTTTTTGTACAGCGCCTGCCGCGCGGCGGTAAGATCGCCGCCGCTTCGGATGAGAAAAACTTCGCTCCCGCCGTGCCCGTCCGTCGATTTCATCACGAACGGAAAGGGGGGAAGGGGCTCCTCCGCCCGCATAGTCTCCATAACGGGCAGGGAGAGTTTTCGGGCGAGGAGATAGGTCTCCCACTTGTCGTTGGCGACGCGCTCCGTTTCCGCATTGTTGAACACGCGCACGCCCAGCGCTTCCAGTCTTTTTCCGAGGTCGGGTTCGATCGTCCGCATCACGGCGAAATCGGGCAGGGGAGAGAGCGCGGACGGGGGAAGAGGGGTCTTTTGCAGAAGGAGGGAGATCCCGTTTTTGCGGGCACAGGTCGTCATTCGGTCGATAAACCAGGCGTTCCGTCGCGCCCCGAATTCGTCATAGATCAAAATTCCGTTCATCGTAGTTTCCTTAAAATATAGTCGAGGATATAGCCGCTCATGTCGATCCCGTTGCACAGATAACTGCTCTCGAAATGGGGATTGGAATTGATCTCGCAGAGGATAGGCTCGCCTTCGGGACCGAGGAGAACGTCCACCCCCGCAAAGTCCGCACCGACCGCGCGGCAGGCGTCGAGCGCGAGTTTTTTCTCTTCCTCCGTCGCCGTATGGGGGATTGTCTGCCCGCCCCCCGTAACGTTCGAGCGGAAATCGTTCGGATTATAGCGGAGCATGGAGGAGACGGCTTCGTCGCCCACGACGTTGATCCGTATATCCTTCCCGCGGCTCGATGAGACGAATTCCTGCATGAGGAATTCTTTATAGCCGAGCCGATCTAAAAGCGCCTCTGCCTGCGCGGGGGAGCCGACGAGATAGACTTGCTTGCCGAAGGAGCCGTACGCCTCTTTGAGGACGAACGGAAAGCCGAATTTATCATAGACGTATTGCAAAAAATCTTTCTTTCGGTAGTTGACGCCCTCGAACGTCTTGGGGGCGATGACGGTGCGGGGGATGCGGACCTTCCCCTGCGCGGAGAGGGTCGTCAAAATTTTGTTGTCGCAGATCTCCACCGCGCGGGCGGAGTTGAATACGGGCACGCCCGCTTCTTCGAGCCTGCGTGCGAGATAGATGTCTTTATCCCAGAAGAGGACGAAATCGGGCAGCCCGTATTCGGAAAAACGGGACGCCGACTCGCAGATCAGGGAGGCGGACGTTTTCAGTTCGAGGCGGAGCGGCCGCTTCTGCGCGGCGCGGAGGAGCATTGCGTAGATCCCGTCGAATTTTGCGGAATCGAGAAATCCGTTTACGATCAACCAACCCGTCATGTTCCGCCTCCTACGCCCGCATGTTCCGCTTCGTCGAAAGGTTGAGGTAGAGCACCACAGGGAGGGCGAGCACGGTGATGACGATCGCCGCGACCGTCGAGAGGCGGCTGAACAAACTCGTCGAAAAGAGGGTCAAAAGAATGGGCACGATCTGCTCGTTCATGCTCCGTTTGAGGATGAAGGCGGTATCGCGGTCCACTTTTACCGTGACGTCGAGCGCGGTGATGCCGAGTTTTTTGCGGATATGGCTGGGAATGCCGATGGAAAGCTCGGTCGGCGCGGGAAGGTTGGTGCGGAAGAACTCTTTTTCGTTATCGAGTTCGAGCACGCGGCAGGCGACCTGCTTTTTTTTGTATTTGAGGTAGACCTTGTCCATCTCTTCGATGCCGAGCAGTTTCATGTTCGACTTTGTGAGCCGCACCACGTTCAGCCCCTCGTCGTTTTCGTAGGGACGGCGGCAGATGAGCGAAACGGTGCTCTTGCCGACGTAAAAATCGGTGATGCAGTGCAAAAGGCTCTTCCGTTCGGGGCTCAGGACAGATTCGATCACGGGAATGACGCGGATCTCGCATCCGAGCCGCGCGGAGATGATCTTCTTCGCCCGCTCCTGCTGTTCGTAGGTCGTCTCCCGCAAGAGGGTATGGTCTTTTCCGTAGAGCTCGCCGAGAAGTTTCTGCTCCTCCGCGCTTGCCCGCTCGCCGAGGATCTCCCGCTGGACGGGGGAGAGGTAGAGGGGCAATTCCATGCCGAGGAAGAAGCGCTGTTTTCGGTTCAGACGGATGGAACCGCGCGGCAGGGCGGCGTCGGTATAGATATGACTGCTCTTTACGATGACGCTGTCTTTGGTAACGGTATTGTAAAATTCGAACAGATCGCAGAACGAGCCGAGGGCGTCGAGCCCGAACGCGCGGTAATCTTCCTCGGAGAGAACGACGTCGTTTTCACGGATATGTTCGATCTTTTGGGTGAGAACGCGACCGAACGAGATCTTTTTGTAGCGGCAGAGGAGGAGCTCGGCGTTCTCCTCAGCGAGAAGCTGCTCCGCGACGTGCCCCGTGATGCGGATCTCGTTTTCACCGAGCCCGTCCTGCGGAAGAAGGGTCACGTTGATGAAATTTCCCGTCTCCGCGTTGACGAGAACGAGTTTTTCCTCTTTCCGCGTGCGGAAAAGCTCGTGCGAAACGCAGACGCACGAGAGAGAGCGGTCGACGAAGCGGCAGCTCACGCAGACCACGCGGACGGGATCGGCGAAAAGACCGCGGTAGACCTTCCGTTTGCACCGTACGAAGAGTTCCTCTCCGTCGTAACCGATTTTTGCCTGTTTGTCTTTCATCCGATCGCCTCTACCGCCAGAATAAATTCTTTGAGCGCTTCGTAAACGTCGCCGAGCCGATAATTTTCGTATCCTTCGCAGACGAGGGCGGAATTGATCTCGATCTGCACGCAGGGGATCTTGCAAGTGGCGGCGATAAAGGAGGAAATGGTGTAAGGTTCCGCCGCGTCGAAGGGTTTTCCGAGCTGGACGACGCCGAGATTCCTGCGCGTGAACGCCTTCAACGCCGCGTTGACGCAGTCCTGTCCCGCGAGATTTTTGCTTTTTCCCGTGCCGATGTCGATCTGCACTTCGCGGTCGGGCGACAGCTGGTGGAGATCGATCAAAAAGCGGACGCCGTGGGTGCGGATATAGCGTTGCAACGCCCGTTTATAGGCGCTCTCCTCGTCGAAATTCGCGTCGTCGCCGCAATTTTTCGTCTTGTAGATCGCGGGGCAGGCGAGCTCGTCGTGCAGAAGTTTTACGAGCATGCCCGTCTGCGGCTCCGCCGTTTTGAGTTTTCCGTCCCGCGTCTGCGCAACGCTGTGCGGCGCGGAGAGCATGATCTTCCGCGCGCCTTCGAGGAGTTCGAAGGAACGGTCGCGCTCTACGGAAAAATATTGTTCATACTGCCTTGCAATTTCAGGGTCCAGCATTTCTCACCGCCTTATCTGCAAAAAATTATAGCATATCCCTTCGGGAAATGCAACCCGAAGCGCGGTTTTCCCCCGCATTTCCCGCATTTTCCCGCAATTCGAATCGCTCCCGTGTCGGACTTTGCCGTTTTTTACCCGATTTTCCTCCCATATTTTTGCCGAATTAAGTTGACAATATGGGTGAGACTACTTATAATATAGTATGCAGTAATATAGTTTGTAATTTTCCGCCGTCGGGGGAAAGGAAATGTGGCGATCACGCCGCTCAGCTTGAAAATATAGCGAAAAACTGAGAGAGAAGCGGAACGGTTGCTCCGCTTTTTTCTTCGCATAAAATTACGTTTGCGCCCCGTCTTTGGCGGGGCAAGAGGAGAAACATGCAGGAAAAGATCGTTTTTCGCAACGTCAGAGTGAGTTTTTTGGGTGGGGACGCTGTCCGCGTCGAGCGGGGCGAACGGGGCGAGTTCTTCGACGGGGACACCTTTTTTATTCCTTCCCGCGGCGAGCTCGCGGGCGATCCTCCCGCATATTCGGTGGAAGGCAATCTCTTGCGCTTTTGCGGATACGAGCTGTATCTGCCCACGGGAGACACCCTTTCGGGTCTGTGCCTCAAAAGGGGCGGGAAAACGGTCTACCGCTACCGCAGGATAAAAAACAGCGGCGAACTCCCGCCTCCCGCCAAAACGCCCGAAGTGTTCGCGCTCGCCGATTCCCCCCGCATCCTCCTTCCGCAGGGCGGCTATTCCGCCTCCCGCAGCGGGGAATTCTGCGTGCAGGAGAACGCCGAGGATATCTATCTTCTCTTCGCCCGCGGCGACGCAAAGAAGCTCCGCAGCCTCTATGTGGCGCTCACGGGCAGGTGCGAGCTCGTCCGCCGCTCTACCTTCGGGAGCTGGAATTCCAAATATTACGCCTATACCGAAGAAGAGGCGAAAAAGCTCATCGAAGATTACAAGAAGTACGGCGTGCCGCTCGACGTCATGGTGATCGACACCGACTGGCGCCTTTCCGAGGGCGGCTGGGGATACGAGGTCAACCGCAGGCTCTTCCCGGACCTGAAACGCTTCTTCGACTTTGCCCACAGCCGCAACGTGGAGATCGCGTTCAACGACCATCCTGAACCCGTTTGCGGCGCACAGGTATTCGATCCGCGCGAGATCGCCTACCGCGAGCGGAACTTAAAAGCGCTCATGGCGCTCGGTCTGGATATCTGGTGGTACGACCGAAACTGGGTCACGCGGCTTCTTTCGCCGACCGCCTCCGTCTGCCCCGAAACCTTCGGGCTCTACCTCTATCACGACGTCACGAAGCGCTTTTTCCAAAGCGCCGCGGGCGAAGGCAATTACCGCCGCCCCGTGATCATGGGGAACGTCGTCGAAATTACCAACGGGGAGTATGTCGGATTCCGCGACAGCGCTTCCCACCGCTACGGCGTGCAATGGACGGGGGACATCGGGAGCTCTTCCTCCGACCTCGCGCAGGAAGTGGAGAACCTCGTCCGCTGTTCGGAGAACTGTTTCCCCTATATGAGCTCCGATTGCGGCGGGCACACGGGCAACCCCGATAAAGAGCAGTTCATCCGCTGGATGCAATACGGCGCTCTTTCGCCCATTTTCCGCCCCCATTGCACCAAAACCGTAAAACGTACCCGCGAGCCGTGGCTCTACGACGGGGAAACGCTCGCGATCGTGCGCGAGTATCTCCTTCTCCGCTACCGCTTGCTTCCCTATCTCTATGCGAACGCCTACGAAGCCTACCTTACGGGCATGCCGATCTTCCGTTCGCTCGCCCTCGAATACCCCAAAGACAGGCGTTCGGCGCGGCGGGACGAATATCTCCTGGGCAGGAACATCCTCATTGCTCCCGTCATCGGCTCCGCCGTCCGCCAGCTTGCCGCGGGCGATTACGCGGCGCCCGTCGAAGTCGTCTTTTTCGGCGGAACGGAGAGAAAGGGGGAGCCGCTGGGCAGGGCGGTCTGGAAAACGCTCGCCATGTCGCTTCGGCACGAACCGCCCGCCGAGGGCGTGCCCGCGTACTATTTTTCCGCTACCGTCCGCACAAAAATCGTAACGGACCGCCCCAAGCGCCTGCTGATCAAAAACGACGACGGCGCGACGGTGTATATCAACGGCGTGTGCGTGATGAGAGACGAAATGACCCACGCCGCGACCCTCACCCCGCTCATCGATCTGAAAGCGGGCGAGGAATATGCGGTGGAGATCGAATATTTTCAGGCGGAAGGAGAGGCGTATCTGGGGCTGTTCGAAGCGGAGACGGCGGAGGAGGGAAGCAGGGAGGTGTATCTTCCCGCGGGACGGTGGATGGACGTGTTCGACGGCAAGGTCTATCCGGGCAGGCGCACCCTCGTCAAAAAGTGCGGTCTAAGGTCGATGCCGCTCTTCGTCCGCCTCGGCGCTCTTATCCCGCTTGCGGAGAACGCCCAAAACACCGCGGAGCAAAGCCGCGAGAAGCTCATCCTCGATTTCTATCCCGATCAGGACGCGAGCGACGAGGGCTTCCTCTACGAGGACGACGGCGAGACGACGGCATACAAAAAAGGCGTCTTTTGCAAGAGCGCTTACACGGCGGAATATCTCCCCGCAAAGCGGGCGTTTTCGGTGCGGTTGCATGCCGCGGAGGGGGGATATGCGGGGACCGAACGGCGCGAGATCCTGCTCAAATACCACCTGATCGGGGCGGCAGAACGGGTCGGAAGGGTCTGCCTCAACGGTAAAGAGATCCCGTTTCGCATTTTCGGCAAAGCGGATACCGTTCCCTTCGGGGAAACGGCTTTTTCTCCCGACGGCGCCGTGCTCTCCGTGCGCTTTTCCGCGCGGACGGACGAGGAGCAGGAGATCTTGTTTTTTTTGAAGTAGCGGGTAAAAAAGAAGGGCGGTATCTCCGCCCTTCCGTGTATATGTTTCTATGTTTGTTCTTTCCGCCTCACGATCTCGGCGTTCGTTTCGTATTTGCTGTTTGAAAGAATGATCTCCCCGATCTCATCCGCCTCGATCTTCCCCCGCAGGGGATTTTTCACGGAGACGATCCCGCCGCGGATGTCGGCTTGCACGTCGCTGTATTCGAAGGCGAGATCGCAGTCCTCCATCGTACAGCCGACGAGGGTGAGGCCGTTTGCATAGCAGAACGGCTGGGTGCCCTTGATGCGGCAGTTTATGAGGGTGAGCCCCTTCGAATACCAGCCGATATACTCCCCGTCGAGGACGCAGTCTTTCACCGTCACGTTTTCGGCGTGCCAGAAAGCGTCCTTCGTCTTGCAGTTGCAATTTGTAACGAGGGCGTTTTTCGTGTATTGAAAGGAATATTTCCCGCAGAGGGTAAGCCCTTCCGCCGTGAGATCTTCGCATTCGAAGAAGGCGTATTCCGCCTCGATCTTCCCGCCCTCCACGCGGAGCCGCCTGCAACGCCATCCGAATTCCGGCGAGACCGCGGCGCATTCCTTCAACAGGATATTTTCGCATTCGCGCAGAGCCTTGATGCCGCCGAAACGGCAGTTCTCGATGCGCGCGTTGCGGACATACCAGAGCGCGGCGCGGCACCGCTCCGTCATCTCACAGCCGAGCAGGGTGAGATCGGTCGTATGCCACATCGGATAGCGGAGATCCATATAGCAGTCCTTTACGGTGATGCGGTCGCTCTCTTTGAGAAAGGATTCGCCGTCCGCCTCGCCCGCAAAGCGGCAATTTTCGACGAGCGCGTCCTGAAGGCGGTAGAGCGCCCTCTCTTCGTCGAAATTTTTGTTTCGTATGATGTTCATGCGTCTTTCAGGCTCCGTTATTTGAGATACGTCCGATAAAAATCCTCGATCTTGCCGAAGGGGATAATATCCGTCCTGTCGTAAAGATCGGTGTGCACGGCGCCCTCGATGAGCAGAAGCTCCTTGTTGTCTCCCTTTAATTTTTTGAATGCGTCCCGCGAGAAATAGCAGGAATGCGCTTTGTCGCCGTGGATGAGGAGGACGGCGCTGCGGATCTCCTGCGAAAATTGCAGGATGGGCATGTTGAGGAAGGAGAGGGAGGAGGTCGTGTTCCAGCCCTCGTTGGAGTTGAGGGAGCGGACGTGATAGCCGCGCTTCGTCTTGTAATAGTCGTAATAATCCTTCACGAAGAAGGGCGCATCGTCGGGAAGCGGGTCTACGACGCCGCCCGCCCGCGCATAGACGCCCCGCTTGTAATCTTCCGTCCGTTGCGCGTTGAGCGAGCGCTTCATTTCATATCTGCCGTTTTCGTCGAGGCTGTCGAAATAGCCGTAGGCGGTCACCCGCGTCATGTCGTACATCGTGGAGGCGACGGTCGCCTTTATGCGGGTATCGACGGCGGCGGCATTGAGCGCCATTCCGCCCCAGCCGCAGATGCCGAGAATGCCGATCTTTTCCGCGTCGACTTGTGCATGGCAGGAGAGATAGTCTACCGCGGCGCAAAAATCCTCGGTGTTGATGTCGGGAGAAGCCACGTTGCGGGGCTCCCCGCCGCTCTCGCCCGTAAAGGAGGGGTCGAAGGCGATGGTGAGAAAGCCGCGCTCGGCGAGGGTCTGGGCATACAGCCCCGAAGCCTGCTCTTTCACCGCACCGAAGGGACCGCACACCGCAACGGCGGGGAGTTTTCCCGCCCCGTTTTTCGGCGCGTACAGGTCTGCGGCGAGGGTGATTCCGTAACGGTTGCGGAAAGTCACCTTCTCGTGAAGCACTTTGTCGCTCTTTTCGAACGTCTTATCCCACGTTGTTCCCAAATTCATCGAAAAACCTCCTTATGGAAAGGCTCGCGCCTTTTTCCGCGATTATAGCACAAATGCGTTTGCGTGGCAACCGATTTTTTCCCCTTGCCCGAAAAGAAACTTTTTTTCGCCGCTACCGCTCTTTTTCCTCAAAGAACGCCCCCGAAACGCAAAAAAAGTGTTTGACAGCTCCCTTCCTCCCGCGATATAATTACGTTGCGGTGCGGCAGAGCCGACCCCGAAAGAGCTTAAAGAAGGAGAAAAAAAGAGATGTTGGGGAATTTCACTTATTGCAATCCCACCCGCCTGTATTTCGGCAAGAATGCGCTCGAAGGCTTGCACGAAGAACTGCCCAAATACGGAAAGAACGTGCTGCTCGTGTTTGGCGGCGGCTCGATCAAGCGGAACGGCATTTACGAGAAGGTGCTCGGCATTTTGAAAGAATGCGGCAAAGAGGTGTTTGAGGACGGCGGCGTTATGCCCAACCCCACGATCGAAAAAGTGAAAGAGGGGGTCGCGCGGGCGAGGGCGGCAAGAGCCGATCTCATCCTCGCCGTCGGCGGCGGCTCGGTATGCGATTACGCGAAGGCGGTGTCCGTCTCCGTAAATTGCGAAGAGGACGTCTGGGAAAAATACTTCGTCCGCTTCGAGGACGTCTCCTGCAAGGTCGTGCCCGTCGGATGCGTGCTCACGATGGTCGGCACGGGGAGCGAGATGAACGGCGGATCGGTCATCACCAACCCCGCGGAAAAACTCAAAGTCGGGCATGTGTTCGGGGATAACGTCTTTCCCGTGTTCTCCGTTCTCAACCCCGAATTTACCTTTACGCTCCCCAAATACCAGATGGTCTCAGGGATCTACGACATCATGTCGCATATCCTCGAACAGTATTTTTCGGGCACGGACGACAATACGAGCGATTATATCTCCGAGGGGCTGTTGCGCTCGCTCATCCGCAGTGCGCGCGTCGCCGTGAAAGATCCCCTCGACTACGAAGCGCGGAGCAACATCATGTGGACGGCGACATGGGCGCTCAATACCCTCGTGGCGAAGGGAAAGACGACCGACTGGATGGTTCATATGTTGGGGCAGGCGGTGGGAGCGTTTACAAACGCCACCCACGGCATGACGCTTTCCGCCGTTTCCATGCCCTACTATAAACTCATTCTGCCCTGCGCCGTGGCGAAATTCGCGCGGTATGCCGTCAATGTGTGGGAGGTCGACCCCTCAGGCAAAACGGAGACCGCCGTCGCGCTCGAAGGCTTAAAGCGCATGGAAGCGTGGATGCGCGAACTCGGACTTGTGATGAATATCTCCGACCTCGGCGCAACGCGGGAGATGCTCGACGGCTTGGTCGGGAGCACCTTTATCAAAGAGGGCGGGTATAAGGTCCTCACCAAAGAGGAGGTCCGCTCCGTCTTTCTCGCAAGTTTCAAAGAGGAATAAACCGTCTTTCAAAAAAGCCGCCGCGCCGAGGAAGGCGCGGCGGCTTTTTTGCGTTCCGCGGAAATTACAGAATGTCCAAAATTTATTCACAATATTTATAAAATAGGAATTATTTTACATTTTTATTCGGAACTTTGAGTATATATCACCAAAAATATGGACAATATTCTCTTTTTTCAAGTCTCTGTTGACATCGGGAGCGCTTGCATGTATAGTATGGCAAAGAACATTTTTTGTGAAAAAATAACACTTGTGGCGAAGTAACACAGAAAGGCGGTTACAGAGAATGAACGATCGGCGGACGGTACAACTCACGGAGAAAGGGGTGCTCATCGGGGACAGGTACGAGGTGCTTTTGTGCGGTTCCCTCTTTTACTTTCGTCTCCCGCGGGCGGTCTGGCATGAGCGCATCGAAAAGTTAAAGAAAACCGGTTACAACTGCGTCGACGTCTATTTCCCGTGGAATTATCACGAGCGGGAGGACGGCACGTTCGATTTTACGGGGGAAAAGGACATTTCGGCGTTTCTCGGCGAATTGAGGGACGCGGGGCTCTTCGTCATCGCGCGTCCGGGTCCCTATATCTGTTCGGAATGGAGCGGCGGCGGTTTGCCCGCGCGCATCCTCGAATCGGATATGCCCATCCGCTGTGCGGACGAACGCTATCTCAAAGAGGTCGAACGCTGGTACGCGGCGGTCCTTTCCCGCATCGATCCCTTCACTTACGGCAAGGGGGGAACGGTCATTTTGTTGCAGCTTGAAAACGAGCTCGACTTTTTCGACTGTCCCGATCCGAAGGAATATATTTCGCGGCTGTATCTTGCCGCGCGGGGATATTGCGCAGACATCCCCCGTTTCTGCTGTGCGGGGCAGTACGACATCCGCCGCGCGGGCGCCTATGCGCGCAAGGAGATCGAGGGGACGCTGAATTGCTATCCCGACAGTCTCGATCCCACCTTCGACGCCGAATTGCAGGGCTATGCCTTCCGCTTCGGCGAGATGGGAAAACCGCTCCTCGTCTCCGAAACCAACCGCGATCATTTCCTTCTGCGCAGGGAACTTTCCTGCGGGGCGAAGCTGCTCGGCGCTTATAACCAGGTCGCGGGCAACAACTTCGACCACTTTCAGGCGATCAACAACTGGGGCGCTCCCGATTCGTTCATCACGTCGGTCTACGATTTCGAGTCGATGATCGACGCGGCGGGCAACTACCGCGGGGAAGCGGAGGAAGCGGTGCTGTTTTCCGCCCTGCTTCGGGCGACCCGCGGGGCATTCGGCGGCGCGCTTCCCGCCCGCGGGGCGGTCGTGCCGGAACGCTGTACCTTTATGACGGCGGAGGGGGGACTGCGCGTGCTCTCTCTCGCAGGCGGCGGCTCCGCCGTCTGCGTGCCGAACTTTTCGAAGGACGGCGAAATTACGTTTACATATCGCGGCGTCCGCGTGTCGGCAACGGTCGGCGCGCAGAGAGCGCCCTTCTTCCTCTTCGGGCTGAGCCTTCGCCCCTGCGGCATTCCCGCAACGCTCACGCAGGCAAACTGCGAGCTCGTCCTTTCGGATGAATGCAACCTCGTGTTCTGCGCGGAGGGCTCTCCCCGCGTCGGGCTCGATTTCGGCGAGGGCGAGATCCTGATCGAAAAAGATACCGACGTACACGGCATTTGCGTGCGTTTTGCCGGAAGGAAGGAGGCGGTCGCCCTGCTTGCGGGCGGTCGGCTTTGCGGCGGGGAGTATTCGTCCGAAGCGCTCTCCCGCTTTTTCGCCGCCTCGCTTCCCTTCCGCCGCGAAGCGGACGCGGAAAGGGGCACCCACTTCGGCGCGCTCTGCGCCGGGGAAGGGCTGGCGGAATACCGGTTGCGCATTCCGGAGGGCGCGCGGCTCTTTATCGAGCGTCCCTGCGACATGTTGCGCGTCATCGGCGAAACGCGCGGGGAGACCCTCTTCGCGGACGGGAGAGATCTGCTCCTTCCGCCGTGCGGCGGCGAAATTACGGTAGAGGCGGAGAAGTGGGGGCATTGCAACTTCGACGATCCGCAGTCGCCCGCCCTGCGCATTGCGGGCAAGAAAGGGGTCCTCTCGTTCGGCGTCGGAGAGGAAGAGCGGGTGGAGCGCTGTGATTTTTGCCTTCTCGACAAGTTCGGGGAGGACTTCATCGAAACGGACGGCGGCATGCCCGTGCGGATCGGGATCAACAAGTGGAACAGCACGCGGAAGCCCGTTTTCTGCGCCTATACGACGGAGGTAACGCGCCGCAGAGAGCGGCTCTTCGTCAAGACGACGGAGGCGGTCGAGACGGTAATCTATCTCAACGGGAAAAAACTCGGCAGTTGCGATTTCGGCACCTTCGAACTTACCGAATCTCTCAAAAAGGGGGAGAGGGGGAAACTTACCGTCGTCTACCGCAAACAGGTATGGACGCAGGACTGCGGAAGTCTGCGCCTGTGGCATACAGACGGCATCAAGCCGCAGTCGGTCCGCGTGCGGACGTCGCGGGAGCTTCTCGGCATGGCGGAAGCAGGCGGCGCGGTCGCTCTCCCTCTGCGGGTCGAAGGCGAGCGGGCGCTCTTCACGGAATTCACCGCCCCGCGGGAAGGTTACCTCAAATTTACGGGCAAGAGCCTCAAAATCACCTGCGTTGCGGGCGGAAGGGTGACGGGCAGGGCGCTGGTCGGCTGGAAGAACGCGCCCAAACTCGAAGGCGGCGACGCCGACCTGCTCTATTTCTGCCCCGCGTGGAACGGAAAAGTCTTTCTTCTGGCGGAAGCGCTCGGCGCAGACGCCTGTCTCGAACAAGTCGAATTTTTATCGGTTAGGTAATATCGGGGAAACCCGAAAAAATAGAAATTATTGTAAGGAGGAAGTTATGAAAAAGACAAAACTGGCAGCGATTTCGGCGGCAATGCTGATCGCCGCAACGGCAATGGGCGCTCTGGCGGGATGCGGGAAGGACTCCGCGCACACGATTTCCGTGTTCCTGCTCGCGAACCTTCACGAGAGCCTGTTCTACGATGAGTACTTTGATCATCTGGAAGAAGAGTTCAAAGCGGAAGGGCTCAACTACACCATCGACGCGGACTACGAGCAAGAGAGCAATTATTACGATCGGCTCGGCGGCATGATCATCCGCGACGAAGTGCCCGACATCTTCTATGTCCGTCCCAACGAACTGTTGCAGTACAAAGATTCGATCGTCTCGCTCCAAAGCTATCTCGACGGCGCGGGAAGAGACATCGTCGAAGTCGACAAGGTCAACAAGACCGCGCTCGACATGTACCGCTACAACCCCGCGACGGGCGAACTCGGAAATCCGCAGGACGACATCTATGCCTTCCCGAAGGACCTTTCGACCCAACAGCTCGGCTACAACAAGACGCTCCTCACAAAGTTCGAAAAGGAGATCAAGGCGGCGGGCTATGAAATGCCTTACGAAAAGGATTTCAGCAAGAGCACCTATACCTGGGAGGACTACAAGAATATCTGCAAGATCATCTCCGAATCCTCCAACAAGGGTCCCACGGAATATGCCTGCGATATTCCTTCCGTCGAAGTGCTCGTCAATTCTTACGGCGCGCCGCTCATCGACCTCACGGGAGGCAGAGCGAACGGGAAGGTCGCCGCGATCGAGGAAGGAACGCCCCTCCAACAGGCGATCAAGTACCAGGCGGAGCTCGTAGATTGCGGCGCGGGCAACTACATGGGCGCGACCTATGCGAACTTTACCGCGGGCAGAGTTTGCTTCTACGGGCTTGTCGGTTCGTGGGAAGTTGCCGACTATAACGATCACCTCGGCGACGGGAACTGGGGCGTTATGCCTTGGCCGACCGTAAGCGGCGGGACCGACTGGAAAGGCGTCATCACTTCCGCAGGATACGTCGTCTCCAAGAGTTGCGCGGAGGACGCGGAGAACCCCGAAAAGGGTGACATCGCAAAGCGCGTCGCCATCTCCTTCATGTCCTCTTATGCCCAGAACAAGCTGGTCAAGGACGAGCAGATCTCTCTGCCCCTTCTTACCGATATGGAGAACAGCTACCGCGATCCCAGCAACGACAGCATCTATTCTCCCAAGACGCGCGGCGTATTCCTCGACGTCGTAAGCGGCGATCACGGCTTCCTTCCCGCCAAATACTACACCTACGACAGCGTTTGGATGAAGAGCCTCGACGACGCGCTCGAAGCCGTATGGAAAGCGGGCAAGGGCGGTGCGCTCACCAAATTCGAACAGACGAACTGGACGCAAGTGCAGCAGAACATGCAGCAACAGTACGACGGAACCAAGAATAAGTGATCCGTAGCGGGAGATAATTATGGAAAACGAATTCATCGAACAAGAAGCCGTGGAAGCGGTTTCTCCGATGGACGCGGATGTGCAGGCGAAGGCGCCGTCAAAAAAGCCCAAACAGAATTTGAGCCATGCTTTGCAGCGCCAGGAAAACCTCATCGGTTGGCTCTACATATCCCCGATGGTCATCGGGATCCTCGTCTTTACGGCGATCCCGCTCATCATGTCGATCATGTCGATGTTCTATGAGTGGGACGGACTGCGCTCTCTCTTCGAATCGGAGCCTGTCGGCTGGAAGTGGTTCCAGTCCATTTTCGGCGGGCTAAATTCGCACGACTACTGGAACTCTTTCCTCAACACGCTTGTTTTCGCCATACAGTTGCCCATTTGCCTTGTGCTCGGATTCTTCCTCGCCGTCGCAATGAACCGCAACATGAAGGGCGTGCAGGCATTCCGCGTCATCTATTATCTTCCCGGCGTCATGAGCATCGTCGCGGTATCGATCGTCTGGCAAAACCTGTTCAAGTACGGCGGCACCATCGACCAGCTCTTTATGAAAAACGGCGCAACGGATAGTTTGATGCTTCTCGACTCCCGCGCGGGCGCGGCGTTCACCGTCAACCTGCTCCTTGTCTGGAAGGGGGTCGGCTACACGACGCTGATGTTCATCGCGGGGTTGCAATCGGTCTCGCCCGACCAGATCGAGGCGGCGAAGATCGACGGCGCGAACAGCTGGACGATCCTCATGAAGATCACCCTGCCCGCGCTCTATCCCACCATCTTCTACCTGTTCGTCACCGGGCTCATGGGCTCGCTGCAAATGTTCAACGAGCCGTTCATCCTCCTCGGCGACGGGAATCCGGACGGCATGACGGCGGTCGGATTCGTGTATTACTTCTTCGGGCAGAAGAACCTTGGCCTCGCCTCTACGGGCGCATGGATCCTGGCGTTCTTCATCTTCATCATCACGGCGATCCAGATGTACGTCGACAGAAGAAAAAGGGAGGAGGACTGATCATGGAAAACGAGATCCTCGAAAACGAAGCCGCCGTTGCGGCAACCGAAGCGAAAAAGCCTTCCTTCCACGTTACGCCCAAACTCATTGCGGACATCGTGATAACGATCCTGCTCGCTTTGGGCGCGGTGATCATGCTTCTTCCCTTCATCTGGATGGTATTCGCTACGTTGAAGCCCCATACCGAGATCTATACGACCTTCTTCCCGCATGAATGGACCCTTCAAAGTTTCGTCTCCATGTGGAACGACTGCAACCGTCTCATGGAGGGCGGCATCATCCGCGGTTTCGGCAACAGCATTCTGACGACGATCCCCGTCGTCATCGTGCAGATCATTGTTTCCGCGTTTGCCGCCTATGCGTTCGCGAAGCTGAGATTCTTCGGGAAAGACATCGTATTCCTCATCATGCTCGGCACGATGATGATCCCGTTCGCGGTCATCATGTTGCCGCAGGCTTGGTTGTACGGCGAAATGAACCTCACGAACGGTCCGCTCGCCGTCATCATTCCCAAATTCTTCGGCTCTATTTCAACGGTATTCTTTTTGAGGCAATTCTTCTACGGAATACCGGACAGCATTACCGAAGCGGCGCGGCTCGACGGCGCAGGCTATACCCGCACCTTCCTCTCCGTGCTTCTTCCCCTCGTGATGCCCGCGATCGCGACGCAGGCGATCCTGTCGTTCATCGGCAACTGGAACGACTTCCTCGGTCCGTTGCTCTTCATCGGCGACAGAAACTGGCTCACGCTTCCTCTTCTCGTCAACAGATTGAGCGGATCGGGCGGGTCCACCCGCGAGATCCCCGGCGTTTTGGCGGCGTCTCTTCTCTCTCTCGTGCCCATCATCATCGTGTTTGCGGCATTCCAGAAGAAGATCATCGGCTCCATCGTGTTCTCTGCCGTGAAGGGTTGATACCATTACCATCTTAGAGGTGAATTATGAAAAGAAATTCTTGGAAAAGGACGGCGGCGCTTCTCACATGCTCGTTGCTCTTTGCGGGCACTGCGGCAGGCGGCATCGCGTCCCTTCCCGTTGCGGGCGCTTCCGCCAACCGTTACAGCGTAAACCTTGAAAAACAGCTTCAAGAGTTCGACGGCTGGGGGCTCTCCCTTTCGTGGTGGGCTACGGAGATCGGCGACTGGACGAGGAAGGGCTCTACGGGCAAGGAAAAACGCGAAGAGATCGCGGAAGCGCTCTACGGAGAGAGCGGGCTGAATCTGAACATCGCCCGCTACAACGTGGGCGGCGGCGACGATCCCGCGCACACCCATATGTCCGACGACCGCAATACCCCCGGCTGGCGCAGCGCCACGCAGGAGACGAAGCAGGACCCTTCGGGACACGACTATACCGAGACGACCCTCGGCGACTACGCTTGGGTCGGCGAGAACGGAGAGACCCTCTCCTGGACGCAGGTCCCCGATCACCGTCAGCTCTGGGTGCTCGACTGGATCCAGAACGAGCACGGCGAAAACGGACAAAACGACTACATCAGCGAGTATTACTCCAACTCGCCTCCCTACTGGATGACCATTTCCGGTTGTTCTTCGGGCGGCGCAGGCGGAGGGCAGAACCTCGATTCCCTGTACAATCAGGACTTCGTGGATTACTTCCTCGACGTCTATGAATACCTCACGTCGCAGGGCTTCATCCTGCAAAACCTGCAACCGTTCAACGAATCGGGCTCCTACTTCTGGGGCACGAACGGCGACCAGGAGGGTTGCTACTTCTCCCCGCAGCAGAAGGTGCAGGTCTTGCATCTCCTTCGGGAAGGGATGGAAGAGCGCGGGCTCGACGTTCCCTATAACTGGGGCGACGAGACGAATACCGACGTCGCATGGGAGCAGTACGGCTCGGCGACCTCTTATAACACGGCGGACAGCGAGGGCAACCCCGTTTCCGGCGCGGACATCGTAAGGGGCGCGGATCGCTATACCTATCATATCTACTCGTACGACGTAAGCGGCGCACAGCGCTTCTACCGCGCCGCGAAGGCAGACGGCAAAGAGATCTACATGTCCGAGATCTGCTGGTCGGAAGGCGCCGACAACGGCGAAGCCGAGTACGATCCCGATTCGGTAAAGACGGGCTTCAAGTACACGCAGTCCATCATCGACACCGTAAAACACGGCGGCGTGGACGCCTACGTCTTTTGGCAGGGCATGGAGGACATGGTCGGTCAGATGAAGGGCGGCACCAACTACGGTCTCATCCAGGGCGTCTATTACACGCAGGAAGAGGCGGAGGCGCAGGGCGTAGACCTTGCCTCCATGGGGCTCACCTATCAGGATTTCGTCCTCTCCAAGGCATACTACCTCAGCGGACAATACACCAAATACATCCGCCCCGGCTATCATTTCGTGGACGTCAACGAGGACAACACGATGGCGGCAGTTTCTCCCGACGGCGAAACGCTCGTTGTCGTAAAGCAGAATAACAGCAGTTCGGGCGAGACCTTCACCCTCGATTTCGACGGCTTTGCCGCGCAGTCGGTGGAGAAGATCTATACCGATAAGAACAACAACTGGAAGCACGAAGCGGTCTCCACCACGGGCAGCAGCCTCACGGACAGCGTTTCGGACTACTCCGTCACGACGTACGTCATCCACGGCAAGAGCCAAAAGGGCGCAGGGTACTTCGTCGACGAGAGCGCGATGCAGCCCATGAGCAATGCCGCGGCGATCAAGACTGCGATCGAAGAGAACGGCGACACCGAACAGTTCTACCAGACGGGCTTCTCCGCAAACGGCGGCGACGGAAAATATTTCGGTCAGACCTCCTATTCGAAAGACGGCTGTCTTGCATACCGCTTCTACGGTACGGGCATCGGGCTTCTGTTCCTCGCAAAGAGCGATTCGGGCGCGGTCGACATCTACATCGACAGCGATCCCGATACCGCGGAGGCGACGGAGCATGTGGACATCTATTCGGCGACGAAAGAGACGGGCAAGCTCGTCTACCGCAACAACACCCTCGAAGAGGGCTGGCACACCGTGTATGTAAAGGCGGCAGAGGGCACAAAAGGCTCTTGGTCCAACCTCGACGGCGCGGTGATCTACACCTCGCACGACATCGACGCGAGCGAGCAAAAGCTCTTCATTGAAAACGCGATCGGCTTCAACGGCGAAGTGAAGTTCAGCTACACGGCAGAGGGGTTCGACGGCTTCGACTTTTCCGTCGAGGTCTATGAAAAGGGCGTCTGGAAGGAGCCCGACGACGCATTCGCCGAGGACGGCGAGGGCAGTTTCGGCTTCGCGGGCAAAGATCTCCGTTTCCGCATTGTGGCGACGGACGGTTCCGACCGCGTGATCTCTCCCGAATCCGCTTTGAAGATGATCTCTCTGGAAGCGACGGAGGGCGTGCTCTACTTTGTCGACTGCGGCACTTCCGATCCCTACACCCTTTCGAAGGGCGCTGTGCTCGGCACCTTGCAGAGCAGTTCCGACCAAGCCTTGGCGGCAGACCCCTTCACGGAATGCCGTTGGGGCTATACGGGCACCTTCACCGAGGCTTATTACGGTCCCGATGACGCGATGAGCTCCATGTGGCCCGCCGAAAGATCGTCCGAATCCACCCTCGAATACACCTTCACCATTCCCGAAGCGGGAAGCTATCGGGTCGTGATCGGCTTCTTCGGCGGCGAGGACGGCTGGGGAGAACGCACCGTGAAGGCGAAGGTCGGAAGCGTGGAAAAAGAAGCCACGCTCAACGAGTTCACCTATAATGCGCTCTACTTCGACCTCGAAACGGCGCAGGATAACGAGATCGTGAAGGTCAGCGTCGAGAATTCGGGAGAGGACGGCAAGAGCGCTCTGCTCTCGCTCATCGCGATCACCGAACCGGACGTGAAACTTCCGCTCTATACCGAAGGCGCCTCCGACCTCAGCACTTATGCGGGCATGCGGGAGGACATCTTCATCGGTGAGGACATCTTTGCAGAACTTGCCGAAAAATCCTTTGAACTTTACTATACCGACGAAACGCACGAAACGCTCTCCTATGAGGACGCGAAGGTGACCGTGGACATCACGAGCCTCTCCGTCAACCAGGAGGCGAAGGCGACATTCTCCTTCCGCAACGGCGTCAACTGCTACTACACCTACCGCTGGATGCAGGAGGGCGGCTCGCAGCTCTACTACAACATCGACTGCGGCTACATTAAGGAAGGCGGCACTCCTCCCGACGACGCCACCCAGCTTGGCTCCAAACAGACTACCACGCACGACAGAGAGTTCGGCGCAGACGCTAAGGCGGGCACGAGCTGGGGCTACGTCGGCAACAACTACAATAACGGCGTCAACTGGGCGAACGACAAGGAGAACAAGTGGTCCATCCGCGAAGGCTTAGACGGCTCCGACAAGAAGTATGTCGAGTATAAGATGACCGGTTTCAAGAAAGATGAGCCCCTTCGTATCGAAGTAGCGGGGCATTGTGAGAAATGGAGTACCCGTGAGTTCGACGTTCTCGTAAATGAGACGAAGGTCGGCAACGTGATCTTGATCCAAAACGCGAATCCCATTACGGAATCGTTCGAGGGCGAAAACGTCAAGGCGGATGCAAACGGCGAGCTCGTCGTAAGATGCCGGCAGAGCTTTGGCGACGGCGCGCAAGTCGGCTTCATCAAGGTGTATTCCACGACCCCCGCGCTGAAAGCCGAAGAGCGGTCACCGCCGACAAGACGGACATCGAGCGTAACGGCGAAGTGACCCTCTCCGGGCTCAAAACAAATGCGACCGTCTACCTCTACGACGAGAACAACGTGATGACGGGCTCCTTCAAGCCCGAAGCGGAGACTGAGACGATCTCCGTCGCCGACTATCTGCCCGAAGATTCCTACGAATTGCATATCACGCAGGCGGTTTCGGCTGGCGAAAACGGGACCGATCCTTCCCCCGAACTCGTGCTCTCGGCAGGGGTGAATGCGAAACTCGACTTCGAGATCTTGTGTGAAGAGGACTTTGTGCGCGACGGCGAAACGACGACGGTCCGCTTTGTCCCGCACGTTACCCAAAGCATCACCTCGTTCACCCTCACTTCTCCCGACGGAACCAACTATAACCTTCTCGAAGGCTTCTACTTCCGCGCGAAGGCGAACGGCGAATACCGCGTGACCCTCGTCTCCGAAGACAACACGCGCGTAAAGACCTTCAACATCGCAAATATCGACGCCGTCGATTACGGTGCGGAATATTCCACCGAGGAATGGACGGATGAGAACGTCGTCATCACCCTTACGCCGACCGCCGTGAGCGGCGTCGCGCAGGTTGAAATCGACGGCGTGAAGGCGACCGCGGCAGACGGCAAATATACCGTCACCGCGACCGAGAACGGCGAACATACTGTGAAGATCGTTACGAACGCGGGCTTCGAATACGAACGCACCTTTACCGTCGGCAATATCGACCGCACCGATCCCGCCCTCGACTTCACCATTTCGTTCACCGCGAACGGGATCACCCTTGATTACGCGGCGGAATCCCCTTCGGGCGGCAAGCTCTATGCCGACTTCAACGGCACCACCCGCGAGATCACCGAGGAGAGCAGATTCACCCTCGACGAAGAGGGCAAATACGAGATCTACTTTACCAACGGGCTCGGCAAGAGCACCGGAAAAATGGTGTACTACGTCTCCTACGGCGCAGAAAAGGCGCAACTTGCCGATATTTCCGTGGAGAAAGACGGGCTCGTTACCGTTACCGCCAAGGCGAGAGCGGACGTAGAGGCGACCCTCTACCGCGCGGGCGAGGACGAAGCCATCCCTTCGATGAAGGCGGATAAGGCAGGCAAATACTATCTCAATCTCTTAAACGGCACGGAAATCGAAACGGTCGTGCTCTACGTGCAGTCTCCCGCTTTGGGCGGCGGCAGCGGCAGCAGCGGCGTGATCGGCGCGGGCGAAGGGAGCGGCGCGGACGCCGTTATGATCGCCGGCATCGTGATCGGTTGCGTTGCGATCGCCGCAGCGGCAGTCGCGTGCACGTTGATCGTTATCAAGAGGAGGAAAAAAGCATGAACGGAAAGAACGGAAAAAAGATGATCGCGCTTCTTTCGGGCGCCGCCGCGCTCTGTCTCGGCGGAGCGCTCGTGTGCGGGGTCGCTCCCGCCCGTGAGGCGCTTGCAGCCGCACCCTCCGTCGAAGCGTTTATAGACGTCGGCGCGAATGCGGACGCCATCGCCTTAGACGGCGCGCTGGGGCTCGCCGCAAAGGGCGCCCAGGTCACCCGCGAAGGGGAAGTTACCTTAGGGAGCACCCTCTTCGCCTCTTACGGCACGGGCGCGGCATACACCTTCACCGTCTCCGCGGCGGGAGAGTACCAGATCGCCGTTGCGCTCAAAGCGGAGGAAGGCAAAACGCTCACCGTGGCGGGGAAATCCGTTTCCCTCGCGGGAAAGAGCGGCAACTGCGTCGTCTCCGTTTCCGAAAATCTGGCGGATACGACGGTCGCGGTCGAATATGACGGCGCGCTCTGCGGCGTGCTCATCACCGCGAAAGACAGCAAGGTGCTCATGACGGCGGATTATTCTCTCGGTCAGGTCGTCTCCTACGGCGCTCTTTTAGAAGAGGAACTCGAAAACGCCACGGCGCACTATTCCGACGGCACGACGCAAGAACTCCCGATCTCGTACGATCCGATCAATGCGGGCACGGGCGTCAACGTCAACTTTACCACGATCGACGTTACGGGCACTGTCGAGGCGGAGGGCGTTACGATCCCCGTAAAGCGCTACCTCACCACCATGCCCGAAGGTCTCGTCTACTTCATCAACTGCGGGTCCTACGACGTTGCCGATCCGCTCTTTTCCGAACCAGAAACGGTGGACGGCTACTATTCGTACAACCAGACGATCTTCGATTATTACGGAGAGAGCCTCATCAACTACGGCACGCCCGACCGCAAAACGACGAAGGGCGGCGACTGGGGCATTTACACCGCGGCGGCGCACAACGCCCCCGGCGACGCGACCTTCCCCTACAACAGCTTTGTGTGGACGGGCAGCAGCGTGGGCGCCTACGATATGGGCTACATGCTCTCCGGGCTCAACGCTTCGGAAAGTTACCGCGTTTGGTTCGGCACCCTCTCCCACTGGCACGGACGTACCGTAAATATCACCTTTAACGATAAAGTCGTCGGGTCGGATACGATGCTCATCGGGTCGAGCAAGGGCTTCACGGTGTTCGAGAACGTAAAACCCGACGGCAACGGCAAAGTGGATATCCACATGACGCAGGTTGGCTCCGAGAACGAGCCCACGATCTGCTTCATCGCCGTCCAGCCCATGTCGGTGGAACTTCCCGCGGCTCCCGCGGCTCCCCAAGGGCCCTCGATCGTCGGCATGGAAGATACTTCCATCACCCTCACGAGCGTTGCGGCAGGAGCGAAGATCCAGCTCTACAATGCGGAAAAACCGTTACAGCTCCTCTATGAGGAGATGGTAGACGGGGAGAAGATCGGCGAGGACGGCTCCTACGAGCTTGCCTGGGAGAAAGAACTCGGCGTCTCGCAATTCCGCATCGTGCAGATCAACGCGGGCGGCACGAGCGCTCCGCTCCTCGTCTCCGTCACCGACATCAAGGAGTTCAAGGCTTACCTTGCCTCCGAAAATTACACGACGGGCGCCGTTACGGTCTGCGTGGAAGCGCTGGCGGACAGCGGCATCGCGAGCTGGTCGTACCGCCTCGGCGAATACGGCGAGACGCACGAGATCGTCCTCGACCGCCCCTATAAGCTCAACGGCACCTTTGAGGCGACGGAGAACGGCGTTTACTTCATCGTCGTCACTTCGGGGCTCGGCGTCACCTATTCGGATACCGTCACCGTCGGTACCATCGACCCGTCCGCGCCCGTTCTCAACATCACTCCTTCGAAGGACGGCTGGAAAAAGGGCGAGTATCATCTCTCGCTCGAAGTGGTCTCCGTTGCGCCCGTCACCGAATATAAGCTCTATAAGGACGGCAAACAGATCGCTTCCGAAACCGCCGCGCCCGAAACTTTGCTCTTTGGCGAGACGGGCGAATACACCGTTTTTGTAAAGACGGCGGCGGGACAGTCTACGACGAGCAGCTTCCGCGTGAGCGAAAAGCCCGTGACCCTCGTCGTGCGGAAATCCTTCGAAAGACGCCAGCTCCGCTATTCCTTCGGCGACAGCGCGGATTACATCGTCTATTCCGTTACGGCGTACCAGCTTCTCGAACGCGGCGTCTCCAAGATGACGATCGCAGACGGGAACGCGATGGACGTTTACGACCCCGGCACCTATGTCGTGAGCGTGCTCACCAAAGACGGCTCGGTGGAGATCTTCGCCCTCGACGTAACGCAGGCGGATTTCAGCGCCGATCACACGGGCGTCGTCTCCTTCGGCGGAAACGGCAACGGAGCGGGGCTTGCGATCGGCATCGGCGTCGGCGTGGGCGGGATCGTCCTCGCGGCGGCGGCGGTCGTCGTGACCCTCATCGTTACCAGGAAGAAAGAATCGTAATGCAAACGGTCTGCGGTACGGCGGTTTTGCCCGTACCGCAGACGAAATCGGCGCTTGCGCACGGAGGGAAAGGATGATACATCTGGACATAGAGGGCGGCGCACTTGCAAACGAGGAGTTATCGCTTCGGATCCAGCGTGTGGGGCAAGAGCATTGCGACCCCAAGAAAAGGCATGAGATGCGCAAATGGGATATGTATTCTTCCCTGCACTTTGTTCTCTACGGAAGCGGCACTCTGTATGCGAACGGAAAAAAGACGATGCTGTCGAAAGGGGACGTCTTTCTGCTCTTTGCGGGCAGGGAATACGAGTACTATCCCGTCTCGCACGACCCGTGGTCGTATATCTGGATCGACTTCCGTTCGAGCGACGTGGAGGCAATGTTTGCGCCCTGCGGCTTAACGCCCGAAAAACCTTTTATCCATTTGAGCGATCTCTCGGCGTTTATCGAGTTGCTCAAAGATCTTTACGAAGCGTACGATGCGAGCAGCATCCAGCAGATCCGGTGCTCGGCGTATTTCCTCCTCATTTTAGGGGAACTCATCAAGCACACGGGGCGGTTGCGGCAGGAGCGGGGAGAGTCGTCTGTAAGACAGCGGCACATCCGCGACATCGTTACCTATATGAACAACAATTACCGTCTCCCGTTGACGGTGCAGGACGTAGCGACGAACAACCATATTTCCGTCGGCAGAATGATGACGCTCTTTGCGGAATCGGTCGGCATGTCGCCGCTTACCTATCTCAACCGCTTCCGGGTCTCCGTGGCGTGCGAGATGCTCAAAAAGACGAACGTCCCGATCGGGGACATCGCCTATGCGGTCGGCGTGGAGGACAGATTGTATTTCTCCCGCCTGTTCAAAAAATACAAAGGGGTCAGCCCGCGGGAGTACCGCGCGAATTCGGACGAGGCAGACCCGTATGCGTGGCTCAAAGAGCATAATGTAGACTTTCGATAAAGACGAAAACCTGTAAGGAGGAAAATCTATGAAAAAATTGGCAGGAGCGGCATTGAGTACGCTGCTCATTGCGTCGATGATCACGGGATCGTCCGGGATCGTGGGTACGGCGGAGCCGTATGCCGAGCTCCCTTCCGCAGAGGAGACGACCGAAACGGTCCAACCTGCGGCGGACGTTTCCGCGGAAGAGGAGGACGCGGGCGGCTATTCCGCCTATCTCTTCGTGCACTTTGTGGATACCGAAGAGAACGCCGACAAGGAGCAAATTTACTTCTCCGTTTCTCAGAACGGCACCGACTGGACGACTTTGAACGACAGCAAGCCCGTCTTGAAGAGCGACGTCGGCGAGAAGGGCGTGCGCGACCCGCACATTGTCCGCACACAGGACAACAAATTCGCGATCGTCGCCACCGACCTTTCCATTGCAAACCGCAAGGGCGATTGGAGCACGGCGCAGACGGGCGGAAGCCGCAATATCGTCGTCTGGAAGGGCGACAGCCTCACCGAAATGGGCGAAGGCAGGGCGGTGGAGATCGGCACCGAGGACGCGCTCGACGTCTGGGCGCCCGAATCTATCTGGGACGTGGATAAAGAGCAGTACATGGTAACGTGGGCGTCGATCGTCGGCGACCGCGCGAGCAAGACCTGCTACGACTGGCACTACCGCATTTACCGCAGTTACACCGAGGACTTTGTAACCTTCACCGAGCCCGAAGTGTACATGGAGCGGGAAGGCAATATCATCGATACGACCTTCTACTACAACGAAGCGAACGAAATGTATTACCGCTTCACGAAGGACGAGAGCAACAAGTGGGTGTTCATGGAACAGGGCGCGCACCTCGACGGCGACTTCGAAATGGTCGCTACCTATTCCCTCGACGGTCAGCACTATTCCAAGACGACGGGCGTAGAAGGACCCACGGTCTACAAGAGCAACACCGAAGAGAAGTGGTTCCTGCTCCTCGATAACTGGACGTATAAGCCCTACGAAACGGACGACATCACCAAGGGCGTCTTTACGACGGCGGGCGAATTCACTTTCAACGGTCCCCGCTTCCGCCACGGCTCGGTGCTCCCGATCACGCAGGCGGAGTACGAGGAGCTTTTGAAGAAATATCCCAACCCTCAGCCCGAAACGCCCGATAAGACGGAAGGGGATCTTATTTTCGATCTCGACTTCGAAAACTCGGATTTCACGGCAAAAGTGGGGAATTTCACCGCAACGCCCAGCGCCGATTTCTCCTTTGTGGACGGTAAGAAAACGGGCACGAAGGCGGCGGAATTCAAGGATAACAAGTTCCTCACCCTTGCAGGCGACCTGTTCAAGGGAAAAGACAATCTGACGATCTCCTTCGACGTGAAGATCACAGCCGGCGGAACTTCTTGGCTCTTCTTCGCGGCACCGAATGCGAATGAGATGAAGGATCCTCGCAATTATTATGGCACGCTTTATAAAGATCCGGGTGTTTTCTCCGCGGAACGTTATTTGAACCAAGGTTGGAGTGACCAACTTGACGCTTATGACGACACGAAGTGCGGCATGGATTGGGTCAACGTGACGATCGTCTACTACAAAACTTCCACCAAGATGTTCATTAACGGTAGGGCTGCGACCGGTAAGCCGACGGTAGCAAATTCGTTCAGTCTTGCGCAAATTCTCGGCGACACCCCTACGGTTTACATCGGCAAGGCAACTTGGGGGGCAGGCGAGTATTCCCAAATGCTGCTCGATCGCTTCCGCGTCTATGACTACGCGATGCCCGACAGCGCGGTCGCCGAGCTCTATGCGGCGGATACGGCGAATTAACCAAAAGGAGAAACGGCGATGAAAAATTATAAGAAAATTTTGGCGTTTATGTCTTTGGCGGCTGCCGCTACGGTCACCTTTGCGGCATGCGGCGAAACCCAAAACGTTCCGCCCGAACATACGCATACCTATTCCGACAGCTGGCAGTACAACGAGCAGAGCCATTGGCACGCCGCGACCTGCGAGCACGATTGGATGAAGAGCGCCGAGGCGACGCACTCCTTTACCGATAAAAAAGAGGGCGAGGAAACCTGCACCGAGGGCGCTACCGTCACCCGTACCTGCACCTGCGGCTATTCGTACACCTACACGACCGAGCCGCTCGGCCACGATTGGCAGGATAAGGAAGGCAAGGCTGCCGACTGCTCCACCGAGGGCTACACCGCCTACCGCGAGTGCAGCCGCTGCGGAAAGGTCCTCGATAAGAATGTCATCCGCCAGACGGAGCACAACTATCACTACGAGATCGTCACCGAGGACGAAGAGGGGAACCCCGTCGACAAGCACCAACAGGTCTGCGGCTTCTGCGGGGAAGTTCTCTCGGGTTCGCTTCGGGACCACTCCTACGGCACGACCTATCAGCACGACGCCACCAACCATTGGCAGGTATGCGTCTGTGGAAAGGAAACGGAAAAGGCGGCGCACACCTTCGAGCAGAAGAAATTCGCTTACGACAAAGAGCAGCATTGGTATGTCTGCGACACCTGCGGCGAAGCGAACACGACCAAGATGGATCATGAATTCGATCCCGTCACGGGCGAATGCGCTTGCGGCGCCACGCAGGAGATCGACAATTACTTCCAATACGAGGAGAACGGCAACGACCTCACCGTTACGGGCATGGTAGACGATCTCGGGAACAAGACGGAATTTGCCATCCCCGCAACGTACGAGGGCAAGAACGTTACCGCCATCGCGGCGGGCGCCTTCCTCGGCAACACGGCGATCACCCGCCTTGTGGTTCCCGCTTCGATCAAGACCGTCGGCGACTTCGCCTTCCAGGGCTGCACGCATCTCGAAGAGATCGAACTTCGCGGCGTCACCAAGCTCGGCACCTTCGATTATCAGGTGTTCAACGGTTGCACCGCGCTCAAATCGATCACCCTGCCCGCAGCGATCACCACCATCGGGCAGAACATGTTCAAGAACTGCAAGAACCTTACAAGCGTGACTTTCCAGGGCACGGTGACCTACATCGACACGCAGGCGTTCTACGGCTGCGAAAAGCTCGAAGGGCTTACGCTGAACGGCGCGCTCACCTACATCGGGCAGAAGGCGTTCGCAGAGAGCGGCATCAAGACCCTCGAAGTGCAGATGGCAGAAAACGGCCGTATCGCGCAGGGCGCGTTTGAGAACTGCGAAGCGCTCACCACGCTCTCCATCACGGGCGGCATCCAGTACTTCGCAAGCCCCATCCTTGCGGGTTGCACGAAGCTCGAAACGCTCACCCTTCCCTTCGTCGGCAACTATAACGATTCCGCGAAGGCGACGGATACCCACTTCGGCTACCTCTTCGGCAAGACGGCGAAAGGCTATGCGATCCCCACGACGCTCAAGACCCTCAACGTCAAGGGCGGCTCGGTGGAGCTTGGCGCGTTCGAAAACTGCGGCGCTCTTACCGTGAACGCCGACGCGGCGGTCAAGGTGCAGACCAAGACCTTCACGGGCTACGAGGGCACCTTTAACTGGGAAGGCACCCTGCCCGGGCCGACGCTCAGCGACGTCAAAGCCGATAAGCAAACGGCCTTTGTCGACGAGCAGGTCACGCTCAGCTATACGGCGACACCCAACTACGAGGCTCCCAACACGACGACGGTCACCGTCACCGTGAAGAAGGGGAACGCCGCCGCGGCTTTGAATACCGACTACACCGTGGAAGGGTTGGTTTACACCTTCAAGACGGCCGGCACCTACACCCTCACCGTTACGGCAACTTACAACGGAATCGAGAAGAGCGAGAGCGTCACGGTCACCGTCGACGTTCACGGTCCCAACTTTACCGCAGTCACCGTGGTGGATGGCGTGGAGGACGGACATTGCAACATCGGAAGCACCGTTACCTTCACCACCACCTGCGACGACAACGGCGAGAGCACCTTCACCTATGCGGTCAAGAAGGACGGCGCCGCCGCCACGGAATCCACCGATTACACCCTCGATGCAGCGCAAAAGAAGATCACCTTCAAGACGGCGGGCGAGTACACGGTGGAAGTGACGGCTTCCCGCAACGGCAAGCAGGAAACGAAGAGCTTCACCGTCGTTGCGACCGACCCCAACGCTGCAAAGCCCACGATCTCGTCGTTCACGGCGGACACCGAAAACCTCACCGAGGGGCATGCAGCGATCGAACTTCACCTCAATGTGACGTATGCGGAGGGCGACAGCGCGCACAGTACGAATTACAGAGTTTCCGTCAAAGAGGGCGGCGACACTTACAGCAACGCGGACGTTTCCTACTACACGTTGGAGGGCAACTCCTTCCGTGCGCTCGTCGCGGGCGACTATCAGATCACCGCAACGGTCATCACGGCGAAGGGCGCCTATGCGACAAGCGAACTCACCTTTACCGTGAAGGCGGTGGAGCTTGATCCCGAACTTGCGCAAGAGGTCACGCTCACGCACGGCTGGCTGCGTGCGGCAACGAGCGGAAGCGTTACGGTCAACTACACGTTGGGCGAAAGCGCAACCTACCTCGGTGGCTATGAGGTCACTTACGAAAAGGACGTCGAAACGGCGGGCATCCAGGCGGGCAACGGCAATTCCGTGCAGCTCTCCCTTGCCGAAGCGAACACCGTTCACTTCAAAGTCGTCTACACGCACAAGGTCCTTGCGGAGAAAGTGTTTACGCTTGAGATCCCCGTGAGCTTTGTCACCGACCTTGCGAAGGCGCCCGTGCTCGGCTCCGATCCCTTCGGCGGCACATACGGCGAACTTCTCAATTCCCTCGGCTTGCAGCTCTATTGGGACGTCACGGACGGCGCGGAGGGCGAACAGCTCACGCTTGCTGAGGTTTCCTTTGCGCAAGTCGAAAGCGCGAACACGACCAATCGGCCTTTGATCGTCGAACATGTTACGGGGAACGATCAGCTTCCTTGGTACGTCATGGTAAACGGCTTCACAAGCGAAGGCGGCACGGGCTACGAAACGGGCAAAGTCGCGGTCAAACTTACCGCCACCAAGGACGGCGCGACCGCCGCGGCGACGAAGTTCTTCGACGTCACTGCGCTTCATGACGCAAATAGCGCAACGGGTATGAATGCTTACGCGAAGAAAGTCATGGGCGATAAGAGCAATGATATCGACTTCGACTGCATCATGAAGAGAGGCAACCGCGAAAATGCGATCTTGACCAAGGAGGGCATTATCGAGCATCGTACGGGCGCAGATTGGAATCCCGAAGATAACACGTTCTGCGTGAGACCCGAAGGCAAAACCAACTTCACGGTAGAATTTGACTTCACTGTCCTGAAACGCACGACAAATGAAAACAAGACCTCTTTCACGGTGCAGTATCGCGCAGGCAGTAAATTCGAAGATTGGGTCGGATACAAGAACTCCTTCTATACGGAGAACGATATCGTCAAAGCAGGTTGTTGGGAGGATGCGCTCGATGGTATCCACTGGGGCGAATCTTGTCCTCCTGCGACCATCGGCTCGCCGATCCATGTCCGTTTGACGCACACCGTCAGCGACAACGTCGTTGAGTTTAAGTGGGAGTGGTCGACGAATGACGGCCCTTATACGGATTGGCTCAGCTGGAAGAACAATGTTTCCACAGCAAACGGAAACATCGGCGCGCCCGTGTATGCGCTTCAATTTGCGCACGAGTGCGGCACGTTCATTTTGACCAATGTCAAACTCACAGATCTCGGTTGATACCGGACCGGATGGAAAAAACAACCGCGGAAACGCGGTTGTTTTTTCACCCGAGAGGTTGCCTTTTTGACGGACGTATGCTATAATTTCCAACGGTGAAGATCATGAACGCAATCCTTACGATCGGCGAGCTATTGCTCCGCCTTACGCCTCCCTGCGGCGTGCGCCTCACGGACGCGGAAAACTTTTCCGTCCGCTTCGGCGGAAGCGAGGCGAACGTTGCCACGGCGCTCTCGGGCTTCGGCGAAAAGAGCCGCTTTGTGACGGCGCTCCCCGAGGGCGAACTCGGGCAGGCCGCGGAAAACAGCCTGCGCCGCTGCGGCGTCGATACCCGCTTTTGCGTGCGCGACAAGGGCAGAATAGGGCTGTATTACTATGAACAGGGCGCCTCTCTGCGCGCGGGCAGGGTCATCTACGACCGCGCAGGCTCCGTCTTTGCGCAAACGCCTGTTTCCGCCTATCCGCTTGCGGAAGCGTTGGAGGGCGTGCGGCACCTGCACCTCTCGGGCATCACGCCCGCGCTCGGCAGCCACGCCGCCGCGCTTTGCCTCCTCGCCCTCAAAGAGGCGAAGAGCAGGGGATGTTCCACCTCCTTCGACCTCAACTACCGCGCCGACCTCTGGTCCGAAGAAGAGGCGAAGAAGGCCTTTGGCACGCTCTTTCCCTATGTCGATCTCTGCATCGCAAGTTCGGACGGGCTGGGCATTCTCGGGCTTTCCCCCGCGGGCACGGACCCTGCGGCATGCCGCGCCGCCGCGAAAGAGATCAAGGAGCGCTACGGCTTCCGCGCCGCCGCCCTCACCGTGCGGGAGAGCGTTTCCGCCTCTTTGAACCGCCTCTCGGGGGTGCTGTATGGGGAGGAAGCCTACTTCTCGCCTGTCTTTACGGTGGACATTGCAGACCGCGTGGGCGGAGGGGACGCCTTTGCGGCGGGACTGCTCCACGCCCTTCTGCGCGGCGCTGCGGGAGGGGAGGCGATCGCCTTTGCCGCCGCCGCGAACGCCTATAAACACACCCTCTACGGGGACAATTTCTGCGTTCCCGCGGAGGAGATCGACGCCGTTTTGCGCGGCGATACCCGTCTGAGGAGATAATATGAAGCACATCGTTCCCGTCGTTGCCTTCCGCACGGAGGAGGAGGCGCTGCAAGGGCTGTCGGGGCTGCTTGCGGGCGGACTTCCCGTCGCCGAGATCACCTTCCGCACGCCCTACGCGGAAGAGGCGATCGGGCTTTGCCGCAAACGCTTTCCCGAAATCGCCGTGGGCGCTGGCTCCGTCGCCGACGCCGAAACGGCAAGGCGCGCCATTTCCCGCGGCGCGCGGTTCGTCGTTTCCCCCGGGCTTTCGGAGGAGATCGCCCGCGTGTGTGCGGAGAGCGGCGTTCCCTATCTTCCCGGGGCGGTCACGCCCACCGAGATCATGCGCGCCCTCGCGCTCGGCATTTCCACCGTCAAATTTTTCCCCGCGGACGCGTTCGGCGGTCTGAAAGCGCTCAAAGCGCTCTCGGCGCCCTTCCCGCAGGTGAAATTCGTCCCGACGGGCGGCGTGGGGGAGGCGGACCTCGGCGCCT
>CANRNP010000007.1 GCA_947632015.1 uncultured Clostridia bacterium | reverse complement strand
GCCAGCTCCCCCTCAAGAGGGCGCCAAGAAATAAGGAGCCCCCTTTCGGCATTCGCTCCCCCCTACCCCCCTCCTCAGGAGGGGGTGACGGAATTATGCCTTTGCTGATGATTGCCAAATGAAGGAAATTTTCCTATATATTCAAATATAATTAAATCTTTTGGGGAAAAAACCGTGAAACTTTTTTGCATTTGAAACTTTTTTCCATTTTTTTGTTCTATCTCTATTGACAAGATACAAAAACGAGTTTATAATAGATTCAAGCGCGAAGGTCTATGCCTGCGGCAAAGCGGGCGAACCGATCGCGTAAAACAAAATGATTGAGGAGGAAGTTATGAAAAAGCACATGATCCGTATTCTGACCTTATTGTGTTTGGTCTGTTTCGGTGCGGCGCTGTTTACCGCTTGCGGTGAAAAAGAACCGCCCGTAGAAGAAACGCAATACACGGTCACTTACGCCGCCGGCGGCGGTACGGGAACGGCTCCCGCAGTGGAAAAGTACAAAGAGGGTGCTACCTTTAAGGTAAAGGAAAATCCTTTCACCAAAGCGGGCGCAACCTTTAAGACTTGGAACGACGGCACGCAGGATTACGCGGCGGGCGCTACTTACACGATGCCCAAAAAGGACGTAACCTTTACGGCGCAGTGGACGGACAACGACCCCGACACGCCCGCAACGAAGGTAACCGTTACATATAGCCTCGGCGAAAATAAAACGGGGAAGGTCCCTGCGGCGGCAACGGTCGAGAAGGGCGGGCAAGTGACCCTTCCTACGCCTCCCGCATGGGCAGGTCATACCTTTAAGGGCTGGAAGGTCGGCAGCGACGCTACGTTGAAGAAAGCGGGCGACAAGATCACCGTCAACGAAAACGTTACCGTAACGGCGCAGTGGGAACCCGAGGCGGCGCCTGTCGAGCAGGTCACCGTCACTTTCGCCCTCGGCGAGCATTCGGACGGAACCGCGATCGATCCCGAAAAGGTCGATAAGGGCGAGGAATACGAACTTCCCGCAGGTCCTGCGGCGGAAGAGGCGGCACACTTCAATCAAGGGCAATGGTCGGGATACGCCTTTGACGGCTGGAAGATCGGCGATACGGCAGAAGTGAAGCAAGCGGGTGAATTCATTACGCTCAACGCAGACATCACCTTGACGGCGCAGTGGAAGCAGATCACCTTCCAGGTCACGGGCGCGTCGGTCGAAGTCACCGAGAACACCGCCTATGTCGTTGTGACCGGTCTTTACGATGGGTTTACCGCCGAAGAGTTCATTGCCGCGCAGGAAGACGGCAATCAGAACGTACTTTACATCTCCGTCTCTCTCGGAATCCCCGAATGGGATGCTCAGAATGTTGACAGCATAACCACGGCAGAAGAAGGCGAGTTCACCGTAAAACTTGACGTCACCGATCTCAAAAAAGCCACGCCTTACATCGTTTTGGCGGACGGTAGCGGACATGGCGACATCAAGACGCTCAACGTTGAAGATTCCAAAGATTGCGGCGAAAAGAAATATTCGCTGAACGGTGGAAGCGCCGGTTTGACGCTCACCATCGGCGATGCGGGCAAGAGCTATGCCTTCACGGGAATGAAGGTCGAAGCGGAGAGCGGTCAAGTCTATCTCACCGTGAGCGGTACCTATTCGGGCTACACCGATACCGAATTCAAGGGGCTCCTCGAAGACGCAGATGAAAATATCCTGTTTATCGATCTTTGCAATGGTACGACTTGGGAATGGCAGAGACTTGAAACGACCATAACGGCTACGGGCGGAACGTTTGAAGCGAAGATCAATGTTACCTCGCTTGAAGTGGGAACGTACTCTATTTGTGAAAATAAGGGTGGTAAGGGCGATATTAAATGGAACACAGAGTACGCCGGAACCATTACCGAAGGCGACAAAAAGTACACGATTGAAAGGCAGTGGGCTGGCAATACAGAGATCAAGGTCGAAACCGCTACACCCGAACCTCCCGCAACGAAGTCCTTTACGGTAACGGGCGGAGCGATCGCGGTCGAGAGCGACAAAGCGGTCATCACGCTCAGCGGCACCTTTGCGGGTTACACCAAAGAGGAGTTCAAAGCGGCGATCGAGGACGAAAATGAAAATGAAGTCGGCTTCCGTATCATCAATGCAGGCACGCCGAACTGGAACAAAGTGGCAGGTCCCACCTCGAATGAGGTCGGCGACAACACTTTCACCGTGAAGTTCGACGTTACCGCGTTCGAAGCAAGAAGCTATTATGTCAACCAAGAGGTTGGTAGCAATAGCGATATCAAGAGCCTTACGGAAAAGTATGATGTGACGGTCGAGGTCGGAGAAAAAACTTATCGGCTTCAAGGCACCCCCGGTGCGAACATCGCGCTTATCATTGCCCAAAAAACTCCCGCAGTCGAAGTTACTTTCTCCGAGCCCACTTCCGCAACGCTCGAAGTGATGAAGTCGGACGGCAGAGAGGACGGCAAACTCTTCCGTGTGGAAGTTGACGCGGCGTTCCTCGTGCTCACGGGCACCTACACGGGCGAAGCGACTTTGGAGCAGGCACAAGACTACTTCTCTCAGGCAAAATTCAGCTTTAAGTTCACCGCCAAAGAGTGGAAAGACCGTTTGAGAAGGATCTCTATCGATACTTCCGAAAAGACGTGGACGGTAAAATTCGACGTTACGTCTCTTCCCGTTGGCGACAACAAGTGCGTTTTGAAGGGCGTTGACCTCAAACTTGCGGTCGGTGAAGATGCGACGAATTCGGTCAAATCTTTGGGAAGCACGTTTACGCTCAAAAACATCGCGGAAGGCGTTCTCGCGGTCAACGTGGTGCACAACTATGCGATCACGGGAGTTGACCTCGAAAAAGACGAGGACGGCACCCCCCGCCTTGTAATGGAAGGCACTTATGAAGAAAGCGTTTGGACGGGCGACGAGATCAAGAAATTCCTCCTCGACGACGACATCAGAACGCTCTGCCTCAATTTGACCGATTACATTTGGCCTATGAACGACACGTATAGTGCCAATGTTACGGCGGAAAACGGCACTTTCACCGTGAAGCTCGATATTTCGAATGTAAAGGCGACTACCGACGCGGGCGTCCTTTCGGAAGGCAGCGGCTATGGCGATATCATCTTGGAAGGGGTCGATAAAGAGATCACGACCGAGACCAAGAAGTACACCTTGAAGACGGGTGCAGAGAACAAGGTCGTTCTTACGGTCGTAGTGTTGGTGGAGCCTACGGCAACCCTTACCGACATCACGTTGACCCAAGAGAGCGAGAAGGTCTACCTCAATTATATCGGCACGTCCACGGGCTATACCGAAGCGGAGTTGAAGGCTTACCTCGAAAATGTAGAGACCTATAAGTTCTGGGGTAGCGGCGCAGGCAACCAAAGCCCTTCGAGGACCGCTACGGTCGAGGGCAATACCTGGACGCTTAAATTCGACGTTATGGAGTTGCCTTTTGCACAGTATAGTTTGAATGACAGCAAGGGTACCGGCTTCCCTCATCCGAAGGGAAATATTGCCGGAACCACGATAAAGTATGGCGGAAGGGAATATGTTTTGTACCCGGTGGCTTATAACGGGAATTGCCTTCTTGACGTCATAAACATTGCTCCCGTGTTCTCGCGTCCTACGTCTGCAAAACTTGAACTCGCAAACGACAAGGGCAACGGCACGGACGAAAACTTCCAAAACGATATCAACAGAGCTTTCTTCGTGATCTCCGGTACCTACACGGGTGAAGTGACCGAAGCAATCGCAAAGGAATACTTCAAACAGGCGAATTATCCCTTCGAGTTCAGCGGAACAAAGGCGAAGGATCGAATCAGAAGAATTTCCATCGACACCGAAGCGCACACCTACACCGTGAAGTTCGATGTCACTGCGTTGGCGGAAGGAAACTTCTATTGCCGTTTCAATGATCAAGGCGGCGACGGCGACTTGCGGCTCAGCTTGGAGGCTTGCCCGAACAACACCGTAAAATCGGTCGGTAGCACCTTTACGCTTACAAATTATTACGGTCAAGCACAAGACGCGGATCATTTCTGGGCTTGCATTATCCTCAATGTAAAGCATAACTATGCGGTTACGGGCGCAGACCTCGAAGAAGTGGACGGCAAAGCCAACCTTGTGGTAAACGGCACGTTCGAAACAAGCGCGTTCACGGGCGAGCAGATCGAGAAGTTCCTCAAAGACGAGGATATCCGCTCGATGTGTATTACGGTCTTTCCTTACCTCTATCCCTCGGACGAGAACTATCATGTCACCGTAACCACCGGGGAAGGGACGTTTACCTTAAAGCTCGACCTCTCTGTTCTTACACAGCCGAGTTACGGCGTTGTTGCGGACGGTAGCGGCTATGGCGATATCAAGAACGTCACCGTTAGCAAAACTCTTACCGTTGGCAACAAGGTCTATACCCTTACGGGTACGGACGGCGCCAACCTCACCCTCACGGTCGCCGATGTAACGAAGGAATACGCCGTAACGACCGCGAAGATCGAGCAGGCAAGCGAGAAGATCAATCTCGTCCTTTCGGGCACCTACGCGGGCTATTCCGAAGCGGAGTTCACGACTTATCTCCAAGAGGTCTATTACGACATTCAGCACAACGACAACCTCGATAAGAAAGGTTGGAATCGTCTCAACTCCTTTGCAAGAACGGTTTCCGTCACGGAAGGTCAATGGACGCTTACCATTGATATTACCAAACTCGATGTCGGTTCCTATGGGATCCACTTCGATTCTACGGACGGCGTAGGCGGCGAAAACGAAAACACCAAGAATCTGCAACCCACCGATACGCAACTGAACGATAAAACGTTCAATATCGGCACCAAGACGTTCAAGTTCGTTTACGATTCTTCGAGCAACAAGGCGGAATACTTCTGGGGCACGCTCGGTGTGATCGTTACGGATACCAACGCGGCGACGATCAGCTTCACCAAAGCACAGCTCACTTCCGATGAATCCCACGTCTATCTTGTGCTCACGGCGACAGTGAGCGGCTATACGCAACAAGACCTCGAAACGATGATCTATATCGGCGAGCTCGATTCGATGAGAGTGACCGTGTCCGAAGTTACGCTTGCCGAAGGCGTTGCAACGTTGAAGTTCGACTTCACGGAACAAACGTCCAACGGAAAGTGGTGGTGGGGACATTACATGATCAATGGTTTGGAGTCCCTCAATGTGGTTTGCCCCATCGATACGGGAAGCGATGCGAATACGGTCTCCGTTACCATGGGCGGGTACACGTACACGTTGCGTCACAACGACCAACTTGCCGCTTCTGCAAACGAGCAGATCATTATTACGATCGATCCGGCATAAGCATTTCGGCAAAAAAGCCGCCGCGGTCTCCGCGGCGGCTTTTTTTTGCTCAGGGTGACATATTTAGAATTTTTCTACTTGTCATTCCGAGCGTAGTCGAGGAATCGCCTCAGCGTTAAAACTGCGGCGACCCTTCGACTTTGCTACTTCGGAGCTTTGCTCCTCGTGCCGCCCTTCGACAACATAGAACGTGCGGGCGGGGAAGGGTGACATATTAGGTGACATATTTAGAAGGGGTATTTCTTCCATTGTGCAAAATATACAATCTCTCAAAGCATGTTTGTAAAAATTGCCCATTGCATTTTTTCCCGAAAAGTTGTAAAATAGTTACAGAATTTGATTTTGGAGGAAATTATGTCCGGTCTTTTACTCAAAGGCATCAACAAGGTTTACCCCGGCGGCAACCAGGCTGTGTTCAACTTCTGCCTGGAGATCCGGGACAAAGAATTTATGGTATTCGTCGGTCCTTCCGGCTGCGGCAAGTCTACGACCCTTCGTATGATCGCCGGCCTCGAAGAGATCTCTTCGGGCGAACTGTACATCGACGGCAAGCTCGTCAACGACGTCGTCCCTAAGGACAGAGATATCGCAATGGTTTTCCAGAACTACGCGCTCTATCCCCATATGTCCGTGTACGACAACATGGCATTCGGCTTGAAATTGAGAAAAGTCCCGAAGGAAACCATCGACGAAAAGGTGAAAGCGGCCGCCGAGATCCTCGGCATCACCGAATATCTCTCCCGTAAGCCGAAGGCTCTTTCCGGTGGTCAGCGCCAGCGTGTTGCGCTCGGCAGAACCATTGTCCGCGAGCCCAAAGTATTCCTGCTCGACGAGCCTCTCTCCAACTTGGACGCAAAGCTCCGTGCGCAGATGCGTACCGAAATCTCCAAGCTCCATGCCCGCCTTGCAACCACCTTCATCTACGTCACCCACGACCAGATCGAAGCGATGACGATGGGTACCCGTATCGTCGTCATGAAAGACGGTTTCATGCAGCAGGTCGATACCCCTCAGAACCTCTACGACTATCCCATCAACCTCTTCGTTGCGGGCTTCATCGGCACCCCTCAGATGAACTTCTTCAAGAACGCCACCCTCACGCAGGAAGGCGGCAAGGTGTATGTCAACTTCATCGGCGACAACAAGATCGCTCTTCCCAAGACGGTCGTTTCCAAGATCAAGAATCTCGATGAGTACATCAACACCGGCAAGGAAGTCACCCTCGGCGTCCGCCCCGAAGATATTCACCAGGACGATCTGTTCATCTCCAACTCGCCCGACACCGTGGTGAAGGCGAAGATCGACGTCATCGAAAAACTCGGCGCCGAAATGCAGATCTACTGCGATCTCGACTACAAGACCGACAAAACGACGATCGTCGACAGCACGTCCCAGATGATCGCGAAGATCTCCTCCCGTGCTACCGTTACCCTCGGCGAAGTGGTAGAGCTCGCCTTCGACGCGAAGCATATCCACCTCTTCGACGGCTACACCGAAGCGACGATGCTCGAAAGAGACGAGCACTACGAAGTCATTCCCGAAAACGCGGAGGGCGCGGCGTTCGTGCCTCCCACACCTCAGGAGATGCAGGCTCAGATCGAGGCGGCGAGAGTGGTCACGAAGGAAATGAAGAAGCAGGCAAAGCACGACGCCAAGATGGCGGCAAAGCGTGCGGCGGCGGAAGGCGCGACCGAAGAAGCGGCGGCAGAAGAGCCGAAAGACGAAACGCCTCAGCAATAACCAAAGAAATTTACCAAAGAGCGCTCCGTTCGGGGCGCTCTTTCTCTGCGGCGAAATGATTGACAAACGGCGGAAAAAAGGGTAAGATAGAAGGGAACTTTTCGAAGGAGGAAAAATATGGCAGAAGTCTTTCTCGACGGCTTTTTAGACGCATTGAAGCTGTTGCCGTTTTTCTTTCTTCTCTATATCCTGATCGAACTTCTCGAACACAAAACGGCGATCGGCAGACCCGCGCGGGCGATCACGGGCAGATGCGCGCCCCTCATCGGCGGCGCGGCGGGGCTCGTGCCCATGTGCGGATTTTCCGTTATGGCGGGCAAGCTCTACCAAAAGCGCTATCTCACGACCGGCACCCTCTTCGCCGTTTTTATCGCCACGAGCGACGAGGCGGTCTTGGTCCTCGCCCTCTCTTCCCTCGGCGTCCTGCAAAAAGTATATACCATTCTTGCCCTGCTCGGCATAAAATTTGTTCTCGCCGTGGGGATCGGTTATCTGATCGACTTTGCGGGAAAAGGGAAAAAGCGCGCGCTTCCGCTCCCGGAGGGATTCGGCGAGGAAGAGGAACAGGAACACGCGCACGGGGAAGAAGGGGAGGAGGAGCTGTCCGTCTGCGAGCACAAGCATAAAAGTTTGCTCACGCTCTATCTCTTTTCCCCGCTGCTCCATGCGCTGGAAGTGACGTTCGTCGTGCTGCTGTTCAATTTTGCCTTCGGCGCCCTCTTTTACTGCGTGGGGGAAGAGACGGTCATCGGGTTTTTACAGGGCGCGGGGCTGTGGTACCAGCCGCTGTTTACCGCGCTCGTCGGGCTCATTCCCAACTGCGCTTCGAGCGTCGTGCTCGCCGAGACCTATGCGATCGGCGGCATCGGCTTTTCGGGGCTTTTGGGCGGGCTCATCACAAATACGGGGCTCGGCGTGCTGATCCTCTTCCGCGATGTCAAGGAGTGGAAGCGGAATCTCATCATCCTTGCCGCCATGTTTTTGCTCGGCGTCTGCGTCGGCTACGCCGCGGGCGCGATCGAATTTTTCATCTGAATCATAAGGAGAGGTAGACTATGGGTCTTGCCGCAATTTCCTTACCGAAGAAGAACCTTGAAGAGGAGATCATCTTTTCGAGTACGGAGGAGGGGGTGCGGCAGGCGCTGGAATGCTCGGCGGGGAAAGTCTTGCTCCTCTCGGACGACGGCTCGTTTTCCTCGTTTGCGACCTTTCCGCGCGCGCTGTCGCTCATCTTCGACGGCGACGCGCTCCCGCTCTTTTCCATGCCGGACGGCATCTCCCGCGTGCTCGCTTCGGGCGGGGAGGAAACGCTCGTTGCCGCGCGTTATTTTGCCGAAGTGCGGGGGATCCCTTGCCGCGTCTTTCCGTCAAATGCCGCCCTCTTCGGCGTTTTCGAACGCCGCGGCGAAGTTTTTCTCGGAGACGACCGCGCCTTATCCCCGCTTGCGGAATGCGACGCCGTGTGCGATATGTCCCGCCTCGAAGCCTCCCTTGCGGACGCCTATGCGCGGCTCCTGCTGGCGCGGCTCGCCCTTTTCGAGGCGAAGGCGCTCACCGCCTTCGGCATTCCCCGCGAAGCGGAAGAGACGGCGCTACCCGAAACAAAAGAGGAGATCGTGCTGGGGAATGCCCGTCTGCGGCGCGCAGAGAGCCGCGGCGCCTATGCGGGCGAGGGCGCGGCACTTGCCCGCCTTTTGCAGGACGAAGAATTGCCTTGCAGAACGGCATATCATCTTCTCACTTCCCTCTATGCGGCGTTTTTCGAATACGGAAAGCCGCGGCGCTATTTCACGCCCGATTACAGGGTGCGTGCGGCGGAAGCGGGAACGGTGCCCTGCGTTCCCACGCGGGAAGAGTATGCGGCGCGCGCCCTCGCGTTGGAGCGCATGCGCGCGCATTTTGCCAAAGAGATCGGTCGGGAACTGAAAAACCGCGACCGCGACTGCGCCATGTTTCGCACTCCTCTTCGGGGAGACTTTGAAAGGCGGATGAAAATTCTGAAACAGTTGCCCGAATATGCAAAAAACGGGCTGAGCGCAATCATCCGCGACTTCGGACTGATGGAATGGGTATGACAAAGGAAGAACTTCTCGACAGCGTAGATCTGATTTTGCTGGACCTCGACGGGACGGTCTATCTCGGCGAGACGCCCATCGGCAACGCCGCCCACACCTTACAGCGGTTGCGGGAGCGGGGCAAGCGGCTCATCTTTCTCACCAACAATTCCTCGAAAACGGAGGGCGAGTACCGCGAAAAGCTGCTCCGCGTCGGGCTATGGGGGAGCGGGGACCGCGTTTATACCTCGGCAATGGCGACCGTCTCCTATCTGAAAAAGCACTACCCGTCTGCGGCGGTCTATCTTCTGGGGACGGCGGCCCTCCAAGCGGAATTTGCATGCGCCGGCGTGCATCTGAGCGAGACGTCCCCCGATGTGTGTGTCCTTGCATACGACGTGGAGCTCACCTTTGAGAAGATCAGGAAATTCGACGCTTTTTTGAAGGCGGGGCTCCCGTTTCTCGCCACTCATCCCGACGACGTCTGCCCGACGGCGGGTTTCCCCATGCCGGACGTGGGCTCCTTTCTCGCCCTCTTCGAACGCTCTTCCGGGCGGCGGCCCGATAAGATCATCGGAAAGCCGTTCACCCAGATGGGCGAGGAACTCGAAACGCTCACGAAGGTCCCGCGGGAAAGAATGTGTATGATCGGCGACAGAATGTACACGGATATCCGCTTTGCAAACAACAACGGGATGAAGAGCGTGCTCGTGCTCTCCGGGGAGACGAAGCGGGAGGATATGCGCCGCTTCCCCGATCTGCCCGATCTTGTGCTCGGCGACATCGATAAACTTCTCTGAAATATGTTTGAAGGGACATATCGAGGTGTTATAATAAAAGAAAGAGCAAATATGCTCGGAGGGACTTATGCAGGAAGTAACCATACTCGAAACTTCGCCCCGTCTCGTCGTCGGGCTCACGGGAGAGATCGATTCCAAGAACGCGGATGAATTTTACGACGCCGTGCTCGCCGCCTATGAACAGGCGAAGGCGGACGTGGTGTTTGAGTGCAAGGAGCTCGAATTTATCGATTCCACAACGCTCGGCACCTTTGTGAAACTGCTCAAACATTTGCGCACGGACGGACGCGGGATGAAGCTCGTCGGGTTGCAGCCCCGCCTGAAAAAGCTGTTTCTCATTTGCAAGCTCGATTCGATCATGGAGATAGAATGATGCTGATGACGATGGAATTCCCGCTCAACCGGGAAATATTGACGACGATCCGCCTCTCCGTGGGGGGGCTTTGCGCGCTTACGGGCTTCGATCTCGAAGCCGCGGAGGACTGTAAAGTGTGCGTGACGGAGGGGCTGCTTCTCCTCATGCACGGCGGAAGCGAGCGCGCCAGGCTCTCCTTTGCGCGGGAGAACGGATTGCGCGTCTGTATGGAGGGAACGGGCAAGTGCGCGCCCGGAGAGAGCGCGCCCGAAGAGGAGATCTCCATCGCCCTTCTCACGGCGCTCGTCGAAGATCTCAGCTGGGAACGGGGGGAGAATGGCTCCCGCATCGAATTTTTGTTTAAGGGTCTGTAATGGACGAGCGGGAACTGTTTGCAACCTACCGCGCGAGCGGGGATATTGCGCTGAGAAACCGGATCGTGGAGCAATATCTCTACATCGCCGAGATGATTGCCAAAAAATTTGTGGGGCGCGGCGTGGAATACGACGATCTGTTGCAGATCGCTTCGCTGGCGCTCATCAAGGGCGTAGACCGCTTCGACGAAACGAAGGGGGTCAAGTTCGCCACCTTTATCACGCCGACGATCGCGGGGGAGATCAAGAACTATTTCCGCGACCGCTCGCGGCTCATTCACCTGCCGCGCAGGATCTCCGAATTGAAGTTGGAAATCAAGCGCACGGCGGACGAATTCCTCTCCGCAAACGGAAGGAGCCCTTCTCCGCAGGAGATCGCACAGATCCTCTCCGTCACGGAGGAAGAAGTCGTCACGGCAATGGAGTCGGGCAACGTCGTTTCGCTCGATCGCCCCGCCGACGAGGACGGCACGAGCTTTTACGACGTGATCCCCGCGGCGGGCGCGGGTGAAGACTTCGAGCGTCTCGAACGCCGCGAGGTGATGAGATCGGCGCTCGGCGATCTGAACAACGAGGAGCGCCTGATCGTGGAGTGCCGCTTCGGGCGGGGAATGTCGCAGGCGGAGACGGCGCGGCGGATGAAAGTTTCCCAAATGTATATTTCGCGTATGGAAAGAAAAATTTTGGGGAAGCTGAGAGAGAGCCTCAAAAAGAGCGTGGCAGATTGATGTATTTCGAGATCGACGATTACAATGCGCTGCGAGCGGCGCTCAAAGAGATGTGCCGCATTTTGGCGGAGGCTTTTTCGGAAGAAACGGTCTTTCACAGCAAACTCGTGGCGAACGAGCTCTTGTCCAACGTGTTGCAGCACGGCGGCGGACGGGCGTATTTCCGCGTGGAGACGAAGGAAAACGAGATCAGGATGAGCGTGCAGGGCGATAACGGGTACCGCCCGCCGGATGTCGGCGTTTGCGCCGACTGTCTGGCAGAGTGCGGCAGAGGCTTATATCTCGTGGATTCCTACTGCGCGCGGCGGTCGTACAGCGAGCGGGAGGGCATCATCGTCTATCTGAAAATAAATTGAAAACCGCACGGCGTGTGCGGTTTTTGTCTGTTTTTCCGGGCGCCGCGGGGCGTCTTTTTTATTTTTCGGCGGGAGCGCTCCCGGCGGCGATCGCCGTTTCGGCGGCAAGCGCAGTCCCGCGGGGAGGCGTTTCGTGCGGGGCGTCCGCAGGCGGCGCTTCTTCGGGAGAGGCTCCGCTCCGTTCCTTTGGCGGGAAAGTGCGCGCAAAAACGGAGAGCAGGAGCGCCGCAAGGGGAGAGAGCAAAAGAAATACGACGGCGAGGGGTTGCGCCATGAAAAATTCCGCCGCGCCGTCCTCGGCGAGATAGGCGGCGGAAAGGAAGAGCGCCGCCGCAAATTGCGCGCCGAAGCGGAGAATGTCGGTAAACTGTCCGCGGGCGCGCTCCAAGCGCAACACGGAGAGCACGAGGTTGGCGATGAGGAAGAGGCACAAAAGCCCCATTGCCACCGTCTTTCCCATGCCGAGCGTCCCCGTGCCGAGACGGTCGAGATCGTCAAGGAGGGGAGTTCCCGGAAAGATGAAGGCGCAGACGCCGTCCGCGGTGAAGAGAAGGAGAAAGACGTTTACGGCGCCCCGCCACTTCTTCCGCGCAACGGTCATTCCCGCAAACACGCACAGGGCGAGAAGGACCGCCGTGAGCGAGGGCAGATCGAGTTGCCGCCAGCTGTAAATTTCGGCGCGGAGAGAGCCGAGCAACACGCCGCCGACGCAGAACGCGCCATAGAGGAAAAGTACCGTAAAACCGTTAACGGTGCAGAAAAAACGCGACATTTTCGGTTTCAGTGCCGTGAGAACGGCGAGGGTTATCGAGAGCAATACGCCCAGCGCGAGCGCATACGTCATAAAGTAGAGAAACACGGGCAAAAGCGCGGTGAGCGTGATATTTTCGGCTTTGGGCATCGCGATGCTTCCGCGGAGCACTTCCACGATCACGCCGAGGTAGGAGCCGCGGAGAATGGGCTCTCCGCCCGCGATGAGCGCGCCGACGGAGCCGCGCATAAAGAAGCCGAGGAAGAGCCCCAAAAGGGCGACGGCGGCAAACAGCGCCGAGCATACGGCGTAAACGGGCGCGCCCGCCCGCCCAAACGGCATTTCCGCGCTTTGCGCTTCTTCTTTCGTGCGGTCGACAGAAAGGTCCGAACGTACGGCTTTTTCCTTCATATCCTCACCCCCCGAAACTTTGTTTCATCATTATAGCACCATGCGGAAGAGGTGTCAACCTTCCGCCGAGGGAGAAACGGGTCGTTTTTTGGGATTTGAGAAAGAGTTGTAACGAGTTTGTGCGGGTTTCGTGAAATCTCTTGAAAAAAGAGGGCAGACATGCTATAATGTACCATATTCGGCTTTGGAGAAAGAAAAGTGGAGACGGGAGAACTCACAAGAATCCTCAAAGACATCTGCGAACACACGGGCGCGGAGATCGGGCTCTCGCCCTTCGGCGGAGAAGAGACGGAATTCGTGCTCGACTATTGCGGGGAAAAGATCCCCGCCTTTCTTCGCGGAAGCGGAGAGGATGCGGAAAAGCTGGCGCGCCTCGTGAGCTATCTGTTCGCCGGCGCCGAGGCGAATCTCTTTCCGGATAAAAATTCCTACCTCAAAAGCATCCTCTTGGGGGAGGGGGGACGCCGCTATCTCTACCGATTTATGACGAAGTACAACGTGCAGGACGCTCCCTGCTATGCGTTGGAGATCATTGTGGACAGGCGGATGGAAGAGGCGGTATCCCACGTGGAGAGCTGTCTTGCCGAGACGGGCGATCTCGTCGTCGGCATGGACGACGTCCGCCTTGCGGTCGTCGTTTTCCGCGACGAAACGCAGCTTCCCGTCGAGCTGGGGGCGTTTTTGGCGCAGTCGCTCTACGAGGAGCTCGGCGTTAAGGCGAGCGTCGGCATCGGGTGCGAAATGCGCTCTTTTACCGAGATCGCCGAGTCGTACAACCAGGCGGCGACGGCAGTCCGCATGAGTGGACTTTTGAGATCCAAAGGAGAGGTCCATACTTATCGGGAATATCTCCTCATCAAGATGCTCGAAGACCTTCCGGAGAGCCGCCGCAAAGAATATATGGAGCAATTCCACATCACACGGATCGGCGAAGTGTTCTCCGACGAAGAGATGATGAGCACGGCGGAAGAATTTTTGGAAAACAGCCTCAACATATCGGAGACGTCGCGCAATCTCTACATGCACCGGAACACCCTCATGTACCGTTTAGACAAGATCGAACGGCTCACGGGGCTGAACATCCGCAACTTCTCCGACGCGGTCACCTTTCGGGTCATCACGATCTTATATAGACTTTTGCAGTAAGGAGCGATTATGGAAAACGATCAAAAAGACGAATTTTTCGATCCCGCGCCCTCGCAGGCGCCCGAACAAGCGCCCGCTTCCGCCCCGAAGAGCGGCCGCGGGTTGCGGATCGCGGCGCTCGTCCTCGCCGCCGTTTTGCTCGCCGCCGCGGGATTTCTGGGCGGCTGGTTCGGGCATTATTATTCTCTCGACGGTAAGGTGCGGGAATATCTTTGGGCGAAATCGGTTCTGGAAAAGAATTATTACCGCCCGCTCGACGACGCCGAATTGTATGAATCGCTGTTCGATTCCCTCGCCGTCGATCCCTACACCGAATATTTCTCGCCGGAGGAATATTCGAAGGACGTAGCGGAGGGCGCGGGCAAAAACACGGGGGTCGGTCTGGCGTTCTACCGGGGGAATTACACGGACGAAGAGATCCCCATGCGCATATTTTTGGTGTACGAAAATTCCCCCGCGGCGCGGGCGGGGCTCAAAAAGGGAATGTACGTTTTGGGCTTCGGGACGAGCGGGGAAGATCTGAAAACGGGGAACTATCCCAAGCTGAAAGAATTCATGGCGGAGCAGAACGGAGCGATCGTTCTGCGGTGCGGCTTCGACGAAAACGGCTCGGACGCAGAGCTCTATCAGATCGCGCCGCAGGCATATCAATCCTCCTTCCTCTTTTATCGCGACAGCGAGAGCTCATTCCATTTTACGGGCGAGGGCAAGACGCTTTCCCTCACCGAAACGAACGAGCCCTTGCAGGGGCTCGACGAAAAGACCGCCTACCTCTGCATCGAGGAATTCAGCGGCAACAATACGGCGTCGGAGATCGTCCAGCTCCTCTCCAAGATGAAGGAGAGGGGACGGGAAGATCTTATCATCGACCTCCGCTCGAACGGCGGCGGCTACATGGACATTATGGGGAGCATCTCTTCCCACTTCATCCGCAGCGCCGAGCAGAAAAATCCCGTCGTCGTCGTTACCGAATCGCGGGATGGGGGGATCACCCGCTACGTCTGCACGAACAGCGATTTCGATCGTTATTTCACGCCGAACTCCCGCATCGCCGTGCTCGCGGACGAACACACCGCCTCCGCCTCCGAATGCTTTATCGGCGTTCTCGTCGATTACGGCGCCGTCTCCTTCTCGGATATCTATCTCCGCAGGGGGGAGAACGGAACGGCGAGAACGTTCGGGAAGGGGATCATGCAAACCATTTTCACCGGAGCGAACGGATCGGCGATGAAGGTGACGACGGCGACCGTGAAGTGGCCGTCGGGCAAGTGCATCCACGGCGTGGGGGTCACCGAAGAGGACGGCGCCGTCGGGATCGCAGGCGATCTCTTCTGGGGCGAACCCGACGTTATGCTGCAAGAGGTCCTCTCCCGCTTCTGCGGCGCGCGTTAAATCTTCTTCAAAAATTCATCGAGAATGCGCAGGCTCTCCCCTTCGGACGGGGGAGAGCTTTTTTCTTCTTCCGCAGGCGTCTCCGCCCCCTTTTTCGTTTCCGCCTCGCCCGCATTCGGTCGGCTGCCCGTGAGGGCAATGAGCAGTTCTCTGTTTTCTCGGTAAAATTCAAGCACTTGTTTGAGCCGCTGTTTGAATTGTTCGTCCTTTTCGGAAAGGGCGAGCAAAAATACGAGAAGCAACGTTTCCATGCTCCCATTGTATGCGAGGCGCAAAAATCGGGTTCGCGTCATAGAATGGGGCAGGAGGTGAACATGGACGATTTTGCGGATTATCCGGGCAAGCAGCCGACGGACTGGACGAAGGAAGCCCAAAAGATTGCTTCCGGCTACAACGGCAGGAACGAGGGCGACCTCACGCGGGAGATCTTTGCCCGCGCCGCCGAGGGGAAGCGCAACGGCACCCTCACCAACGAGCAGATCGATCTGTTTTACAGCCAGTTCGCGCCCATGCTCGACGGGGTGAAGCGGAAACGGCTGAAAAAGCTCATCGAACAGCTCAAAAGCATGTAATTTGCTTTAATGCCGTTACGAGCGCGTCTACCTCTTTCAGGGTCTGGAAGGGGGAGAAGGAAGCGCGCACGAGCCCGCCGGGGAAAGTGCCGAGCGCACGGTGCACGAGCGGGGCGCAGTGAAGTCCGCCCCGCACGGCAATATCGAATTGATCCGAGAGGGTTCCCGCGAGCTCCTCCGAGGAGATCTCTTCGTGCGAAAAGGCGGCGATCCCGCACGGGTTGGGCACGAAATACAGCTTGTATTGCGGAAGCGGCAAGAGCGCCGCGTGCAAAACCGCCGTGAGCTCGAACAGCTTTTCCGAATATTCCCTCCGGTGCGCCTTTACGAGAAGGGCGCCCTCGAAGAGGGAGCAGATCGCGGGATAGGAGAGGGTGCCCGCTTCCAAACGGTCGGGATAGAATTCGGGCATCGAGAGGCTGTGGCTCTCGCTCCCCGTGCCGCCGAAAAGGAGGGGCTTTGGCTGTATCCGTTCGGAAAAAAGCAGCGCCGCCGCGCCCTGCAACGCAAACAGCCCCTTGTGCCCCGCGAGCGCGAGGGCGTCTATGCCCGAATCCCGCATGCGGATGGGGAGATGTCCGCCCCCCTGCGCGCCGTCGGCAACGAGGAGCACCCGTTCGGGCAAAAGCGCGCGGATGGCTTTGAGGTCGGGCGCTTCCCCCGTGACGTTCGAGGCGGTCGTTACCACGCACATGCGCGTGTTTTCCTTCACGAGGGAGGAAATGGCGGAGGGGACGAGGCGGTTGTTTTCGAGGGGAGCGACGTCATAGGAGATGACGCCCGCCTGCCGCAGAATTTCCAGCGGGCGCAGTACGGAATTGTGTTCGAGGCAGGTCGTTACGACATGATCTCCCTTTTGCAAAACGCCGATGAGGGCGATGTTGAGCGCTTCGGTGCAACTCCGCGTAAATATAACGCGCTCGTAGCCGTAGCCGTCGAAGAGGTCGGAAAGAAGTTCGCGGCAGGCAAGCACCCGCTCGGCACAGGCAAGGGAGAGGCGATGACCGCTTCTTCCGGGGTTTGCGCACGTTTTCATGGCGGCAAGCACGGCGTTTTGCACGGCGGCGGGCTTATAGCCCCCCGTCGCGGCGTTATCGAGATAGATCATATTCACTCCGAAAAAATGAAATCGAAGTATTGTACGAAATCGGGGGATAAATTATGACAGTGTTGGCGATCTTTCGTTCGCGCGCGCAGGCGCTCGAATATATTTCCGTGCTCAAAGGGAGCGGCGTGCCCGCGCAGGCGGTGAACACGCCCAAGGAGGCGGGGGTGGGCTGCGGCATTTCGGCAAAGTTCGAAGAAGCCTTTCTTCCCCGCGCCCGCGCTTGCCTTGCCAAAAAGCAATATTCCTCCTTTTCGGGCTTTATGCGGCGCGCAGGCGGAGGATTTCTCTATTTATAGGGAAGCGCAGGGCAAATCTGCCGCTTGCCAAAAATTCTTTTCCGTGCTATAATGCGGGTATGGAAAATCATGCAGAAATTTTGCGGGAACTCGAACGGCTCTATCCGGACGCAAAGCCCGCCCTCATCTTCCGCACCCCGTACGAACTTTTGGTGGCGGTCATTCTCTCCGCGCAATGCACGGACGAGCGGGTGAACAAGGTGACGCAAGTCCTCTTCCAAACCTATAACACGCCCGAAAAAATGCTCACCCTCTCGCAGGAAGCGCTCGAAAAGTACATCTACTCCTGCGGGTTCTTCCGGAGCAAGGCGGCGCATATCCTCTCCGCCTCGCGCGACATCGCCGAAAAATTCGAAGGACAAGTCCCTGCCGATCCAAAGGATCTTCGCTCCCTTGCCGGCGTGGGCAGAAAGACGGCGAACGTCGTCTATGCGGTCGCCTTCGGCGGGGACGCGATCGCCGTCGATACCCATGTATTCCGCGTTGCGAACAGAACGGGGCTCGCTTCGGGAAAGACCCCCGAAAAGGTGGAAGAGGGGCTCATGCAGGTCATTCCCAAAGCGAAGTGGTCCCAGGCGCATCACTGGCTCATCTGGCACGGAAGAAAAGTCTGTCATTCCCAAAAGCCCGACTGCGCCCATTGCACCCTCGCGCCGTGGTGCCCTTCCGCCTTCAAAACGGGGAAATAGGAAAAGCGAGGCGGCGCGCCCGCCGCGGTTTTGCGGCGGGCGCGCAGGCTTTTCTTGTATAAATGCCGCTTCCTTCGGCAATAACTGCCGTAGGAGGTTTCTATGACGAATTTAACGGCAAAAGATTTGGATGTGCTCACGCACGTTCTCACGGCGGAAGAAATGGCGTGCAAAAAGGCGAGGATCTACGCCAACACGCTCACGGACGCGGCGCTCGCGCAGGAGATGGAGACGATCGCAGGCGCGCATGCGGAGCGTTTCAACGCGCTCTATACCTTGCTCGGAGGGAAGTCATGAAACAAAGCAAACAGGATACCACCCTCAACGAGAAAGACGCCCTGCAAGATATGCTCGATACCGAAAAGCTGCTTTTGAGCTACTATTCGGTCGCGCTCACGGAGGGGAGCTGTAAGCCCTTCCGCAAGGAGATCTTGAAGAATTACACTTCGAGCGCGGAAACGCAGTTCAATGTTTTCGAACAGATGCTTGCGCGCGGGTACTATCAGGTGATGCCCGCCGAAAAGATGCTCATCGACCAAAAGACGGAGACGTTCTCCAAAGTCCAAAAGCAGATCGCGCAATGAGGCTCGCCCCATAAGCGGCGCAATACGGCGTCGCGCTGCGTTTTCCTCGGTCATGTACGACCGAGTACACTCCCTTCGGAAAGCCTCGCGCTTCTTGTCTTGCTTGCTTTTGAGACGAGCAAGTGGCTGTTGTGTTGTCCCATAAGCGGCGCAATACGGCGTCGCGCTGCGTTTTCCTCGGTCATGTACGACCGAGTACACTCCCTTCGGAAAGCCTCGCGCTTCTTGTCTTGCTTGCTTTTGAGACGAGCAAGTGGCTGTTGCGTTGTCCCATAAGCGGCGCAATACGGCGCTTATTCTTGCCCTCCCCCGCGCGAACGCGCGGGGGAGGGGTAGGGAAGGGGGTACGCATACCCTCTTTTCTTTTTCGCATACTGAAAGGGGAGGGGGGATATGCCGAAGAAAGTCAAACGCAACAACAGCGGGAAGGGCGAACGGGATAACACGGGCTATGCGCACAATCCGCGCTACTGTATGATCTTGCCCGACGCCGCCGAGCCCGATGAGGACAACATTGCCTCGTCGAGCGAATCGTAAAGAGAAAAGAGAGCCGCCCGCGGACGAACGTCCGCGGGCGGCAATTTTACAATTATGATACGTTTCGAGAAAATGGGCGGCATAGCGTTAAGACTGCGGCGACACTTCGACTTCGCTTCGCTCCGTTCAGGGTGACGAATTGAGAACGCTCGGCGGCTACTTCGGAACTTTGCTCCTCGTTCCGCCTTTCCAAAATGATCCCAAAAAAGATTGCGTAGCAAGATTTTTTGGGAAAAGGTGGAACGGCACAATTCTGTTCAACAGCCCTGCGGGCTGTGAACTGTGCCGTGACAGCCGAGCGGTGGCGAGGCGGGGTGCGGCGGACGCTACCGCCGCACAAAAGCGGTGAAAGGATAGCGGCTGGCGAAAGACAGTCGCTTCCAAAGACCGCTTTGTTGCGACGCGCGGGCGGGGCAGGGTGACATAATGCCACCACCTCAGTCTCGGCTAACGCCTCGACAGCTCCTCCTCAAAGGAGGCGCCAAGAAAACACTGCGGCAACCCTTCAACTTCGCTTCGCTCCGTTCAGGGTGACGGATTTGGAACCTCTCCCCCGCAGAGCGGGGGAGAGCTAGATTCGCGGCGCGAGAAGAACCACGCTTCTTCGCTGCACGCCACAATTTGCCGCATACTTGCGGCTTCTTGCCCGATGAAACGAATGAGAGAACAAAAAGGTTAAACCGTAAAAGCACGTTTCCTCGCGGAAAAGATTTTGCGAAGCAAAAGATTTCCCGTGAACGCTTCACACGTTAAACCGAAATAGCACCACGTCGCCGTCTTTCATCACATAGTCCTTGCCCTCGGAGCGCACTTTGCCTTTTTCGCGCGCGCCGGCAAGTCCTCCGCATTCGAGGAGCGTCTCCCATTCGACGACTTCCGCGCGGATAAATCCCTTTTCGAAGTCGGTATGGATCTTCCCCGCGGCTTGCGGCGCCTTCGTACCCTTGACGATCGTCCACGCCCGCGTCTCTTTTTCCCCCGCGGTGAGGTAGGATATGAGCCCCAAGAGGGAATAGCTCGCCTTGATGAGCTTGCTAAGTCCGCTCTCCTTCAAGCCGAATTCTTCGAGGAACATCGCCCGGTCCTCCTCGTCCATTTGGGCGAGCTCGTCCTCCGTCTTGGCGCACACGACGATCACGCCCGCGCCGTGTTTTTGCGCGTATTCCTTTACCTTTACGACGTAGGGAATATCATCCTCGTTTTCGCCCATATCCTTTTCGGCGATGTTCGCGCAGTAGATGACGGGTTTTGCGGAGAGCAAGAACAAATTGTCGAGCATGGGGCGCTCTTCCTCGGTGCAGGGATAGCTCCCCGCGGGCCTTTCCGCTTCGAGGTGGGGGAGCAGTTTTTCGAGGAAGGCGTATTCCGCCGCGGCGTTTTTATCCGCGCCCCCTCGCGCCGCGCTGCGGATGCGGTCCTGCTTTTTCTGTACCGCTTCGATGTCGGCGAGGATGAGCTCCAAATTGATCGTTTCAATGTCGCGGACGGGATCGACGGAATTTTCGACGTGGGTCACGTTTTCGTCCTCGAAACAGCGCACGACGTGCACGATGGCGTCCACTTCGCGGATATGGGAGAGGAATTTGTTGCCCAAGCCCTCGCCGCGGCTGGCGCCCTTGACGAGTCCCGCGATATCTACGAATTCGACGACGGCGGGGGTTATTTTTTTGCTGTTATAGAGGGCGGCGAGCTTATCGAGCCGCTCGTCGGGCACGGCGACGACCCCAACGTTGGGTTCGATCGTGCAGAAGGGATAGTTTGCCGCTTCCGCGCCGGCATGGGTGATCGCGTTGAAAAGTGTGGATTTTCCGACGTTCGGAAGCCCTACTACGCCTAATTTCATCTTTTTCTCCTTATGAGCCGCGGCACACGGCAAACGCGCGGCGAAACTTTTTCGTTTTCAGGTATCGGAACCATTATAAAACATTTCCCCGCAAACTTCAACTCTTTCGGTTGCTTAAATCGCAAAAATATGGTAGAATGGCGGAAAAGGAAAAAAGTTATGGATTACAGAGCCTATATCGCAGAGCGTTTGCCCATCGAGGGAATGACGGCGGCGGAGATCGCGGAGAGCATCACCGTCCCGCCCGATACTTCTTTGGGAGATTACGCGCTCCCCTGTTTCAAATTTGCAAAACTCATGCGCAAACCGCCCGCCCGCATCGCCGAAGAGCTCGCCGCGAAATACCCCGCGGACGAAGTGATCTCCGGGGCGTTTGCCGTGAACGGGTATCTCAATTTCAAAGTGAACGCAAAGGGGCTCGCCGGAGAGACCCTTGCCCGCATCGCAGAGGAAGGGGCGCGCTACGGCTCTTCTGCGTTCGGCGCGGGCAAAACGGTCTGCATCGATTATTCCTCGGTGAACATCGCCAAGCCCTTCCATATCGGGCACCTTTCCACCACCGTGCTCGGCGGCGCGCTCTACCGCATCTTTTCCTTCCTGGGATACAGAGCGGTGGGGATCAACCACCTCGGCGATTACGGCACGCAATTCGGCAAACTCATCTGCGCCTATAAGCGCTGGGGAAACGAAGCCGACGTGCAGGCGCGGGGGATCCATGCGATCAACGAGCTGTATGTACGCTTCAACAGTGAGGCGACGGAGGAGATGGAGGCAGAGGCGCGCGAATATTTCCGTCTCATCGAGCAGGGCGACGAAGAGGCGGTGGGGCTGTTCGCCCGCTTCAAAGAGCTCACCCTCGAATACGTCCGCAAAATATACGGCAGATTGCACGTCACCTTTGACAGCTATGCGGGCGAGAGCTTTTATATCGACAAAATGGGACCCGTCATCGACGAATTGAAGGAGAAGGGACTGCTCGTCGAGAGCCGCGGGGCGCAAGTCGTCGACCTCGAACCCTACGGCATGCCGCCCTTCATCGTTTTGCGGTCGGACGGGGCTTCCCTCTACGGCACCCGCGATCTCGCCGCGGCGTTCTACCGCAAACAGACGTACGATTTCGAGAAATGCCTCTACGTTGTCGCTTACCAGCAAAATCTGCACTTCAAGCAGCTTTTCAAAGTTCTCGAACTCATGGGAAAGGAATGGGCGAAGGACATGGTGCACGTCGCCTACGGCATGGTCTCCTTGGAGGACGGCGCAATGTCCACGCGGCAGGGGAAGGTCGTCTGGCTCGAAGACGTGATCGACCGTTGCGTCGAAAAGGCGCTTGGCGTTGTCACCGAAAAGAACCCCGCGCTCGAAAACAAGGAAGAAGTCGCCGAAAAGGTGGGCGTGGGAGCGGTCGTGTTCGGCGCGCTCTACAACAACAAGATCAAAGATATTGTCTTTTCCTACGAGAAAGCGCTCAATTTCGACGGGGAAACGAGCGTCTATGTGCAGTACACCTGCGCGCGCGCTTCCTCCGTGCTCGCCAAAGCGGAGCCCGGCTGGGAGAACGCCGCGGTCCTCTCCCCGAACGCGCAGGAGTCCGACCTCATCAAGGCGATCGCCGAATTCCCGGATACGGTGAAGGCGGCGGCGGAGAAGTACGAACCCAGCCTTGTGGCGCGTTTTTGTGTGGACGTTGCGCAAAAATTCAACAAGTTCTACTTCGATTGTAAAATTTTACAGGCGGAGAGCGAGGAGAGCAGGCGCTTCCGTCTGCGCCTCACGGGAGCGACGCTCACCGTGCTCACCAACGCGCTTACCCTGCTCGGCATCGGCGTGCCGGAGAAGATGTGATGAAAGCGGTTTTTTTCGACCTCGACGGCACGCTGTGCAATACGCTTGGGGATATTCGCTATCACGTCAACCGCATGCTCGCCGCGCACGGGTATCCCGAAATTTCCGAAGAGCAGACGAAGGCATATGTGGGAGACGGGGCGAAAATGCTCGTCGCGCGGGCGCTTCCCGCGGGCGCAACGAACGCGGAGGAATGCTACGAGAGCTTTTTGCAAAGTTTTTCCGCAAGCGATCATTCCCGCACGTCGCTCTATCCCCGCGAAATGGAGGTATTGAAAGCGCTCAAAGAGGCGGGCTTTTTGCTCGCCGTCATCACGAACAAGCCGCAGGCGGCAACGCTTGGGTGCCTTTCGCACTTCTTCCCCGAAGGATTTTTCGATTTCGCGGGAGGGGACAGCGGCATGTTCCCCATAAAGCCCGATCCGTCGCTCGCGCGCTATGCGGCGTTCCGCCTGAGGGTCTCGCTCAAAGACTGCGTCTTTGTCGGCGACGGCGAAACGGACGTGCAAACGGCAAAAAACGCGGGCATGCGCCAGGTCGCGGCGCTGTGGGGGTACCGCAGCAGGGAGCAGCTCGCGGCGGCGGGCGCGCGCGAATTCGCGGGCAGTTTTCAGGAGCTCGGAAAAATTTTGCAAGTCTGAAAAATATTTTTCGCAAATCTTCTTGAAAACCCGAAAACGTTGTGATATAATACGGGCGAAATCTTTATGGAGGAAAAAGAAAAATGAAAAGATGTGCGGTTTGCGGCGAGATCGTCGCAGATGATGTTGAGGTCTGCCCCGTTTGCAAGGCAACGAAATTCGTCCCCGTCGAAGAGGCGAAGTTTGCCTGCGAGCATCATGTCGGCGACGGTGTGGTGGAAGATAAAGAGGTGATGGACGGGCTCCGTGCGAACTTCCAGGGCGAATGCTGCGAAGTGGGCATGTATCTCGCGATGGCGCGGGTCGCCGAGCGGGAAGGCTATCCGGAGATCGCGGAAGCGTATAAGCGCTATGCCTTCGAAGAGGCGGAGCATGCGAGCAAGTTTGCCGAACTCCTCGGCGAAGTCGTTACCGATTCCACCAAGAAGAATCTCGAACTGCGCGCGGCGGCGGAAGCGGGCGCCTGCGAAGGAAAACTCATGCTCGCCAAGCGGGCGAAGGAGCTCGGCTACGACGCCATTCACGATACCGTTCACGAAATGGCGAAGGACGAAGCGCGCCACGGCGCGGGCTTCAAAGGGCTGTTGAAGCGTTACTTCTGAGATCACAAAAGAAATACATCGGAAAAAAATGAGCTCCTCTGATCTCAGGGGAGCTCATTTTTTGGAGAGTATGCAAAACGGCGAGAGCCGTCTTTGCCGAAAGCCGTCGCGCGCCGCTGCGCGCCTGTAAGATGATCATATAACAGCGGGGGGCAAAATGCAACCTACTTTTCCGAAAACCCGCTCTATCGGTCGGTTTTCGGGGAGTAGAGTTCAAATATTTCACTCTACTCACAGTAGAATCGTTGACTTTTTTCGGAATCGTGCTATAATGGGGATATGGACGATAATAAATTAGCGGAGACCATCGGAAAAAATCTCACGCGGCTGAGGAAACTTGCGAACATGACGCAGTTCGAGCTGGCGGAGAAGCTGAACTATTCCGATAAATCGGTCTCGAAATGGGAACAGGGGAACGGGATCCCCGACGTGCGCATCCTCATGCAGATCGCGGAACTGTTCGGCGTGTCGCTCGACGACCTCGTGCGGGAGCATGTCGAAAAGGAAGTCCTTCCCAAAAGTGCCAAACGGCGCAACCGTTTTCTCACCGTGATCTGTTCGGTGGGGCTGTGCTGGCTGGTCGCGGTATGCTGTTTTGTCTTGTTGGGGCTGGTCGGTCCCGAACTCAGCTATAAGTGGCTGTGTTTCCTCTTTGCGGTGCCCGCCTCCGCCATCGTCGTGCTCGTTTTCAGCTGTATCTGGCACTGGAAGTGGATCCGCATCGTGTCGATCTCCGTTCTGGTATGGACGGTGATCGGTTGCGTCTATCTCGTCATCTATGCCTTCACGGGGGGAACGCAGAACCTGTGGTTCCTCTTCCTCATCGGGATCCCGTTGCAGGCGCTCACCCTCATCTACTTCGTGTGGAGAAGGAACATTCATATCAAAAAGTAACACGGAAGCAGCAAGTTATGGAAGAGAGCAAACGCTGTCGCATTCACAGAAAAATATGGGGCGCGTTCGGCTGGACGTGCATCGTGATCGCCCTGCTTTGCATGGTGGGGCTTCTCGTCGTGCTCGTCATGATCGGGCTCGGCAACGAGCGGATGCTTCTGCTCGGCAGTTTATGCGCGGGGACCGCGGGCGGCGCCGCGCTCTTCGGGCTGGCGGGACTTCTCTCCGTGCGGCGGAATGAAATGTGGTACGGCCGCGAGACGGACGCCCTGGAACGCGCCGACGGCGAGGACAGCTTTTTCATCGGCGAGGAGACGCTCGCCACTTTTGAAAAGGACGCGCTCGTCATCCACGGCGGGAAGCAAAAAACCGCCGTTCCCTACGAAAAGATCCGCCTTTTCTCCGTTTGCACTCGCAGAAGGGCGAGGGAAAAGGGGGAATGGAGCGTGCTCATCGAGGTGCCCGCCTCCTATGTGATGAAGCGCGCCAAGAAGGAGGAAGCCCCCGTGCTCGTGCAGGCGGATGGGAAGGAGCGGCTTTACGCCGTGCTCCGCAAGCGCGGCTTGGAGCTTCTCGGAGAGCTTCCCGGAAAGGACGGGGCTCAGGAAAAAAAGTTTCACCGTTTGGAAAAATTCGATCTTCCCGACCCAAAAAAGCGCAAACGCTCCCTTCTTTTCATGCTTCTCGGCGGAGCCGCCGTCTGCGGCAGCGTGGGCGTCGCCTTCCTCACCGTACCTGTCGGCGCAGTCATTGCGGTGGCTGGGCTCTATCTGCTCGGTCGTTCGGCGGTGAACTTTCTGTGCGCAAAACAGACGCTCGCCGTCTATGGAGAGGGGCTCTATTTCAAGGGAAACTCTCTTCGGGAAAGTTTCTTTTTGAAGTGGGAGGAGATCGTTTCCCTCAAACCCGCGGAAACCGAGATCGCCGTGATCCGCGCGGAATGCCTCTACGGCGCATACGATATTCCCCGCCCCGTCGGCGCATATGAATATCTGAAAGAAAAATTTCCCGAAAAATGCGCGGAGTGACAGATGCGTCGAAGAAAACTTATTGAAATCGAGGCGCGCCTCGCCGAAAACGAGAGCATGCTTACACCGGTTCATATCGGAAGATTTATGGAAGAAGGCTTGGCGGTCTATACGGTAGAAGAGGCGTTTACCGACCCCGCCGTTGCGGACACCACGCCCTACCGGGACATCGCCGTTTACTATTTCACCGAGCGCGCTCTGCCGCAGAGAGCGGGAAAGGAAGAAAAACTGCTCACGCTGGGCGGAGACGAGGGAAAGATCTGCCTTTCCATGAACGACAGGACGGAAGCGCTCGCCCTCGCACACGGGGTAAAGGCGATCGACAGGCGTTTTCCCGCCGAGAAACAGAAGGCCCTCGCCCGTTTTTACTACCGCTCCCCGCACTATGGGCGGAAGATGACCATCCTTTTCGTTTTGATCGCCCTGCTTTTAACGGGGCTCCTCGTCGCGGGCGCGCTTTTGGGCGGCTTTGAACGCGGCGCCATCGCCTCTTATGCGGGCGTATGTCTCCTCGTGCTCGCCTGCTCGCTCGCCCCCTGCGCCGTTCTTCTCCGCAGGGAAAAGCTGGTCGTTTATGAACGGGGGATCCGTCTGCACTTTTTTCTCCGCGGATGCAATCTGTTTTTGCCGGTAAGCGTCATCCAAAGCATCCGGAAGGAGGAGGACGGCATGGTCGCGGACGTCGGGTTCACCGACTTTATCCTGCCGGACGGCGGGGCATATGAATTTTTGCGCATGATCTTTCCCGAAAAATGCGGCGGGGAAGGAAGGACGTTATGAGAACATTGCAAATACACGGCGTTTACCGCCATTTCAAGGGCAACTATTACTATGTGGAGGGGATCGCCACCCACTCCGAAACGCGCGAACAGCTCGTCGTTTACCGCGCCCTCTACGGGGAGCGGCAGCTCTATGTACGCCCGCTCGAAATGTTCCTCTCCCCCGTGGACAGGGAAAAATATCCCGCCGCCGACCAAGAATTTCGCTTTGAGGAAGTGAGGGAATGTCCGTGAAAAAGTGTCCCCGTTGCGGGATAACGATCGAAGATTTCCGCCGCACGGGGCTTTTGGGCTGCGCGGAGTGTTACAACGTCTTTCGGGAGGAGATCCTCGCCACGGTGGCGCGCGTGCAGGGAAAGACCCGCCACAAGGGCAAACTTACCGTTGCGAGCGAGGAGAATTATTCTCTCCTTCTCGAACAGCAACTCTTAAAGGAAAACATCGAGCGCGCCATGCGCGAGGGCGATTTTGAAAGGGCGGAGCAGCTCAACCGTCGGTTGCAGGAGAGCCGCCGCACCCGCCGCGGGGAGGACGAATGAACGATTCCCTTTTGCGCTATGAAAACGTTGCCGTCTCCACCCGTATCCGTCTGGCGCGGAATTTCGAGGGTTATCCCTTCCCCGCCCGCCTCGACAAGCGCTCCGCGAGAGAGATCGTAAACATCGTCTCGGCGGAATTGCGGCAGGTAGACGCCTTCGAACTGCGGTTTATGGACGCTATGCCCGACGGGCAGGCGGAACTGCTCCTCGAACGCTACCTCATCAGCCGCGATCTCATCCGCAACCGCGCGATCTCCGCGGTACTGCTCTCCAAGCGGGAGGGCGCCTCCCGTTCGTTCGAAAAGGAGTTGAACGAGACGTTGAAGGAAAACGTTTCGATCATGCTCAACGAGGAGGACCATATCCGCGAGCAATACTTCGTGCGGGGATTCGAACTCAAACGGGGGTACGAACGGCTCTCCGGCATCGACGAGCTCATCGCCGATACCATTCCCTTCGCGCACGACAGCGAACTCGGCTATCTCACCGCCTGTCCCACCAACCTCGGCACGGGACTGCGCGCGTCCGTAATGCTCTTTTTGCCCGCCCTCTCGCGGCGGGGCAGGATGGGCGAGATCGCTTCGGCGCTCAAAGAATTCGGACTTACCGTGCGCGGCGCGTTCGGCGAGGGGAGCGGCGCGGAGGGCGATCTCTTTCAGGTCAGCAACGAAGTCACCCTCGGAGAGACGGAGGAGAACATCCTCTCCGTCGTGGAGACGAAGGTAAACGAGCTCGTGGAGGACGAACTCGTCGAGCGGGATATGTTGCTGGAAGAGGGCGGCATGTCGCTCAAAGACCGCATCATGCGCTCTTACGGGATCCTGACCAACAGCGTAAAGGTGGACGCGCACGAATTCTTGGAGCGCCTGTCCGACGTAAAGTTAGGGGTCGCTCTTGGGTTCATGGACGGCGAGCTCTCCGATCTCGACATGCTCCTGATCGCCACCCGTCCCGCGAATCTGAGCGCTCTTTACGGTTCGCCGCTCGGCGAAGAGGAGCAGGAGCTCTTCCGCGCGCGCTATGCGGGAAGGATGCTCAGAGGGTTTTGCATGATCGACGAAGAAAAGCGCGACAATCTGTTTTTAAGGAGAGATTGAGTTAAGAAAATATGGATACATCGAATTTTTCCGATCATCTGATCGAGGCACTCGAACTTGCGAACGAATTGAAGGAGACCTGCCAGACGGGATATATCGGCAGCGAGCATATTTTGCTCGGTCTCATCGCGGTGGAGGACAGCGCGGCGGGCAAACTCTTGCAGGAAGCGGGCGTGGATAAAATGAAATACGTCTCCATCTTCAAGCGCAGTATCGACCGCAACGCGGTGATACAGGGCTATACCCCCCGCACCAAGCGGCTCTTCGAGCTCGCGGTCGAACTGAGCGTTTCGGACAGAAGATACAAGATCCTCACGGGGACGGAGCACATGCTTCTCGCCATTCTCAGGATCGAGGACTGCCTCGCCGTAAAGATCTTGAAGATGATGGGAACGGACATCGCGGCGCTCAGGCGGAAAACCGAGGCGCTTTGCTACCCGCGCGAAGGAGGGAGCGGGGAGGAAAAACCCTTCGGCGATCCCCGCGAAGAGCGCTTCCCTCCGGGCTCGGTGATCGAATACGGCACCGCCTACCACCGCAAGGGGAAGCCCTCCGAAGTGCTCTCCGAGGAGATCATGCAGTACGGCGACGATCTCACGAAAAAGGCGCGCGAGGGGAAACTCGACCCCGTGATCGGGCGCCGCAACGAGATCGAGAAGGTGATCCAGATCCTCTCTCGCAGGACGAAAAACAACCCCGTGCTCATCGGCGAACCGGGCGTCGGCAAGAGCGCCGTCGTCGAGGGGCTCGCGCGGGCGATCGTCGCGGGCGAAGTGCCGGAGCTTCTGCGCGGAAAGACCGTTTTTTCGCTGAATCTCACGAGCATGATTGCCGGCACGAAATACCGCGGCGAATTCGAAGAGCGCATCAAGAAGGTCATCGACGCGATCTCGGCGAACAAGGAAGTCATTCTGTTCATCGACGAGATCCACATGATCGTGGGCGCGGGCGCTTCCGCGGAAAGTCCGCTGGACGCTTCGAACATCTTAAAACCCATGCTGGCGCGCGGGGAATTGCAGACCATCGGCGCGACGACGATCGAGGAATACCGCAAATTCATCGAAAAAGATTCGGCGCTCGAACGCAGGTTCACCCCCGTCATCGTCGACCAGCCGAGCGTGGAAGATACGATCACCATTCTGCGGGGATTGAAGGATAAATACGAGGCGCATCACGGCATCGTCATCACGGACGAGGCGATCGAGGCGGCGGCGCGCCTTTCTGACCGCTATATCACCGACCGTTTTCTGCCCGATAAGGCGATCGACCTCATCGACGAGGCGGCGTCCCACCAAAAACTTCTCGCATACAGCGGACCGGGCGAACTTCACGACCTCGAAGACCGTCTTGCCCGCGTTACGGCGGAACGGGACAAGGCGGCGGGCTGGAAGGATTACGCCCGCGCGGCGGAGGCTTCCAAACAGATCGAGGAACTGAACGGGCGGATCGCGGCGATCAAAGAGGAATGGAATTCCCGCCGCAACGCGACCCAGCTCTCCATCGGCGCGGAGGAGATCGCGCAGGTCGTCTCCTCGTGGTCGGGAGTGCCCGTTGTGCGGCTCACCGAAGCGGAGAGCGATCGGCTGCTGCACCTCGAAGAGGAACTGCACGAGCGCATCGTCGGGCAGGACGAGGCGGTCGCCGCCGTCGCGAAGGCGATCCGAAGGGCGCGCGCAGGGCTCAAAGACCCCAACCGTCCCATCGGCTCCTTCATCTTCGTCGGTCCCACGGGGGTGGGAAAGACCGATCTTTGCAAGGCGCTCGCCGAGAGCCTGTTCGGCGACGAGCGGCTCATGATCCGTCTCGATATGTCCGAGTTCATGGAAAAGCACTCCACGTCCAAACTCATCGGCGCGCCTCCGGGATATATCGGCTACGACGACAACAGGGGCACGCTCACCGAGCGCATCCGCAAACAGCCCTATTCCGTCGTATTGTTCGACGAGATCGAGAAGGCGCATCCCGAAGTGTTCGACGTTCTTCTCCAGATCCTCGACGACGGAAGGCTCACGGACAGCAAGGGGCGGGTCGTCTCCTTCAAGAACACCGTGCTCATCCTTACGAGCAACGTCGGCGCGCAACGGGTGAAGGAAGTCGGCACCCTCGGCTTCCGCAACGCGGAGGAAGAGAGCGAATACGAGGACATGAAAGAGCAGATCCAGGAGGCGCTCAAACAGAAATTCCGCCCCGAATTTTTGAACCGTCTCGACGAGACGATCATCTTCCATAAACTCTCCGAAGAGGACGCGGCGAAGATCTGCGATAAGATCTTGCAGTCGGTCGGAGCGCGGTTGAAGGACAGGGGGATCTCCCTCCGCGTCACCCCCCGCGCGCGGGCGCTGCTCGTGAAAGAGGGTTACAGCGAAGAATACGGCGCCCGCCCGTTAAAGCGGACGATCCGCCATCTGATCGAGGACCGCCTTGCCGAGGAGATCTTGCTTGGGAACATCGCGGAAGGCGAAGCCGCCGTCATCGACGAGGAAGGGGGCAAACTCGTCTTTTCAAAGGAATAAGAAATCCATAAGTTAAGTGCGCCCGCCGAGCGAAAAGCTCGGCGGGCGCACCTGTTTTCTGTCTGTTTTTTTATCCGCGTCCGCGCCGCGGGGGGGGGCTCAGAGCGGGCGGCTTAGCAAAAACGCTTCGATATAGGGCGTCCACCAGTTGAGATACCCCGCCTTTTTGGGATGGATGGGGTCGCTCGTGCACCAACGGTAATACCCGTCGGTGACCGCGTCGTTGAAATCGCGGTCGTTGTACATGTCGATGACGCCCACTTCATAGCCGTCGTCGTACCACTTCTGCGCGATCTCTTTCACCTGGGAAACGAGTTTTGCGTATTCCGAGCCCTTGGGGTTCGAATTCGCGCGGCTTCCTTCGTCGCCGAAATAGGCGCCCGAATAAAAGTAGACGGGGCATCCCCACGTATCGAGCGCATATTTTATGATATATTCCACGCCGCCGAGGGTGGTCGCGCGGTCGCAATCTTCGAGGTATTCGGGCACGCCGCCGAGCATTTCTCCCCGCTTTGCAAGGCGGGAATTCGTGCAGTCGTTCGTCGAGATCTGGCAGATGAATATGTCGGGGCGGCGATCCTTGCCCAGCGCCGTGCCGTTGATCAGGCGGCGGGTGTAAGACTTTTCTCCCGTATCGGCGGTGAGCCCGTCGTCGAAGATCGTGGTGCCCGAAACCGCCTCCTTCACGCATTCGCATCCCGTGAGCGCGGAGAGGAATTCCGCCATGCTCTCGCCCTGCGAGGAGGCGCCGTAGGTAACGGAGGAGCCGAGCCAGTAGATGAGTTTGCCCTTCAAGGGGCTGTTCTCGCGCGGCGTTACGGCGGCGGCGGAAAAGCGGGCGCCGTTTGCGTCCTCCGAAAGATGCTCTTCCGAGACGGTGTAAAGCGGCGCCGCCTTTTCTTCGGCGGGCGGCTCTTTTTCGGGCTCTTCGGGCGCCTTACAGGCGCAAGAGCAGGCGAGCGCGGCAAAGAGCGCCATTCCCGCCGCAAGTACATGTTTTTTCATCGCGGTCCTCCTTATCGGTCGCTGAGGTCCCATTCGACGGGTCGGATCCCGTGAGCGGCGAGATATTCGTTGGTCTTGGAAAAGTGCCTGCACCCGAAAAATCCGTTGTATGCCGAGAGGGGAGAGGGGTGGGCGCACTCCAAAACGAGATGCTTTTCCTTGTCGATGAGGCTCGCCTTTTTCCGCGCGTTTCCGCCCCAGAGCAAAAAGACGAGATGCTCCTTTTGGTCGCTCAAAAGTTTTATCACGCTGTCGGTAAACCAGCTCCAACCGCAGTTCGCGTGGGAATTCGCCTGATGCTCGCGCACGGAGAGGGAAGTGTTGAGGAGCAATACTCCCTCTTTCGCCCACTTGGTGAGGTTGCCCGAACGGGGCGGGTCGTACCCCAGATCGTCTTTCAGTTCTTTGAGTATATTTTCAAGGGACGGCGGCTTTTTCACCCCGTCTTTCACCGAAAAGCACAGCCCGTGCGCCTGCCCCGGTTCGTGGTAGGGGTCTTGTCCGAGGAGCACCGCCTTCACGCCGAAAAAAGGGGTGTAGCGGAAGCAATTATACAGGTCGTACATATCGGGGTAGACGATATAGTGGGAGTATTCGTATTTGAGGAATTCCCGTATCTTCAAGTAGCGCTCGTCCTTAAAGAGAGGCTGTAAAACTTCATTCCAGTCGCCGAGGTCGATCATAAGCGCTCCAAAATCGTGAGATAGGCTCTGAGCTCTCTTTTCGCGGCGGGAAGGTCGTGCGCGAGATAATTCCCGCACTCTTCCCGCTTTGCGCCCGGAACTTCTTCGAGCGCGAGCGCTTTCGGAATACATTCCTTCAAAAGAGCGAGCGTTTCTCCGTAATCCAAATGCACGGTGAGAAGATAGAACCCCGTTCTGCACCCCATCGGTCCGAAGTAGACGATGTTTTCCTTCTCGCGGCTGTTGCGGAGCACCGTCGCCATCATGTGTTCGACGGAATGAAGGGCGTCGGGGGAAATATAGTCGCCCGCGTTCGGCTTTTTGAAGCGCAGATCGAACGTCGTCACCCCGTTTTGGGGCGGGGACATGTGCAGCCCCGGCTGCAAGCTGTCGTGATCTTTTTGGAAGGACGGGATCTTTTCCATATCGGGGGTTTCCTTTGCGTTACTTATTCCAAGCTGTCTAAAATTTCTTTGAGGTGCGCCTTCAAGTTGAGAAGGGCAAAGCGGTAGTTCTTTTTGAACATCTCCGTGGTCGAGCCCGAACCGTAAACGTCGGAGATCGCCTTCACGGAGCACAGCGGGACAGATGCGTATTTGCACACTTCGGCGATCGCGCCCGCCTCCATTTCGCGGATGTCGCATCCGAGCGAGAGGAGCAGTTTGTGGTCGGCGGGGGAATCGTTGAAACGGTCTCCCGTGCCGAGGGCGCGGCGGGGGAAATCGAGCCCCGCGGGGCAAAAGAGGGGCAAAAAGTTCTCCGTCTCCCCGTCGAGGGTGCCGATCTTGGTGCCGTTGAGCTGGGTGCAGTCGAAATCGTATTGCACCGCTTTGTCGATGAGATAGACTTCCGAGAGGTCGGTACGGCAGGAGAGCCCTCCCGCCACGCCGAAATTGAGAATGACGTCCGCACCCGCCTGGAGGGCGGCGCAAGCGCCCGCCGCGGCGTTCACCTTGCCCACGCCGCAGGTCACGAGAACGATCTCGTGCCCGAACGCCTTCCCGAAATGTACCGTTTTTCCGAAGATCGTCCGAAGATTTTCGATCTCCGTTTGGCAAAGCAGAATTTCCGCTTCGCTGTCCATCGCAATCACACAACCGATCATGATCCACCTCGTTTTTTTTATTATAACAAATTTATCGCGAAATTGCAAGGGCTTGCATACTTCTTTTTACAATCGTCTATAACAGCGGAAAAGGAGGGTCTATGAATCCGTTTGAAGTAAAGCCGCAAAAGGCGGACAAGATTTTTACAGGTTGGAATAAAGTGCTCGTCAAGCCATACGATAAGCGCACCGTCGATCCCTATACCCGGTTGCGCGTCATCCTGATGAACGGCACCGAGTTCGAGAGCGTGCGCTTCGGGCATGCCTTTCACCGCATGTGTCCCAACAACGACGTAAGGCGCCGTCTTGCCTATCTGCGCAGGGGAGAGCAGATCCAACAAAAGAGGATCGCGAGCTTAAAGCCCGCCGACGAAACCATCTTGGAGCACACCATCGGCTACGAACAGCTCGCGGTCGACCTCACCGCCGCGCTCGCCCTTACCGAAAAGAACAGCTATGTAAAAAAACAGCTCGACTTTGCGCTGTTGGAGGACTTCGACCACCTCTACCGCTATTCCGACCTCATGGAGCTCGAAAAGGGGGGCGATCCTTTTAAGCTCGTGGGCGAATATACCGAAATCATGCCGGGGCGCCCCACTGTTTCGGAATACCGCCACCCTTACGACGACGTGGATTTTTATATCAACTGCTATCTCAACGACCTCAAAACCAAACTCAACATCAACATCATCACGGCGGCAGAGCAGCAGACGATGAATTTTTATATGAACGTCGGCGATCTGTATGCGACCAACCTCGGCAGGAAACTTTATAACGAGATCGCCATGATCGAGGAACAGCACGTCACGGGTTACGGCGCCCTCAAAGATCCCTGCATGAGCCCGTTTGAAAATCTGCTCATGAACGAATATACCGAATGCTATCTCTATTACTCCTGTTACGAGGACGAAAAAGACGAGCGCATCAAGGGGATCTGGGAGATGCATTTCGAGGAGGAAGTCGCCCACCTTCACGAGGCGGCGGATCTGCTCAAAACGTATGAGGGGAAGGTCTGGCAGCAGGTATTGCCCGAAGGGGGAGAATTTCCCGAACTTTTGAAATTCCGCCCGCAGAAGGAATATGTACGCGAGGTGTTGAAGAGCGTGCGCCTCACGGGGGTGGAGGAAGGCTGGGAAGAGCTCGAAAAAGTGCCCGATTCTTTCCGCTTTTTCGCTTACAATGCCCGCATCCACGGCGGCAAGCCCGAAAGCCACGGCACCCACCTGTGCGTGGAAAAGCTCATCGGCGAACGGGGGCAGGACTACCGGATCCAGAGCAAAGAGCACCCGGTCAAGGCTCTTGCCGACAGGAAACGGGACAACCTCGACGTCGGTAGGGTAAAAGGGAAGTAATTTCGATGAAAAAAAGCCTTCTTTCCGCGAAAATGTCCGCGGAGAGGAGGCTTTTTTTCCCTGCTTGCCGTTTCGATGAAAGTTGAGTGAAATAGTTGAATTATTTTTCAAAGCGTGCTATACTGTTTTTTGTATTGCTGTTGCGCGGCGTGTTGCAAGCGGCAGTTACGATACCTTTCCACGGAGGGGAAAAGATGAAAAAAATACTTGCAGGGATTGTTGCGGCGCTTCTTGGGGCGAGCCTTTGCCTCGGCGCTTCCGCCTGCGGCGGACACATCCATGAATTTCCGGACAGCTGGACGACTGTGACCGAGGCAAACTGCCTGCACGAAGGAAAGAAGGTCCTCGTCTGCAAGACGTGCGGATATACGATGGAGGAGACGATCCCCATGACCGCCCACACCTTCCGGAATTATACGGCGGACGCCGAGTATCACTGGCGGGAATGTCTCGTCTGCAAACAGCGCCTCGAATACGCCCCGCATTCGATGAGCGGAGATCTGTGCACCGTCTGCAAATACAGCACGGTGGGCACGCAGTCACTGCAATATAAGTTCGAGGACGGGAATACCTATACCGTTACGGGCATTGCGGGCACGATCCCCGCGCAGGTGGTCATTCCCGAAAATTATCTCGGCTATCCCGTTACGGCGATCGGGGAGGGCGCCTTCCGCGATCAGCAGACGATCGAATCGGTCGTTCTTCCCGCAAATCTTACGGAGATCGGCGGAAAGGCATTTTCGGGCTGCCGCCGCCTGACCTCGCTCCTCATCCCCGCAAAAGTCACGAGTATCGGCGGGGGCGCGTTCGAAGGCTGTTCTTCGCTCGCCTCGATCACGGTCGAACCCGCAAATCCCATGTACTCCTCCCAAGAGGGGATCCTCTTCGATAAGAGCGTTACGAAATTCATCCATGTTCCGGCGGCGTTGACGGGCAAAGTCACCCTTCCTTCCGCATTCACCGAGCTTCCGAACGGCGTTTATTCGGGGCATACGGGGATCACGGAAGTCGTTTTGCACGGACAGGTCACCAAGATCGACGAGCTCGCGCTCCGCGGATGCACGGGGCTGGAACAGCTCGTCGTCCCCGCGAACGTCGTCTCCATCGGCAAGAGCGCGCTCGAAGGGTGCACTTCCCTCAACCGTCTCGTTCTGCCCCGCATGTGGCAGGACGACGTCACCGAGCCGCTGTACGATCCTACGATAAGCTCGTGGAACGGAAACAGTTTCATCGGCTATCTCTTCGGCACCGTCTCCTACTACGATAATAAGAACAAAGTCCCCGATTCCTTAAAGACCATCGAATTTACGGGCGGGACTTCCATCAAAAAATATCTTTTGTACGGTTGCAAAGGGTTGGAGCGCGTCATCCTTCCCGCAACGGTGACGGAGATCGACACGTCGGCGTTCGACGGCTGCTCTTCCCTCAAAGCGGTCGAGGTCGCGGCGGAAAACAAGGAATATTTCACCGCCGACGGGATCCTCTACAACGGCACAAAGACGGGGATCTTGTTCGTCCCCGCCGCGATCACGGGAAAAATTACGGTGCCGGAAGGGGTAATGCGCATCGAGGAGCGGACATTCCGCGGGCTCGCGATAGAAGAGATCTCCCTGCCGGAGTCGTTGCGCTCCATCGGCAAAGAGGCGTTTTCCGATTGCACTTCGCTCCAAACGGTTACGATCCCCGAAGAGAGCAGGCTCGTCTCCTTCGGCGATTATAGCTTCTTCAAATGCGAAAAGCTGAGAAGCATTCTCATCCCCGCCTCGGTACAGACGATCGGGCAGTTCGCCTTCGGCGGTTGCATCGCGCTCGGAACGGCATACTTCCGCGATACGAACAGCTGGCAACGTTCGCTCACGACGGATATGCAAAACGCCGATCCCGCGATTCCCGCAAGGCTCGCCGATCCGGAGGACGCGGCGGACGAGCTGAGCGATCGGTACGCCGCGCATTTTTGGCGCAAAGGGTGAACTGCCCCCTCGGCGGTTTTGCCGCGGGGCGAAGAAATACAGGAGAAAAATCCGAATAGGAGAAGTTTATGAAAAAAGTTTTATGGATCTCGTTGTTGCTTTGTATCGTGTTCGCGTTCGCCGGATGCGGCGGAACGGACAAATATACGGCAACGTTCGTCAACGGGGACGCCGTCGTCAAAACGGTGGAAGCGGAGGAGGGCAAGGAGCTCGTTTTCTCCCTCGTCGTGACCCCGCCCCAGAAACCTTCCGACGAGGAGTATGATTACGTCTTTCGCGGATGGAGCACGGAAAAAGACGGCGAAACGGTCGGAACGTACACGGTAACGGGGGATGTCACCTTCTATGCCGTATTCCGGGCGGTCCGTAAGGCGCAGAGCGGGGAGCTCTGCACGGTGAAGTTCGTTCTGGACCATGACGGCGAGACGGTGTTCACCGAGGAACAGCAGGTAAAGAAGGGAGAGCTCGCGACGGCTCCCGACGGGCTTCCCGTTTTCGAGGGTTATACCTTCGATCATTGGAGCCGCGATCTCAATGAGCCCATCGTTGCAGATACCACCGTTTACGGCTACTATGCCGCGAACGTCTATTCCGTGAAGAAGCACCTTCCCCGAAACGTTCTCACCGAAACTGTGCGTTACGGCGAAACGTTGCAACTCGGCGCGCCCTCTCTTCCCTCCTTCCTCACCTTCGGAGGCTGGTTTACGGACGAAGCGTTGCAGACGCCCGCGGACGGGGAGATGAAGATGCCCGCAAAGGATGTTGACCTCTACGCCGCCTGCTCGATCGGTCTCGGCACGCCCACGCTCACCGCCGCCGAAGGAATGGTTTACGGCAATACCAACCGCGTGCGCGTCGAAGGGCTCCCGATCGGACCCGATTACGTTTACGAATGGTCGGACGGCGCGCAGGGCGTCTACGGGCAGGAGAACTACGCGCTCTTAAAAGACGCGGGCAGCTATTCCCTCCGTCTGAAAGTGACGGCTACATACGGTTCTTTGCATGCGGAAGCGACGGCGGAAGGGAACTTCACCGTTGCCAAGCGGGCGGTGAACGTGACGTTGGGCGCTAAGGAGTCTTACGTCTACGGCAACGAAGTCTCCCCGTGGCTCAGCTGTGAAAATCTGGCGCGCGGAGATCGTTCGGACGATCTTGGGATCGCATTCAAATACAGCAAAGACGGCGCCGATTACGTCCGCGGCGAGGGGTATCTTCCCGCCGGGCAGTACACCGTGTCGGCGGTCGTCGGCGAACTGAAAAATTATGCCGTTCCGGAAATCGCGCCCGTCTCCTTCGAGGTAACGAAAAAGCCGCTCTCGGCGTCGCTGCGGGTAAAGGAGATCGTTTACGGGCAGACGCCCGCGCCTGCGCTTACCTTCACGGGATTCGCGCCGGGCGAATCCGGCGAGGTAGTCTCGCTCGGCGAGGGCGTATTCGTCTATCAGAAGGGCGAAGAACCTTTCACGGGCGAACATTTCACCGCGGGCGAATACACCGTGCGCGTGGCGGCAGAGAAACTCTCTGCGGAAAATTATTCCTTCCCGCAGATCCCGTCCGTTTCCTTCCGCGTGCGGAAGGCATCCCTCACGGTGACGCTCTCCACCGATAAGACGGCATACGTCTATGGGGAAACGCCCGAAATCCGGTGCGGATACGAGGGTTTCGTCTATGAAGAAACGGCGGAGACCATCCCGCTTACGCCCGAATTCCGCTACGACGGCGGGCAGGGCGAGCCTCTTCCTGCGGGGAATTACCGCCTGACCGCCGTGTTCGGCGAGACGGAAAACTACCTCATCGCGGGCGAATTGACCTGTTCGTTCTCGGTCGCGAAAAAGGAGCTCGTCCCCGTCATTTCCGTCGGCGATTCGTTCACCTACGGACAGACGCCCGCGCTCGTGCTCACCTTCGAAGGATTTATCGACGGCGAGGACGAGACGGCGATCACCCGCACGGGGAACGCCCTTTCTTACACGCGCAACGGCGCGCCTTTCACGGGCGAGCATTTCACCGCGGGCAAATATACCGTAAAGGCGGATCTTTCCCGACTGCGTGCCGCGAACTATTCCTTTGCGGCGGGCGAAACGGCGGAATTCACCGTGAACAAAGCCGCGGGCAAGCTCGATGTGAGCGGCGTTCAAAAGGAATACACCTATACGGGCGCCGAACAGAAGATCGAGAGCGGAGCCACTTCGAACAATCCTGAGGACGAGACGATCGTCTATTCGAATAACCGCTTTACGACGGTCGCCGAAGGGAATGCGCTCAACGTTACCGTACGGCTCGAAGAAGGCGAAAACTACACGGGCGATACCGAGACGTTCCGCATCACCGTACAGAAAATGACGATCTCCCTTCCCGAAGGGGCAGAAGCGAAGGTCGAAGATCAGGTGAACGCATTCGGCAAAACGCTGAAAGACGTGCCCCTGCCCGAAAACTTCTTCTGGGCGGACGAGACCCAAGCGCTGAAACTCGGCGAACAGACATATCCGCTCTTTTACAATACCGACCGCGCTAACATCAACGACGTTGAAACGGAAGTCACTTTCTCCACCCGCAAAAGCGTGTTCACGCTCACCGTTACGGGCGGCGAGGCGGACTATCAAAGCAACGCTTCGGCAGACGGAATTTCCACCTGCACCATGCAGATCGCCGACGAAAAGGGCGCCGCTCCGACGGATGAGGCGAAGAGTTATTATACCTTTACGGCGAACGGGAACATCACTTTCGCCGTCGGCGGAACGTATGCCGTAACCTGGGAGCTGACCGTCGTAGAGAACGATTATTTCGAGATCAAAACAGAGGCGGGCGGCGCGGCGCCGCTCAGCGGGAGCGTTTACTTCAAATGGAAGAGCGTAGACGTCGACGGCAAGCTCTATACCGCGGAGGACGCGCTCAAACTGCTCGATAGCGGAAAAACGGCAACGGTGAAGTACAATACCTCCTTTGCGGGGGCGGAGATTGCGAAGGTCGTCTATCCCGACCCTGCTTATTATACGATAAAAGCAGGCGCAACCCTGCTTGTGCCCTACGGCGCGGATGATACGGGCGTAACCGAACAAAAGAATGCAAGCACGGGTTTTGCGGCAGTTTCGCCTACGGGTTATGTTACCCTCACCCTTCCCGCGGGCGAACTTGTCGTAAACGGCAAACTGATCGTCAATGCGTACCGCGTATCGAATTCGAATGAATCGAGCAATGTCAGAGGCAATCAATACGGAAGCCTCTCCCTTGCAAAAGATGCAAAGGTTTCCGTAAAGAGCGGAGCTACCTTCGAGAGCATGGGCTTTACCTACGGCGACGGGGAAGTGTTCGCGGAGAGCGGCTCCACGGTATGGGAACCTTTCTGTGTCCCCGGCTGGAAGGGCGGTGCGATTTCGACATGTGTTCGTAATATCGTATTCCCGCTCAATCAATATACGGCGAGCAGCTTTATTGCAAAACTGCATGTGCAAGCAGGCGCCACCTATTCCCTCCGCGTTGCTTTGACGGCAAATGGTAGCGCGCAAAACGGCGTGATCACTTTCGTGGGAACATCGAATGCGCTTATGTTACTTTCCGCGGGGCAAGTTACGAAGTATGTTACCGAAAATGACGGTAAAGTTCATTTCGACATCGAAGGGACGGTAATATTCGGCGCCATGTCTATCGAGGTAACAATGGGAAGTGCAACTACTTCCGGCTTGCAAGTTCCCATTCCCGGACATTTCGCATTCGACCTCTTGTCCGGTAGCGTCAACATTCCCAAGGATATCGCATTGAAGTTGCTTCCGGGCGCAAGTTTTACGACGCAAAAAAACACGACCTTGACGGTCGAAAACGGCGGCGGACTGTATGCCTACGGGAGCGGGAATTATTCCATGGACAAATCTCTTACACAATGGAAGGACGGGAATAACGGTCTGGCATATCCTGTCAGTCATGTGGCGGAGAACTATCGCACAAAGCCGAATTTAGGTTATACGGCGGCAACGCCCGCAACCGTCACCATAAAGGGGACATTTGTCGTCGCTGCGGGCGGGAAAGTCGGCGCGAATTTCAACGGCGCCGAAGGGGCAAACCTTCAAATTGAAGAGGGAGCGCTTACGAGCAATCAGATCAAAGAAGATTATTCCACCTATGCAGAATGCGGAGGAAACTACATGGGTTATCTTTCCGGAAAAGCGGGAACATTCTTCACTTCTACCCTTAACTGCGGCGGACTTACGGCGGGGAATTATCTCTACCAGGGCGGACAGTGGAAAAAGCAAGCATGACCCTCTTTCCGTAAAAGAGCATCTTCCGCTTCGTGCGAAAAAAGACGGGGCTTCCCGCGCCGTTTCGGCGCGGGAAGCCCTTGCCATTTCTAACCGCTTGCCAAAACCCTTCGTTTTGCGATTTTTTTGAAAATTTTTTCGCGAACGGGATTGCCAATTCCGCAACGAAATGCTATAATACCCTCAAAGCTACCTTTGGAGAGTGCCCCATGAGGATCAAATGGTACGGTGCTGCTACCCTGCTCATCGAAGCGGGAAAAACGCGCATTCTCGTCGACCCGTACTTGAAAGAATATAACCGTAAGTTGCCCCCCGTCCCCGTCGAAGAACTCGCCGCCGCAGACGCGGCGTTCATCACGCACCCCCATTTCGACCATTTCCGCGACATTTCGCACCTGCTCGAACACGGCTTGAAAACGGTGTTCGTGTCGGAGAACGGGATCCGCATCGCGCAGGAAAACGGGATCCCCGACGGCAGAATGATCCCGCTCGCCGCAAACGAAAAGCTCACGGTGGGGGAGATCACCGTGCACACCTTTCAAAGCCGTCACTGCAAGTTCGACGCGCCGACGGTGCTCTCCGTCGCGCTGTCCCCCTGCACCTATCTCCGTCATTTCCGCAGGGGAATAGAGCTCGCAAAAACGGTCAAACGCTTCAAACTCGAAGAGAGCGATATTTACGCGCTCGAATTTTCCGCCGAAGGGAAGAAGATCATGGTGCTCGGCTCTGCCGGAATGGACGAAAACGCGGAGTATCCCGAAGGGGCGGACCTGCTCGTGCTTCCCTATCAGGGTCGGGCGCGGATGCACAAATACATCGTCCGCTTCCTCAGAGAGTTTTCGCCCAAAGCGGTGATGATCGATCATTTCGACGACGCTTTTCCCCCGTTCACGCGCGCCGTCCGCACGAAAAAGTTCGCGCCGACCGTCGAAAAATATCTTCCGGGGGCGCGGGCGATCCAACCCGTGGAAGGGGAATGGTACGAGATATGACGAGGGGCGAGCGCGCGCGGGAGAATTTCTTCCGCGGAGAAAACTGCACGCAGGCGGTTTTGCTCGCCTTTTCCGACGCGCTTTGCGCCGACGAAACGTTTCTGCGCAACGCCGCCCGTCCGTTCGGCGGCGGAATGGGCAGGCTCCGTCTTACCTGCGGCGCCGTTTCGGGCGCGGTCATGGCGATCGGGCTCTTCTTCCCCGAACGCTCCAAGAGCGAACTTTACGGGCTGGTGCAAAAGTTCGCGCGGGCATTTGCCGAAAAGAACGGCAGCGTCGTCTGCGGCGAGCTTCTCGCGGGCGCGGGGATCGCGGCGGACACTTCCGCCAAGGCGGAGGAGCGTACGCCCGAATACTACCGCAAACGCCCTTGCCCCGAACTCATCCGCGACGCGGCGGATATTCTCGAAACGATCTTAAAAGAAGAGGGAAAACTTTGAAAAAAACACGGCGCGCCGTGTTTTTTTCGGTTGATTTTCTTTCGGTTGCGCATACTGCGTGCATGAGAAAACTGTGCGGAGCCTTGCTCCTTGCCTGCGCGCTGCTCACGGGGTGCGACGTCGGCGAAATGAGCTCCTTAAAAGACATCTCCCGCCCCTATGCGGCGGAGTACCGTTGCAAAAAACTGCTTTTCGGAAGTGACGATCTGCTCGGTCGCTTCGACGACGTAAAACTCACCCTTTCGGGCGACGGCTCGTTCACCCTCTCTTACGCCGAGAGCGGGGGCAAAACAGGCGAATTTTCGGGCGGCTACCGCCTGGACGGCGAAACGATCTCCTTTTCCTTCCCCGCGGAAGGGAAGGAGCGGAGCATTGCGTTCCGCTACGAGCACGGCGCGGTCATCTTGCAATACCTTCTCGGCGGGAAATTGCTCTACGCCGAATTTTCGGCAACCGATTGAAAATTTTTTTCATGTAAAGGGGGGATCTCTTCCGAAGATCCTCTTTTTTTCTCCTCAATATGAAAATTTTTTTAATTTCTATTGACAAGACCGCCCGTTCGCGTTAAGATAGAGATAGATATAAGGAGGAGAAAAGTGATGCAAAAGAGTTTGAAGGCGGTCGCTTTGCTGTTTGTCGCGGTGATCTGTCTTGCCGCATGCGGAGAGACGGAACCGGAGCTCCCGTCGCCCCCGACCCCGGAGGAACCCTCCGCGCCCGCGCTCAGCGGCGGATACGAGGGCACCGACGGAGAGATCGCGTTCAAACTGCCCGATCTCGGAGAGAACGTCGTCTTACATACACAGTTGCAGACGGCGTACCTCACAAACGAAAAATACGAGGAGATCAAGAAGTACGCGGACGGCGTAAATAAGACGGACGAGGAGGATCACCGCGAGCTGAGCCATCCGCAGGAAGTCGTCTTTTCCTGGGAAGCGGCGGGCGCCGCGGCGGACGCGGAGTATGTTCTGCGGGTCGGCGAGGGCGAAGAGATGCAAAACGTGTGGGAATTCACCACGTCCGAGACCTCTTTTTCCGTTTCGAACTTGAAGATCGCAACGACCTATTACTGGAACATTTCGGTGGGGAATGTCGAGAGCGGCAAGGCGTGGTTTACGACGGAGGGGCTCGGTCCCCGCAATCTGTATGTAGACGGCGTCGCCAACGTCCGCGATCTGGGCGGCTGGCAAACGGAGAGCGGCGTGCGCGTCAAACAGGGGCTCATGTACCGTTGCGGCAGGCTCAACAAGAACTATTCGGGGGAGATCACCGTGACGAACGCGGGGATCGACATGTTGCGGAACCGCCTCAATATCCGCGCGGAGATCGACCTTCGCGGGGGGTCGAACGATCCTTCCGAATACGGGAATATCGAGAAAAGCATGCTCGGCGACGATATCTTTTATTACCATACGGGAATGAACTGGGAGGGGAGCCTGATCGACCTCAACCGCGTCAAGATCAGAGCCGTGTTCGCCTTGCTCGCCGATGAGAACAATTATCCGCTCATCTTTCATTGCAGCATCGGAACAGACCGCACGGGCGTCATCGCCTTTTTGGTGGGCGCTCTGCTCGGAGTGAGCGAAGAGGACCTCTACCGCGACTATCTCTTTTCCAACTTTGCCTACATCGAGGGCGCGCGCGATCTGGGCACCATCCGCAACACTTATGTCGCCGACATCAAAGGGGCGGCGGGAAGCACGCTTGCCGAAAAAACGCGGACGATCCTGCTTGAACGGTTGCGCGTGCCCGAAGAACAGCTTCAATCCATCGTCCGCATCATGTTGGGCTGATCTCACGGGAGCGGGTTTTGCCGGTTTGAATTCATCTTTTTTGCGCCGCGGCACTTTGCCGCGGCGAATGTTTTATCCGCAGGGCGTTGCGGGAAAGACGGTCCCGTGAAAAATACGATTTTTCAAAAACCCTTTGTAAATGTTGGACGAATCGGAAAAAACATGTTATAATGTCGCTTGAAATCAGGAGAAATTTTTATGGCGAAGGACAATCAATTCGTTTCTCAGATCGCGGACATCGAAACCGATTTTCCGCAGTGGTACACCGACGTTGTCGTCAAAACGAAACTCGTCGATTACGGTCCCGTAAAGGGCACGATGGTCATCCGCCCTTACGGCTATGCCATTTGGGAGAATATCCAGAAGGAGCTCGACGCCCGCTTCAAGGCGGCGGGGGTGGAAAACGCCTATTTTCCGCTCCTCATTCCCATGAGCTTTATGACGAAGGAAGCGGAGCACGTGGAGGGATTCGCGCCCGAAGTCGCCGTCGTGACCCATGCGGGCGGGGCGAAGCTCGAAGAGCCCCTCGTCGTGCGCCCGACTTCGGAGACGATCATCGGGCACATGATGGGCAAATGGGTGGAGAGTTGGCGGGATCTTCCCCTTCGCATGAACCAGTGGTGCAACGTGATGCGCTGGGAAAAGACGACCCGTCCCTTCCTCCGCACGAGCGAATTTTTGTGGCAGGAAGGGCACTCCGTCTATGCGACGGGGGAAGAGGCGGAGCGGGAGACCCTCAATATGCTCCGTCTGTATGAAGAATTCGCAAAAAACGTCTTGTGCATGCCCGTTCTGACGGGGCGCAAGACGGAAAAAGAGAAGTTCGCGGGCGCGGTCGCCACCTACGGCATGGAAGCGATGATGCACGACGGCAAGAGCTTGCAATCGGGCACGACCCATTACATGGGGCAAAACTTTGCCAAGGCGTTCGGCGTACAGTTTACGGGCAAAGACGGCGCCCTGCAATACGGATACACGATGAGCTACGGGGTCTCCACCCGCCTTATCGGCGCGCTCATCATGACCCACGGCGACGCGCGCGGTCTCATTCTGCCCCCTCCCGTCGCGCCCGTTCAGGTCGTCATTGTTCCGATCGCCGCCAAAAAAGAGGGGGTTTTGGAAGCGTGCGGGGCGCTCAAAGAGCGGCTTGCCGCGAAAGGATTCCGCGTGAAACTCGACGACAGCGAGAATTCCCCCGGCTGGAAGTTCAACGAATGGGAAATGAAGGGGGTGCCGATCCGCATCGAGCTCGGTCCGCGCGACATCGAGAGCGGCAAAATGACCCTCTTCCGCCGCGATACGCTGGAAAAAGGGGACGGCTATCTTCTCTCCGAAGCGGAGACCGTGGTAGAGGAAATGCTCCGCCGGATCGGCGAAGATCTCTATGCGAAGGCGGAAAAGCGGATGCATGAGCGCATCGTGAACGCCGGGACCGCGGAAGAGCTCTTGCAGGGGGTGGACGGAGGAAACTTCGTGCGGGCAGGCTGGTGCGGTTGCCGCGAATGCGAAGATAAAGTGAAGGAATTCGCCCAAGCCACCGCCCGCGTCATGGAGAAGGAAAACACCGCCGAAAAGTGTGTTGTCTGCGGAAAACCTTCCGTCCACACCGTATTTTTTGCAAGAGCATACTGAAAAAATTTCGAACGATTCTTTGCTCCTTTCCCCCTTGCCCACCCCTTGAGGGGTGGGTGTCACGCGCGAAGCGCGTGACGGAAGGGGTGTCGTCGTAAATAATCGTTCGAGGAAACGGACTTTTTCGGTTTAACTCTTTCGTCCTCTCATTCGTTTCATCGGGCAAGAAGCCGCAAGTGTGCGGCAAATTGAGTGCGCTTATGGAAAATGGCGATTTTCCAACGCGCAGTGTTCTAAAACGTCACTCTGCCCCGCCCGCGCGTTCTATGTTGCCGAAGGGCGGCACGAGGAGCAAAGCGACGAAGTAGCCGCCGAGCGTTCTCAATCCGTCACCCTGAACGGAGCGAAGCGAAGTTGAAGGGTCGCCGCAGTCTTAACACTAAGGAGATGTTTACTTCGTCTGCGGCTCGTGCCGTGCTTAGAGAAACAGAACAGCGCGCGGGGCGGAATGACGGAATTAAAGGGTCGCCGCAGTACATAGAAAAATTCGACAACGAGGTTTTATATGAAACATATCGATATTTATGAGGTTTTGAACAAACGGGAAATCGCGGGGAGTGAAGTTACGGTCTGCGGCTGGGTGCGCACCTTCCGCGATTCCGCACAGGTCTCCTTTTTGGAACTTTCCGACGGAACGAGCTTTCGGCGCTTGCAGGTCGTCATCGATAAGACCGCGCTCACCGTCGACCCCGAATGCACCAAACTCGGCGCGAGCGTCCGCGTGAAGGGGAACGTCGTTAAGGCGTTCAAAGGGGAGGGGAACGAACTCAACGCCCTCTCCGTGGAACTCCTCGGCAAGTGCCCCGCGGAATATCCCATCCAAAAAAAGCGCACGACCCTCGAATTTTTGCGCACGATCCCTCATCTGCGCCTCCGCACGAATACCTTTGCGGCGGTATTCCGCGTGCGCTCGGTCGCCGCGCAGGCGATCCACCGCTTTTTCCATGAACGCCGCTTCTACTATATGAATACCCCCCTCATTACGGCGAGCGATTGCGAAGGCGCGGGGGAAATGTTCCGCGTAACGACGCAGCCGTGGAATGCCTCCTATGCCACCGAGGAAGAGTACTACAAAAACGACTTTTTCGGCGTAAAAGCGGGGCTTTCCGTCTCCGGGCAGCTCGAAGGGGAGATCGCGGCGACGGCGCTCGGCAAGATCTACACCTTCGGACCGTCCTTCCGCGCGGAGAACTCCAACACGACCCGCCATCTTGCCGAATTCTGGCATGTTGAGCCCGAAGTCGCCTTTGCCGAGCTTCCCGACGTAATCGAACTCGCCGAAGAACTCCTCAAATATCTCATCCGCGCGGTGCTGGATGAGTGCCCCGACGAGATGGCGTTTTTCGATTCCTTTGTGGAAAAGGGGCTCATCGAAAAGCTCACGCAGGTCGCAAACGCCGATTTTGCGGTGTGCGAATATACCGAAGCGGTCGGCATCCTCAAAAAGGAGAACGCCCGTTTCCAGTTCCCCGTGGAATGGGGGTGCGATCTGCAAAGCGAACACGAAAAATTCCTCACCGAGCAGGTTTTCAAACGCCCCGTGTTCGTCATCGATTACCCGAAGGAGATCAAGTCCTTCTACATGAAGCAGAACCAAGACGGCAAAACGGTCGCCGCCGCCGACCTGCTTGTGCCCGGCATCGGCGAGATCATCGGCGGAAGCGAGAGAGAGGCGGATAGAGAAAAGCTCGTCGCCGCAATGCGGGAGCGGAAGATGGATATGAGCGCCTACGAGCAATACCTCGCCCTGCGCACGTTCGGAAGCGTGCCGCACGGCGGATTCGGGCTCGGTTTCGAACGGTTCGTCATGTATGTAACGGGGATGGAGAACATCCGCGACGTCGCCCTGCTTCCCCGCTGGACGAAAAACATTCTGTAAAAAAACAGCCGCTCCCGTCAATTTCGCGGGGGCGGTTTGCGTCTCTTGAACGGAGTTATTATGAAGTTGGTTTTATTTTGCGATTACGGCTTAGACGACGCGGCGGCAACGGTCGACGCCCTTCTGCACGCCCAAAAGGACGGGTACGACGAGGCGGAACTCGTCGCCGTGGGCGGGAACGTCCCTGCGGACGTTGCGCTCGTTAATGCGAAAAAACTCGTTGCGAACCTGAATTTTCCCCACCTTCCGGTAAAGATCGTAGATACGTCGATGATCGGTCAGCCCGCGGAGTATCTCAAAGAGATCCACGGCGGCGACGGCATGGGGGATTTGTTCGAAGAGCACGAGCCGCCCTGCGAAACGGTGCCCTTCTCGGCTTGGCAGAAGGAGGGCGGCGAGTTCGACCTGTTGAGCCTCGGTCCCATGACGCTCGTGCCGTTCGCGCTCGGAAAGAAGCCGCGCAAATTCGTGTTTATGGGCGGCAACATCGCCGAGGAGCCCAACTTCCGCGGCTACGAATTCAACCATGCGCTCAACCGCGCCGCCTTTTCGGAATGCGTAAAATATCCGCACGTCGCCATAACGATGGATACCTGCCGCCACCCGCTCCTGAATCTCCGTGAAGAGGAGATCGGGGACGGGGACCTCATGCACAGGATCGTAAACCGCGCCCGCGAAATGACCTTCCGTTCGGGCGAAAAGGGCTGCTATATCTGGGACGACATCGCCGTGAAATATTTGCGCCATCCCGACTGGTTCGACGTTTTTCAAAGGTCCGACCGCGACGGGAATCTTCTCAGCGTGGCGAGCTATGTTTACGGGAAAAAGTACCTCGAAATCATCGGCGAGTGACCCGTCAGACGTTTAAGCCGCTTACCCATGCTTCCACTTCGCTTTGGGAGGGGGAAGCGGAAAACCGGCGTCAAGTGCGCCGCAGTTGTTGAAAACGTCGTCGCCCAGCTCCGAACAAACTTTTTCTTCATGGTCAGCTCCTTTCTCGTAAAAATTTACAGCAACTTTCCCATTTTGTAGGCTTCTTCGAGTTTTTTGTTCCCCTCAATGTCGCCCACGTCGTTCACGCCGCCGCAGAACACATAGCCCGCAAGAGCCGCTTTTTCATAGCAAACGACCCAGCCGTCGAACCCTGCAAGCGTTCTTTTTTCGGCGTCCTCGCTCTCTTCCGCCGCCGCAAAGAGCAGATAAATTTCGCGGAACCGATAGTCCGAAGAATATAGGGGATTACAGCGGTCGAGCAGGGTTTTCAGCTGTCCGCTCACCCCGTAGTAGTAGACGGGCGTTGCGAATACCAGGACGTCCGCATGGAGCATTTTCTCGCGGATTATGTCGGCGTCGTCGGAAATCACGCACCGTTTCGTCTTTTGGCAGGTAAGGCAACCGCGGCAAAAGGCGATCTTTTTATCGTGCAGGGAGATAAATTCGACGTCGTTTCCCGCTTCTTTTGCCCCCCTCGAAAATTCCTCGGCAAGCCTTGCAGAATTTCCCTTCGTCCTGAAACTTGACGATATTACCAAAACTTTCTTCATATGTTCTCCTTAAAATTCAATGTAGGCCGATCGTTACCGTGACGGGGTTGTTCTGCGTAAGAATTTCCTTGATTTCGTCCGCAGTGCCTTGCATTTTGCCGATCTTTGTATAACTCCACGAATTACTGCCGTAAAACAGGACGATTTGATCGCCCGAATAGAGGATCACGTCGCCCGCCTCGGTCGTCATCTGTTTATCTTCGCGGGGAAGGGTATGCCCCAAATCGCCCACCTTTTCAAAACCGCCGTAGTCGTGCGCGGTGTAGGAAATATCGCCTTCGCTTAGAAGTTCGGCGAGCGCCTTCGTTGCAGAATTCTTTTCAAGTTTAACGGTAATTTTATGCGTTCCTATTTTCAAATAAATCGTATCGATCATTTCCGTCTCCTTTTCGGGTCCGCCAAGGTCTTGTTCGCGCGGCGAAGTGCCGCAAGCCGATAGGGCAAGCGCAAAACAGCTTACGAACAAAAAAATTAACGACGTTCGTATGAGTTTGTTCATTTTTTCAGACCTCGCAGAATTTCTGCACCCGCATTTTGAGGGAATATTTCTCGCGGAGCGCGGCAATTTCTTTCATCTCTGGGCTTTTATGGTGAAAGTCGAGAGCTTCCTCGCTTTTCCAAGCGTCGATGAGGAGCACCGTTTCGGGGTCGTCCATGGGCAGGAAATACTCATAGCGGAGATTTCCCTCTTCGGCGCGGATGCGTTCTACGAGCCCGCTTTTCTTCATCTCTTCCGCAAACTTTTTTGCATTGCCGTTTGTTCCCGTGTAATAAATATTGACTGTAAACGCCATTTCCGCCTCACGGGAGCTTGTCGTAGTCTTCTTCCGAAACGGGTTCCAGCCACTCGTTCGAGCCGTTTTCGCCGGGGACTTCGATCGCGAGGTGGGAGAACCAGCTGTCTTTCGCCGCGCCGTGCCAGTGCTTGACGCCTTCGGGTATGTTGATGCAGTCGCCGGGTTTCATTTCCACGGCTTCTTTGCCCCACTCTTGATACCAGCCTCTGCCCGCAACGCAGATGAGAATTTGTCCGCCGCCCTTCGTCGCGTGGTGAATATGCCAGTTGTTGCGGCAGGAAGGCTCGAACGTGACGTTGAAAATGCCGACCTGTTCTTTGGAAACGGGCGCAAGGTAGCTCCTTCCGCTGAAATATTG
>CANRNP010000006.1 GCA_947632015.1 uncultured Clostridia bacterium | reverse complement strand
CGTGCACTGGGAATCGGACGGGGAGAGCACTTACACCATCGAGGAATGCGAAAAAGAGGGGAGAGGCACCAAGATCGTCATGCACCTCGCGCCCGAAGAGAAGGAGTTCTCGAAGGAGTTCGAAGTTCGCCGCCTCCTCAACAAATATTGTTCCTTCATGCCCTATGAGATCTATCTTGACCCGAAGGGCACGGACGAGGACAAGCCCGTCAATACCCCCTCGCCGCTCTATCTGAAACAGCCCAAGGATTGCACGGAAGAGGAGTACAAGACCTTTTACCGCGAGACCTTCCGCGACTACCAGGAGCCCCTCTTCTGGATCCATCTCAACATGGATTACCCCTTCAACCTCAAAGGCATTCTCTACTTCCCCAAGGTAAAGAAGCAGGTGGAGCTCGAACGCGGGCAGGTAAAACTCTATTGCAACCAGGTGTACATCGCCGACAATATCAAGGAAGTCATCCCCGAATTCCTCATGCTTCTGAACGGCGTGCTCGACTGCCCCGATATTCCCCTCAACGTCTCCCGCTCCTTCTTGCAGAACGATAAGCAGGTGCAGAAGATCGCGGCGCATATCACCAAAAAGGTGGCGGATAAACTCTGCGAGCTCTACAAAAACGATCGGGAAAAGTACGAGAACTGCTGGCAGGATCTCGCGAACTTCGTCAAATTCGGCTGTATCAAAGACGACAAGTTCTACGAGCGGGTGAAGGACATCATCATCTACAAGAACCTCGCGGGGGAATACCGCCCGATCGAAAGTTTTTACGGCGAGGAGATCACCGACGAGGAGAGCGAAAAGGGCAAGGAGCCGCAGGCGGTCTACTATGTTTCCGACGAAAACAAGCAGGCGCAGTACATCAAAATGTTCAAAGACGCCGGGCTCGACGCCGTGCTCTGCGATACCTTTATCGACCCGCATTTTATCAGCTATCTCGAATATAAGAATCCCAAGCGGGTCCGCTTTTTGCGCATCGACGCGGATATGGCGGGCGCGCTCAAAGAGGAGGACGGCGAGGACAAAGAGATCGAGGAGATCTTCCGCGCCGCGCTTGGGGACAAAAAGGTAACGGTAAAGACCGAAAAACTCAAAGACGAAGGGGTCTCGGCAGTGGTGAACGTCTCCGAATTCACGCGCAGGATGTCGGAGATGAATTCCTTCTACCGCATGGGGGAGGAAGCGGAGGAGCTCACGCTCGTCGTGAATACCGCTTCGCCCGCGGTGCAGATGCTCAAAGGGGCGGAGGAAGAGGCAAAGCGCAGCGCCGCCATGCAGATATACTATCTCGCTCTGCTCGCATACCGCCGTCTGAACCCGGAGGAGCTGGAAGAATTTTTGCGCTTCCAGACGAGCCTGATAGAAAAATATTTGCAAAAATAACAAATTTTTCGTTTTTTTTATTGACATTCGGCAATGGCGTTGATATAATAGAAAAGGCACTGAAAAAACTGATAACTTTCGGAAAAGCCTCTTGTGTTTTCCGGGGCGGTTACATTCACAACGGCGCCACAGGAGGTAATATTTGTGAACGGGACTGTGAAATGGTTCAACGACGGTAAGGGTTACGGCTTTATCTCGCCCGACGATGGCGGAGAAGATGTGTTCGTACATTTCTCCGCGATCAAAATGGACGGCTTCCACACGTTGAAGGAAGGGCAGAAGGTCACTTTCGAGACCGAACCCGACCCCAAAGACAGCGGGAAGCTCAGAGCCGTCGACGTAACGCCCATCGCGTGAACGACCAAAGCACAAAAACGTGTCTGAGAAAAAACTTCGCCCCGACGGGCGAAGTTTTTCAAGGACAAAAAGCGCGTGAGACAAAACCGGTCTCCCGCGCTTTTTTGCGCGTCCGCGCGCCCTTTTTGCCGCCGCTCAATTTGTTTTTCGGCGGTTTTTTCTCAGATATATTCCCAAGAGCTTGACATTCTGTGAAAAAAAGCATAAAATTATGAATGGAAACATGTCCCCGGCGGAAAGCCGCGGCGCAGGCAAAACAAAAAACAAACCGGAGGAAAAGAATATGACCATCACAAAAAAGGCGGAGGGGGAAAAACTCTCCATTGCGCTCGAAGGACGGCTCGATACGACGACCGCTCCCCAACTCGAAGCGGAGCTCAAACGCAGTATCGGCGGCGTGAGCGATCTTTTATTCGATTTCGAAAAGCTCGAATATCTCTCTTCGGCGGGGCTCCGCGTTTTGCTCGCCGCGCAGAAGGTGATGAACAAACAGGGGACGATGGTCATCAAGAACGTCAACGAGACCATCGCCGAAGTATTCGAGATCACGGGATTTTCCGAGATCCTGACCATTGAATAACGAGATGAACGAAAGAAATACATATCTTCCGCGGCGGGCGCAGACGGAGATCTTGCACAGCGAGGGCGCATCCGACGGGGCGGCGGTGAGCACGATCTCCTTGAAGCTGACGGTCGCAGGCTTCGGCGCGGAGGACGTGAAACGCGCCGCCGACGCGGTGATCCTGTCGGCGGACGTGTTTTCCGTGCGGTTTACGGGCGAAGCGTTTGAGGACAGCCCGCCCGTTCTCTCGCGCATCCTGCCGCCGATGAGCGCGGAGGAAGTCCTTTCCCATACGCAAAAAAAGGACGCCGAGCGGATCGATCCTTCGCAAACCCTCTATGAGGCGGAGGTGATCCCGGCGGAAGGGGAGGTTTTGCTCTATGTCCGCTTCCACCATGTGATCATGGACGGGCGGGCGATGTGCCTCTTCGCCCAACGGGTTTTGGACGCGCTCGAAGGGAAAGAGCTTCCCTTCTCCCGCTACTTTGCCCAAGAGGAAGAGGCGGCGGAGGACGAGAGCGGCTACTGGGCGGAGCGCTTTGAAGGTTTCACGGAGGAGACGGCGGTCCTTTCGGGAGAGGGAACGGAAAAATTCACCTGTACCCGCGCCTTTTCCCCCGCGTTCATGCGGGAGATCGTCGCGTTTTCCAAGCGGGAGAAGGTCGGTCTCCCGTATGTTTTTTTGGCGGCGCTGGCGCTGTATCTCGCGCGCGCTGCCGACCGTGACGAAGCGACGGTCCTCATGTCCCGCCTCAACCGCGACGAACGCACGGCGGAGACCCTCGGCTGTTATATTTTGCTCGTTCCCGTGCGGATCGGGCTCGGCGGCGCGGAGAGTTTTGCCGACCTGTGCCGCCGCGCGCAAACGCTGGGCAAAGAGGGGTCGGCGCACAAGCAGATCGGCTTTTCGGGCATTCTGCGGGCGGCGAACGTAAAGGAGATATCCGAATACGGCTTCAACTACTATCGGTTCGCCCTTCGCTCCGCGGTGCCGCACAAACTCGCGCTGAGCGTTGCCGGCGCAATCAAAAACCACCTCGTATTCAACGTGTTCGAGGGAGAGGACGTCTCTTTTTCGCTCGATTGCCTGAGCGGCGTATATGACGGGGAAAAGGCGGATTTCCTCTTCGAGAGCATCGGACAGATCCTCAAAGAGGGGATCGCGCAAAAGCCGCTCTCCGGGATCGAGATCGTCGGAGAGCGGGAGAGAGCGCGGCTCAATGCCGTCTGCGGCGAGACGATCCAAATCGGCGCGGATGAGACCATTCCCTCCCTTCTGCGGGCGGCGGCGGAGAAGTACCGCGACCGTCCCGCCGTCTATGCGGGGGAAAAGTGCCTCACCTTCGGCGAACTCGACCGCCTCTCGGAGAACGTCGCCGCATCGCTCGTCAAACGGGGCGTAAAACCGGGGGACCGCGTGGCGTTCCTGCTCAAACGGGACTACCGCCTCTTCCCCGCGCTGTTCGGCATCTCCAAAGCGGGCGCGGCGTTCATTCCCGTCGATCCCGCCTATCCGAAGGACCGCGTCGACTATATTTTGGAGGACAGCGCCGCCGCTTACGTCATCACTTCCGAAGAGACGGGCGAGGGGCTGAATATCGACGAGCTCATGCGCGGCGGCGGAGCGGAGCCCGTGAAAGTTTTACAAGACGCCACCGCCTATCTCATCTACACTTCCGGGACGACGGGCAAGCCCAAGGGGGTCATGCTGACGCACAGAGGGATCGCCAACATCGTAAAACCCGGAAACAATCCGTTCAACCGCTATTTTACGGAGCACTGCAAGGGGCTCACGGCGATCGGCTCGGTCTGTTTCGACATTTCCCTCTTCGAATTTTTCGTCTCTCTTTTCAACGGGAAGTTCGTGGAACTTGCCGACGAGACGGCGATGATCGATCCCGTGCGCCTTTCCGAATGTATTCTGCGCCACGGGGCGGACGCGCTCCACTGTACGCCGTCCCGCCTCGCGAGCTATCTCAGAGATCCCCGTTTCCGCGCGGCGGCGGAGAAGCTCAAAGCCGTTCTTTCGGCGGGCGAAGTTCTCCCGCCCTCCCTCATCATGTCCCTCAAAGAGCTGGGGGTGCGCATCTTCAACGGGTACGGACCCACCGAGGTCACGATCGGCGCGACCATCACCGAGGAGGGGGACAGCAAGTCCATCGGCAGACCGATTGCCAACACGGGCATTCTGATCTTGGGCAAAGACGGGCGGTTGCTTCCCTACGGCGCCGCGGGCGAGATCTGTATCTGGGGCGTGGGCGTCGGGCAGGGCTACCGCAACCGGGAAGAGGAGACGGCGCAACGCTTTGTTGTGCGGGAGGGCGAGCGCGTCTACCGCACGGGCGATTCGGGGCGGCTGCTTCCCGACGGCAGGCTCGTCTACCTCGGACGGCGGGACAGACAGGTCAAACTCAGAGGTCTGAGGATCGAACTTCCCGAAATCGAAAGCGCGATGCTCTCCTTCGAAGAGGTGAAGCAGGCCGCCTGCCTCGTGAAAAAGAGCAAGCACAGCGAACACCTCGCCGCCTTTTACACGGCGGACCGCGATTTAAGCCACGAGCTCAAAGAGCATATTGCCAAGAGCCTGACCGTCTACATGGTACCCGACGTCTTTGTGCGCCTCCAAGCGATGCCGCAGACGGCGGGCGGAAAAACCGATTATAAAAAGCTCGAAGAGGAGGCGGTGGACTTCCGCAGTCCGTACCGCGCGCCTTCGGACGAACTCGAAACGCTGATCTGCGGCGCGTTCGAGGAAGTGCTCGGCGTGACGGAGATCGGCGCGGACGACGACTTTTTCGAACTCGGAGGGGATTCCCTCGGAGCGATGGAGCTCATGCTCGCCATCGAGCGGTTGCACGCGGAAAACGCGCCCTCTTATAACGACATTTACCGCTGTCCCACGCCCGCCCGCCTTGCAAAGCTCATGGAGGGCGAGGGCGGCGAGGAGCTGTACCCCGTATCCGGGCTCGACTGTTCGGGGATCGACGCCTTCCTCGGACGGCGTGCGGCCTCGCCGAGACCCTTCAAAACGGTGCTTCTGACGGGCGCTACGGGCTTTTTGGGCAACCATATCCTCGCGGAACTGCTCAAAGACCCCGAAGTGGAGCACGTCTATTGCCTTGCCCGCTCCAAAAAGAAGATGACCGCCGAAAAGCGCGTCCAAAGTACCCTGTTCTACTACGCGGAGGACGATTTCAGAGAGGGAAAGAAATGGTCGGCGGTCGAAGGCGACCTCTCCGAACCCGGAATTTTCCGCGAACCGTTTGAAGAGAAGGTCGATCTCATCGTCAACTGTGCCGCGAACGTCGCCCACTTTGCCTACGGCGACGCGCTCTCCCGCGTCAACGAGGGGGGCGTGAACCATCTCATCGCCTATGCCCTGAAAACGGGCGCGCGCATTTTGCAGGTCTCTACGGTGAGCGTGGGCGGCATGGCAAAGACGGAGGAACTTTCCGGGCTCTTGTTCACGGAGGGGAATTTCTACATCGGGCAGCATATCTTCAACGAATACATCTACACCAAATTCAAGGCGGAGCACGCGCTCCTGCGCGCCGCGGTAGACAAGGGGTTGCGGGTGCAGCTCATGCGCGTGGGCAACTTGCAGGGCAGGATCTCGGACGGCGAATTCCAGATGAACCTGCGCTCCAACGGGTTTACGCGCAGGCTCTCCGCCTATCTCGAAATCGGCGCGGTGCCGCAGGCCCTCTTTTCCTCGACGGTGGAATTCTCCCCCGTGGACGAGGTGGCGAAGATGATCGTCGCCCTCGCAAAGAGCGGCGAAGAGGGGGCGTTCCACGTTTGCCCGCCCGCGGAAACGGCGTTTTCCCGCCTGTTCAAGATCCTCGGCGAAATGGGCAGACCGGTCGAAGTCGTGTCCGGCGAGGCGTTCGAGGCGATCATCGGCGGGCTCAAAACTTCGGGCGAAAAGAGCGGCTCGGTCGAGATGCTCTCCATCGAAAGAGGGCACGACGGCTACGGCGAGATCCCTTTCTCCCGCGCTTACACGGTGGAAAAACTCTCATCGCTCGGTTGCGTTTGGCAGCCGATCACAGATGAATATCTGCGGAAATATCTCGCCGCGCTCGGCGATATGGATATGTTTTAGAAAAGGGGAGGAATACGGAAGATGGATTATTACATTATCGCGCTCTGGACGTTTGCGGTTTATCTCGCGTCGGTTTTCAGCGCCGTCCTCACGGGCATTACGCTTACCCCGAAATATAAGGGCTGGATCCGCGCGCTCGTTTGGGGGTTCGGGGCGGTCGCCGGCTACGGGCTTGCCTTTCTGTTCTACTGGCTCGACCTCACCAACGACGCTTTCGGGATCCTCGGACTTTCGGCAATGGTGTGTATCATTTCGCAGATCCTGTATAAGGATACCTGGTCGACGAAGCTCTCCGTCGCGCTCATGGCTTGCCTCGTGGGGAACGTTTCGACCTTTATGCTCTGCGGCACGACCGACTCCCTGCTCGCTCCCGTTCTCGGACTCATCAAAGAGAGCCCCTACGAGCTGATGAATCTGCTCTTTTTCATCGGGATCAAAGTCGTCGTCTATCTTGCGATCGCGCTCGTCTATGCCTTCCTCTTCAAAAAGCGTCTGCATGCAACGATCGAGACGGTGGGGGGCAAGATGGGCATCTTCGTGCCGCCGCTCTTCATCTCGGTCGTCGGCTTTTACGTCGTAAACCTCATCTCGAACAACGTCGGGATCTTCCCCAACCATCCGCTCTTCTTCCCGCTCTATCTCACGATGTGCATTATCTTCGTCGTCGAGTTCTGGATGATCTTCTATTCGGTCAACCAGAGCGCAAAGGCGATGAAAACGGAGGCGGAGCTCTCGGTCGCGGCAAATATCCAGCAGTCGATGCTGCCCTGCATTTTCCCCGCCTTTCCCGACAGGAAGGAATTCGACATCTTCGCGACGATGAACCCCGCGAAGGAGGTCGGAGGGGACTTTTACGACTTCTTCATGGTGGACGAGACGCACGTCGCCGTCGTTATCGCGGACGTTTCGGGCAAAGGGGTGCCCGCCGCGCTGTTTATGGTCATCGGTAAGACCCTCATCAAAGACCACACCGCGACGGAAAACGACCTCGGCGCGGTATTCGCCGAAGTGAACAGACTTCTGTGCGAGAGCAACAGCGAGGGGCTGTTCATCACGGCGTTCGAGGGGGTCCTCGACCTCGAAACGGGGGAATTCCGCTATGTCAACGCCGGGCACGAGACCCCCTTCCTCTGCAAAAAGGGAGAGGGATTCAAGCCCTATAAGATCAAACCCGGCTTTGTGCTTGCTGGCATGGAGGGGGTGAAGTACCGCGCGGGCTCGTTTACGATGGATGTCGGTGACAAGTTGTTCGAGTACACCGACGGCGTGACCGAAGCGACGGATCAGGGGAACAATCTCTATGGCATGGAGCGGCTCGAAGAGGTGCTTTGCAAGAACTGCACCTGCTCCCCCGCGGATCTTTTGCCCGCGGTGAAGGCGGACATCGACCGCTTCGTCGGGAGCGCTCCGCAGTTCGACGACATCACCATGCTCTGTCTCGAATATAAGGCAAAAACGGAGGGAAAGGCATGAAAGAGCTTACGGTGGAAGCAATCACGGAAAACATCGACGTCGTGACCGACTTCGTCAACGAACAGCTTCTCCAAGCGGGGTGCCCGCCCAAGACGATGAGCCGCATCGACATCGCCATCGACGAGCTGTTCGGCAATATCGCAAATTACGCCTATCATCCGGGCGTCGGTCCCGCCACCGTGCGGGTAGAGCTCAAACACGATCCGCTCTCCGTCGTCATCACCTTTATCGACCGCGGGATCCCTTACGATCCGCTCAAAAACGAGGACCCGGACGTCACCCTCTCCGCCGAGGAGAGGAAGATCGGCGGGCTCGGCATCTATATGGTGAAGAAGAGCATGGACGGCATCCGCTACGAGTACAAGGACGGGCAGAACATTCTGATCATCGAAAAACTTCTTTAAGCGCTCTGCGGAAGATTTCACACCGCCGCCCGGAAACGCATAAAATGCAGTATGCTTTTCAACGGGCAAAGTTATTATTTCATCGGGATCGGCGGGGTGAGCATGAGCGCGCTGGCGCGGCTTCTCCGCAAGAGAGGATGCCGCGTCCGCGGCAGCGACATGCAGGAGAGCGAGATCACCCTCGCCCTGCGACGGGAGGGGATCCCCGTATCCATCGGCGAGGAAGAAGAAATCGCGGAGGAAAACGTCGTCTTTACGGGCGCCATTCCCGCGGATCATCCCCAGCGCAAGCGGGCGGAAGAAGCGGGCAAGACCATGATCCCGCGCGCCGAACTTCTCGGCAGATTTGCGGAGAGTTTCCCGCATGTCGTCTCGGTGGCGGGCTGTCACGGCAAAACGACGACGACTTCCATGCTCGCGCATATCTTCCGCGAGGGCGGGCGCCCGTTTACCTGCCATATCGGCGGGGAGGACAACGAACTTTCCAACTGTTTTTCCGCGGGGGAAGAGTATTTCGTCACCGAGGCGTGCGAATTCGGGCGGAGTTTTCTCTCTTTGAAGAGCGAGACCGCCGTAATCCTCAACACCGACCTTGACCATACCGATTGCTATAAAGACGACGACGATCTGTTGCGGGCTTACCGCGAATTTGCGGGGAACGCCCAAAAGACGGTCGTTTGCGACGACGACCTGCGCGCCCGCGATCTTCCGCATGCGCTCAGCTTCGGGCTCCGCGGCGGGGACGTCCGCGCCGAGGACCTCAAAAGCGTGGGGGAGCGGTATTCCTTCACCGTCGCCGAGCGGGGGATCCCCCTTGTCCGCGTAAAGCTCGAAGCCGTCGGGAAAGTGATGGTGACCGATGCGCTCGCGGCGTTTGCGGCGGCGCGCCTTCTCGGCTTTTCGGCGGAGGAAATAAGGCGGGGGCTCGAATCCTTCCGTGGCGTGCGGAGAAGGTTCGAGCAGATCGGAACGCTCGGCGGCGTGCCCGTCATATGCGATTACGCCCATCATCCGCGCGAGATCGCCGCAGTGCTCGAAACGGCGCGGAAAATTTGCTTCGGCACGGTGCGGCTCGTTTTCCAGCCGCACACCTATACCCGCACGAGGGATCTTCTCGGCGGATTTACGGAAGTGCTGAACCGCGCGGAGAGCCCGATCATCTACAAGACCTATGCCGCGCGGGAGCAATTTTTGCCGGAGGGGAGCGCCTATACCCTCGTTTCCCGCCTTCCCGAAGGGAGATATGTGCAATCTCCCGCGCAGCTGAAAAAGCGGCTGATGCAGTCGCTGCAACCGGACGATCTCGTGCTCGTTCTGGGCGCAGGGGACATCTTCGGGATCGCCAAGAGCATTCTCGACTGAAAAAACCTTCCCGCGGGGGAAGGCTTTTTTTACAGTTTGAATTCTTTTCCCTTTTTCTGGCAGGCGAGAAGGCGCTCTGCGAGGCGTCGGGCGCTCCGGGGGGTAACGCCGTTTTTCTCCGCCCAACGGTCGGCGAGGGCGGGGAGCTCCTCGGCGCCGAGTTTGATCTTATGATCTTTCACGAGTTCGCGCACGATGGCAAGGTAGCTCTCCCTGTCCCCCGCGCAGAAGGGGATCATGATCCCGAATCCCTCCAAGGGCGTTTCGCTCGTCGCCGCGACGAGCACGTTTTCCGCCGTGAAGGCGGGGATGCGCACGTCCGCGCGGAGATCTTCGAGGAGCACGAGGAAGCGGAGGGGGATGCGGGAGAGTCCGTCCGAAAGAGCGGGGAGGCGGGAAAGATCTTCCCGCGCCAGCTCCACGAGCCGCAATTTCTGCGAGGAAAATGCGCTTACCGACGCGCGGATATGCGAGGATCTGCCCGTGCCGCTCTCCCCGTAGAGGAGCATATGCGAGAAGGGGAGCCCCTTCACGAAGTTTTCGAGGTTATCGGCGATCTCCGCCTTTTCCCGCTCATAGCCTTTCAGATCGGCGAGGGCAAGCCCGTAGGGGGGAACGGGGACGAGCCCCCGCTCCGTGTCGTAGCGGAATTCCGTCTGCGCGATGAATTTTCCGTATCCCGCGCTTTGGTAATAGCCGTAGAGAAGGTTCGCCGCCTTGTCGTCCCATCCCTTGATCGTAACGGGCGGCTTGCCCATATCGAAGAGGTCGGACGAGAAGTCGAGCGCCCGCCCGATCTCCATGAGGTCGGCGATGTAGGCGTTTTTGAGGTAGGGGGAGATGTCGTCCCCCGCGGCGCAGGCGCGGGAAAAGGCGTTCTCGTCCCGTATGACCGCATCCGCGACATAGGCGGAAAAGTTCGTCTCCGCTTTGCGCTCGAAGAGCTCGTGCAAAAACGCGGACAGCTGGGCGGCGGATCTGCCGTTGCGGTAGGCGGCAAACGCCCCGATGAGCGGATCCTCCAAAATTCCCGTGAGCACGGTGAGATTCAAATAGACGTCGTTTGCCATAACATTCCTCTTTTTTCCCATTATAACCCTCTTTCGGGGAAAAAGCAACCGTTCGGCGCGAAATATTCGGCGGCAAAGCATGCTTCCGCCGATGAAAAAATTTTACAGAGAGGCAAAAAAAATTCGAAATGGGTATTGAAACCCGCAAAAATATATAGTATAATAAGAGAGCGAAAAAAATACCGAAGAGCAAGGGGGCAAGCCATGAGCGACAAATTACAGAAGGAGACCGATTTTCCGCTCTACCTGTTTCATCACGGACAAAACGACCGTATCTATGAGCTCTTCGGCGCGCATCCCGCCGTAAAAGGCGGCGAGAGGGGATACCTCTTCCGCGTTTGGGCGCCTCATGCAAAGCAGGTTTCCGTTGTGGGGGATTTCAACGGCTGGAACGACGAGGCGGCGGTCATGGAACGCATGGTGGACGGCGAGAGCTTCGAGCTGTTCATCGCGGGCGTCCGCGAATACGACGTCTATAAATATTGTATCACCGCGCAGGACGGCAGAAAACTCATGAAGGCGGACCCCGTCGGCTTCCATACCGAGACCCCGCCCGCAAACGCGAGCAAGCTGTACGACCTCGAAGGCTACCGCTGGGGGGACGGAGAATATTTGCAGGCGCTCTACCGGCGCGACCACTTCTCTTCGCCCATGAACATCTACGAGGTCAACCTGCTCTCGTGGAAAAAATACCCCGACGGCAACTACTATTCCTATAACGATCTCGCCCGCGAGCTCGTCGCCTACGTCAAGGAGATGGGCTATACCCACGTCGAGTTCATGCCCGTAACCGAATATCCCTTCGACGGAAGCTGGGGGTACCAGGTGACGGGATATTTTGCGGTCACTTCCCGCCTCGGCACGCCCAAAGATTTTATGCGCCTCGTGGACGAATTCCACAAAGCGGGGATCGGCGTCATTCTCGACTGGGTGCCCGCGCACTTCCCCAAGGACGCGCACGGGCTGTATGAATTCGACGGACAGCCGCTCTATGAGAGCAGCCAGTGGGACAGGATGGAACACAAGAGCTGGGGGACCCGCCGCTTCGACTACGGCAGGAGCGAAGTCCTCTCCTTCCTGATTTCGAGCGCGTGCCTCTTTTTCGATAAATTCCACGTCGACGGCATCCGCGTGGACGCCGTGGCTTCCATGCTCTACCTCGACTACGACAAGCGCCCCGGAGAATGGGTGCCGAATATTTACGGCGAGAACAAAAATTTGGAGGCGATCGCCTTCCTCAGAAAGCTCAACGAAGCGGTTTTCCACCGTTTCCCGCACGTTCTCATGATCGCGGAAGAATCTACGGCTTGGGGGCTTGTCACAAAGCCCGCTTCCGTCGGCGGGCTCGGCTTCAACTATAAGTGGAACATGGGCTGGATGAACGACATGCTCTCCTATCTCACCCTCAATCCCTTTTTCCGGATGCACAACCACAACAAGCTCACCTTCTCCATGATGTACGCCTTTTCGGAGAATTATGTATTGCCGATCTCCCACGACGAAGTGGTGTACGGCAAGTGTTCTCTCATCAATAAAATGCCCGGAGACTATGTGGAAAAGTTCGCGGGCGTGCGCTCCTTCCTCGGCTACCAGACCGCCCACCCCGGAAAGAAGCTCAACTTCATGGGCTATGAATTCGGGCAGTTCAAGGAATGGGATTTCCACGAGGGCTTGGAGTTTTTCCTGCGGGACAAGTACGAGCTTCACGGCAAGCTCTCTCTCTTTGTAAAAGAGCTGAACGCCTTCTACAAAAATACGCCCGCCTTTTTCGAGATTGAGGACAGCTGGGACGGCTTCGAATGGCTCGCGCCCGACGACGCGGACAGAAACATCGTCTCCTTCATCCGCCGCGACCGGTCGGGGCGGGAGATCATCGCCGTCGTCAGTTTTTCGGGAACGGACGCGGACGACTATCTGCTCGGCGTGAACCGGAAGGGGAAGTACCGCATTCTGTTTAACACCGACGACGAAAAATACGGCGGCTACGGGCGCCTCGGCAGGAGGAAGATCTTTTCCGCCGTGAAGAAGCCGAGCCACGGCAAGCAGTATTCCCTGCGTCTGCCGATGCCGAAACTCACCTGCCTCTATCTTGAACGCGAGGAAGAAGAGGGGACGGCTCCGTCTCCTTCGGATAAATAACGATTGTAAAATAAAGGGGAGATAAAAACCATGCAAAGAAGAAAGGAATGCGTTGCGATGCTGCTTGCGGGCGGACAGGGATCGAGACTGTACGCGCTCACCAACAACATTGCAAAACCCGCGGTTGCCTTCGGCGCGAAATATCGGATCATCGATTTCCCGCTGAGCAACTGCATCAACTCCGGGATCGATACCGTTGGCGTGCTCACCCAGTATGAGCCGCTCGAACTCAACGAATATATCGGGAACGGACAGCCGTGGGATCTCGACCGCACGTTCGGCGGCGTGCATATCCTCTCGCCCTATCAGGCGAAGAAGAAATCTTCATGGTACGAGGGGACCGCGAACGCGATCTACCAGAACCGCAGTTTCATGAAGAAATACAATCCCGATTACGTGCTCATTCTGTCGGGCGACCACATCTATAAGATGAACTATGCCGAGATGCTGCGCGCGCATATCCGCACGGGAGCGGACTGCACCATTGCCGCGATCGAAGTCCCGATGAAGGAGGCTTCCCGTTTCGGCATTCTCAACACGAATCCCGACGGCTCCATCTATCAATTCGAGGAAAAACCCAAAGTTCCCAAGAGCAATCTCGCTTCGATGGGCATCTATATCTTCACGGCGGAAAAACTCTACAAATATCTCGAAGAGGACGACGAAAATCCCGAATCGAGCAAGGATTTCGGCAAAGACGTGCTTCCCGCCATGCTGAACGCGGGGGAGAAGATGTTCTCCTACCGCTTTAAGGGGTACTGGAAGGACGTCGGGACGATCTCTTCCCTCTGGGAATCGAACATGGATCTGCTTGGGGAAGAGCCCGCGTTCGACGTGGGCGATTCCGACTGGAAGATCCATTCCCGCAATCCGCTCGCGCCGCCCGAATATATCGGGGAGACGGGCAAAGTGGAGAATTCCATGATCGCGCTCGGTTGCGAGATCGAGGGGACGGTCGAACACTCCGTGCTGGCGAGCAACGTCGTAGTGGAGGAGGGCGCCGTCGTCAAGGACAGCGTGATCATGGCGGGAACGATCGTCAGAAAGAACGCGAAAGTCAACTATTCCATCATCGACGAGAACGTCGTGGTGGAGGAGGGCGCTACCGTCGGCGACGAACGCAGTGCGGCGGCGGGGATCGCCGTTCTCGGCAGAGGCATCAAAATCGCCGCGGGAGCGAAGGTCGAGGGCGGAAAGATCCTCGACAAGGATTACAAGGGGGAATAACGATATGGCACATTCTACGGTAGGCGTCATCTTTTCGAATATTCACGACGACAATATTCCCGAACTTTCCAAGCACAGGACAATGGCTTCCATTCCCTTTGTGGGGAGATACCGGCTCATCGACTTTGCGCTCTCCAACATGGTGAATTCGGGGATCACGACGGTCGGGATCGTCACCAAAAACAACTATCAATCGCTCATCGACCACCTCGGAAGCGGAAAGGACTGGGATCTCGCGAGAAAGGACGGCGGAATCATCCTGCTTCCGCCCTACTCCAACGAGACGGATAAACCCTACACCACCCGCCTCGAAGCGCTCATGAGCATTACGGGCTTTTTGAACCACAGGAAGGAGGATTACGTCGTCATCTCCGACTGCGACGGCGTTGCCAGAATGGACATCGCGGACATCGTCCGCTTCCACGAGCGCAACCGCGCGGACATCACGATGGTCTATCACGAAGAGGAGAGCGTGGAATCTTCCTACTATATCACCCTCGAACCGGATGAGACCGACCGTATCCGCGGGCTCAAAATCAATCCCGACGTGAACGGAAAGGGGAAGTTCAACCTCTACGTCAACGTGATGGTGATGCGGCGCGAGTACCTCATCGACACCATCCAAAACGCGGTCCAGCGCGGCTTTTCGAGCTTCGGCAGGGATATTCTCACCAAGAACGTGGATACCCTCCGCATTTTCGGCTATAAGTTCAGAGGATATTACGCCGGGATCTCTTCCATCCAGAAGTATTATAAGCACAGCATGGAACAGCTCAAACGCGAGGTGCGCGACGAACTGTTCGGCGCCCGCGACATCTATACGAAGGTCCGCGATTCGGCGCCCTCGAAATATCTCGACGGGGCGGTCGTTAAAAATTCGCTCATCTCCGACGGCTGTATCATCGAAGGGACGGTGGAAAATTCCATTCTCTTCCGCGGCGTAAAGGTAGGGAAGGGGAGCGTCGTAAAGAACTCGGTGATCATGCAGGATACCGTGATCGAAGCGGGGGCGTCTCTCGAATGCGTCATTACCGATAAGAACGTCGTCATCCGCGACCGCCGTCATCTTTCGGGCTGTGCCGAACTTCCGTACTTCATCGGAAAGGGAAGAATGCTCTGATCCCCGCGGGAATCGCCGGGAGACAGACAAGCATAAAACAAAAAATAAAAACAGGGGGGCATGATTATGGCAACAACCAAAAGAACAACAAAGAAGCAGGCGGCGGTGGAGGCGGTGCCCGTTGCGGAAGAGCGCGTCGAGATCCGTCCCGCGGCGGAGGCTGAGGTCAAGGTAGAGGCAAAACGCAAGATCTTGTTTGTTGCCTCCGAAGCGGCGCCCTTTATCGCCACGGGCGGACTTGCCGAAGTGGTCGGTTCGCTCTCCAAAGCGCTGGCGAAGAGGGGGAGCTACGACGTTCGGGTCATCCTTCCGCTCTATCAGGACATCCGCAAGGAATACCGCAAAGAGTTCCGCTTTATCGGCAACATCTTTGTCCCGCTCAGCTGGCGTAACCAGTATTGCGGGATCTTCGAGTATGTCAAAGACAACGTCACCTTTTACTTCGTCGATAACGAATATTACTTCAAACGTCCCGGTTGCTACGGCTATTACGACGACGGCGAGCGCTTCGCGTTCTTCTGTCGCAGCGTGATGGAGATCCTCGGCTTTATCGGGTTCTATCCCGACGTGTTGCACTGCCACGACTGGCAGGCGGCGCTCGCGGCGCTCTACCTCAAAACGATCTATTGCTACCGTCCCGAATACCAGTTTATCCGCGCCGTGTTCACGATCCACAACATCGAGTACCAGGGGAAATATTCCCTCGATATTTTGGAAGATCTCTTCGGCATCTCTTACCGCTACCAGAATTTGGTGGAATTCGACCGTTGCATCAACCTCATGAAGGGGGCGATCGAATGTTGCGAGCGGTTCTCCACCGTATCTCCCACCTATGCGCAGGAGATCAAGGATCCCTACTATTCGCACGGGCTCGATTCGATCATCCGCCGCAACGAGTTCAAACTCTGCGGGATCCTCAACGGGATCGACCCCGACTATTACGATCCCCGTACCGATAAGGCGCTCTTTGCGAATTACTCGGCGGACGATCTTTCCGCGAAGGCGGTGTGCAAAGAGGAACTGCAACGGATGCTCAATCTCCCCGTGAAGCCCGATACGCCCATCGTGGCGATAATCTCCCGCCTCGTCTCCCATAAGGGGCTCGACCTCGTGAAGGAAGTCATCGAACAGGCGCTCCGTCAGGATATGCAGTTCGTCTTGCTCGGCACGGGGGATTCTGTCTACGAAAACTACTTTGCCGACCTTGCGAGAAGGTATCCGGGGAAGGTGGTGTCCGTCATCTCCTTCAATTCCGATCTTTCGCGGAAGATCTATTCGGGGGCGGACATCTTCCTGATGCCTTCCAAGAGCGAACCCTGCGGGCTCTCCCAGATGATCGCTTCCCGCTACGGCACGATCGCGATCGTGCGCGAAACGGGTGGTCTGCGCGACAGCATTTCGCCCTACGGCGCGGGCGGGAACGGCTTTACCTTCCACGATTACAACGCTTACGATATGCTCTATGTCATCAACGAGGCGCTCGGCGTGTATCGCAATAAAGAGGAGTGGACTGCGCTCGTCAAGAAAGCCATGACGACCGATTTCAGTTGGAGCAAGTCCGCCGATTCGTATGTAGGTCTCTATGAAAGTGTTCTGAAATAATCTCATTCGGAGTAAACAAACAAAATGGACAAATTGACAGGTCAGACGGCGCAACAGCTCATCAGCGGAAAGCTCTCCCGTTACTTCGGCGTGATCCCTTCCGAGGCTTCGCGGGAACAGCTTTACAAGGCTGTCGTCATGAGCGTGAGAGACATCATGCTCGAAAAACGGCAAAAATTCCATATCAAAACAAAGACGGCGAAGGCGAAGAGGGTCTATTACTTATGTATGGAATTTTTGATGGGCCGTTCGCTCAAAAACAGCATTTACAATCTTGGGATCGGACGGGCGATCGCGGAAGCGCTCAAACCTTACAACGTTACTTTGGAAGAGCTCTATGAAGAGGAGCCCGACGCAGGGCTCGGAAACGGGGGGCTCGGCAGGCTCGCCGCCTGCTTTTTGGACGGGCTCGCCACGCAGGATTACCCCGCAATGGGCTTTTCCATCTGCTATCAGTACGGCTTGTTCAAGCAGAAGATCGTAGACGGCTGGCAGATCGAGCTTCCCGACGTGTGGCTCCCCGGAGGCGAATGCTGGCTTACCCAGCGGAGCGATAAGCAGTTTATCGTCCGTTTCGACGGCGAGATCGAAGAAAAATGGACGGAGCACGGCATGGAGACCATCTACCGCGGCGCGAAGGAGATCGAAGCGGTCGCGTACGACATGATGGTTTCGGGCTATAATTCGGAGGCGGTGAGCGTGCTTCGGCTGTGGCGTTCCCGCGCCGTGCAGAACTTCGATATGAAGCTCTTTTCGCAGGGCAATTACGACGCGGTCATGCGCGACGACAGCGAGGCGGAGCTCATCTCGAAGGTGCTCTATCCCTCCGATAACCACAACGAGGGGAAGTCCCTCCGTTTGAAACAGCAATACTTCCTCGTTTCGGCTTCCTTGCAGTGCATCGTCGCCGACCATAAGCGCAGATACGGTTCCCTTACCCTCCTTCCTGAGATGGCGGCGATCCATATCAACGACACCCATCCCGCGCTTGCGATCCCCGAACTCATGCGGATCCTCGTAGATGACAACTATTTCGACTGGGATACCGCATGGAACATCACGACGGCGACTTGCGCCTACACCAACCACACGGTGATGGCGGAAGCGCTCGAAACGTGGGCGGAAGATCTCGTTGCGCGCAGGCTTCCGCGGATCTATTGCATTCTCAAAGAGATCAACCGCCGCTTCTGCGAGGACCTCTGGCAGAGATTTCCGGGCGACTGGAACAAAATTTCGCGGATGTCCGTGCTCTCGCACAATGTGGTGCGGATGGCGAATCTTTGCGTCGTCGGCTCGCACAGCGTAAACGGCGTTTCCGAATTGCACAGCGGCATCATCAAAGAGAGCATTTTCCGCGATTTCTATGAATACACGCCGGAGAAGTTCGGCAACGTGACGAACGGCATCGCGCACCGCCGCTGGCTCAACCAGTCGAATCCGGAGCTGTGCGAACTGCTCGACGACTGCATCGGCACCGGCTATGCGGAAAACGCCCTCAAACTCGGAGAATTCAAGAAATTCGAAAACGACGAGAGCGTTTTGAAGCGGCTGGACGAGATCAAGCGCATCAAAAAGGTACAGCTCGCGGAGTACGCCAAGCGGACGCAGGGATTCGACATCGATCCCGATACCGTGTTCGACGTACAGGCAAAGCGGATGCATGAGTATAAGCGCCAGCTTCTCAACGCCTTGCATATCATCTCCGAGTACAACGCCCTCAAAGAGGACCCGAACCGCGACGTTCTGCCCAAGACCTACATCTTCGGGGCGAAGGCGGCGGCGGGCTACGACATGGCAAAACAGATCATGAAGCTGATCTGCTTCCTCTCCGAGGACATCCGTAAAAATCCCGCGATCGCGAAAAAACTCAACGTCGTCTATTTGGAGAATTACAACGTAACGATGAGCGAAAAGCTCATGCCGGCTTCGGAGATCTCCGAACAAATTTCGCTTGCGGGCAAGGAAGCGAGCGGCACGGGCAACATGAAATTCATGATAAACGGCGCGCTCACGATCGGCACGCTGGACGGCGCGAACGTCGAGATGGCGGAACGGGTCGGGAGCGACAACATCTATATCTTCGGCTTGAAGGCGGAAGAGGTGGACGAGATCTGGCGCAGCGGTTACAATTCGAGCGCATACTACAACAAGGATTACGATATGCGCCGCGTGATCGAATCGCTCATCGTGGGATTCAACGGATATTCCTTTGCCGACATTGCGAATTATCTTCTCCGCCGTTCGCCCGTTGCGGACCCCTACATGTGCCTTGCGGACTATGAGTCTTACCATAAGACGCAGGACGCAATGTCCGAACTTTACAGGACGAACAAGACGGAGTGGAACAAAAAATCGCTCAACAACATTGCCGCGGCGGGATATTTCTCTGCCGACAGAAGCATTCGCGATTACGCGGAGCATATCTGGAATTTGAAGTCCTTGAAGAAATAATGGAACTTTATTTTGACCCCTTAAACAAGGCTTGCAAAAGTTTTGTCGGTGCATTTCCGCGGGAAAGCGAAACTGCGTTTGCGATCTATATGAGAGAGGGCGGAGAAGTAAACTTCTCCGCCGAATCTTGTGTGCTCGTTTTGCACCGCGACGGTTGCGGGGAAGAAGAATTCCCGATGAAAAGGAGCGGAGAGGGGTTTTCCATCGTTTTGCGCTTCCGCGAGGTTGGGCTCTATTTTTACCATTTCCGCGTGGACGGGCGGCGGTTCGGTTGCGGCAGACTGCGGAGAGGGGAGCTCGATTCGCTTGCAGAGTGGCAGATCACCGTTTACGAAGAAAACTTCCGCACGCCGTCCTGGTTTTACGGCGGGGTAATGTACCAGATCTTTCCCGACCGCTTCGCGCGGAGCGGCGAGGAAAAAGTCGCGGGCGAGCATAAGGTGATGCGCCGTTGGGGCGAGCAGCCGGATTACCGCCCGAACGAATTCGGTCAAGTGCTGAACAACGACTTTTTCGGCGGAAATTTGGAGGGGATCCGCCGAAAACTCGGCTATTTGCAGTCGCTCGGCGTCACCGTCGTCTATCTCAATCCCATTTTCGAGGCATTTTCGAATCACCGCTACGATACGGGCGACTACCTCAAAATCGACGAATTGCTCGGCACGGTAGGGGACTTCGAAGCTCTGGTAAAAGAGGCGGGGGAGATGGGAATAAAAATCGTCCTCGACGGCGTGTTCAATCATACGGGCGCGGACAGCCGCTATTTCAATCTTTACGGCAGATACCCCACCCTCGGCGCCTACCAGTCCAAAGACTCCCCCTATTCGGAATGGTTCCACTTTCAATCCTTCCCCGATCAATACGACTGTTGGTGGGGGATCAGGACCCTTCCCGCCGTCAACGAGCGCTCCGAGAGCTATCAAAACTTTATTTTCGGGGAATGTGGCGTGCTCAGAACGTGGTTGCGGCGCGGGATCGGCGGTTGGCGGCTCGACGTCGCCGACGAACTCCCCGACTTCTTCTTGAAAGAACTGCGCAAAACAGTGAAAGAAGAATCGCCCGACGCGATCGTCATCGGCGAAGTCTGGGAGGACGCTTCGAACAAGATCTCCTACGGCGTGCGCCGCGAGTATTTTCAGGGCGAAGAGCTCGACAGCGTCATGAACTATCCGCTCAAAAACGCGATCATCGAGTTTATCCTGTCCGGGCGCACGGAGCCGTTGCGCGAGACGGTCGCAATGCTCATCGACAACTATCCGCCCGCGGTGCTCCATTCGCTCATGAATATTCTCGGCACGCACGACACGGCGCGGATCCTCACCGTGCTCGGCGGAAAGGAATGCCGCTCGAAAGACGAAATGGCGAGAACTTCGCTCGGCGAGGCGGAGAAAAAGAAGGCAAAACGCCTGCAAAAAATGGCGGCTACCTTGCAATACACTTTGCCCGGCGTCCCCTGCCTCTATTACGGCGACGAAAACGGCATGGAAGGCTACGCCGATCCCTTCTGCCGCGCCTGCTACGACTGGGAACATCCCGACGCCGAAATGATCGCCTTCTACCAAAAGCTCGGCGCGCTCAGAAGCGGTCCGCTGGCGGAAGCCTTCCGTTGCGGCGGATACCGCGAGATATTCGCCGATCGCGCTTGCCTCGTATATGCGCGCACGGCGAAAGACCGGAACGTATATGTCTATGTCAACCGATCGGGCTGTGAGTACGACGTTTCCTTCAAAGGCGAGTTCGAAGAGTATTTTTCGGGCAGGAGATCGGACGGCGGCTTTACGGTTGCGCCTTATAGCTACGGGATCTTCTATCGGGCTTAATACTATCGGGCTTAATACTATGTCTCACATACTATACTATGCGTGACATAATACCCGAAAAATCGCTTCTTTGCGGGCTCTTGCCGTAAAACGCGGGCGGCAGATCGGTTGCGGCGCGCGGAAAATCGCGGAAAATTTGCTGAAAATCGCGAAAAAACGCGCGGCAAAAAAAGCCCTTAGATTGCGATCTTACAAGAAAGTTATCCGCGTTTACGCCGCCAAAAAGCGCGTATCCGTACAATTCCGCAGAAATTCCCCCAAAAATCGCTTTTTTATCCCATAACTATTCGTAAAAGCTGTGTTTTGCGAATAGTTATTGAGGCCGGGGCAGGCTGTTTTTCCTCTCCCCCCAAAGAGGCGCGGGGGAATTTTTTCCTTTAACTCTTCGTAAAATTGACAAGCCCTGCCCGCCTGTGCTATAATGTTTCTATGAAAACCGAGAATTACTACCAGGAGCGGAATCTGAGGAATCTCGACCGCATCGAGAGGCTCCTTGATGATCTCCCTTATTTTTGCGAGGATTTTCTGCGCGGCGTCGAAAACCGCACGAGCACGCTCACCCGCCTCAACTATTGTTACGACCTGAGGATCTTTTTCGACTTTCTCGTCGGGAAGAAATTCCGCGGCAAAGCCGTGCGCGACCTCACGCTCGAAGATCTCGAACTCGTCACCGAGATGGATCTCGAAATTTTTCTGAGCTATCTTTCAAACTACAAATTCGGCGGGAAGCGGCTCGCCTGCGACGAACGCGCCAAGGCGCGCAAGCTCTCGACCGTGCGTTCCCTCTTCAAGTATTTTTTCAACAAGGGTCTGATCGAGGTGAACATCACGACGAAGGTCGCCACGCCGAAGCTGCACGAGAAAGAGATTATCCGTCTCGACGGCGACGAGGTCTCGGCGATTTTGGACGTCGCGGAGGAAGGAAGCGGACTTTCCGCCCATGCCGACGGCTATCACGAAAAGACCAAAGTGCGCGACACGGCGATCCTCACCCTCTTTCTGGGCACGGGCATCCGTATCTCCGAGCTCGTCGGGCTGAACAACGAGAGCATCAATTTTTCCGACAATTCCTTTATCGTCACCCGCAAGGGCGGCAACCAGGCGATTCTGTATTTTTCCGAAGAAGTCGGCGACGCGCTCGCCGCCTATCTCGCGCAGAAGGAAGAAGACCCCCGCGTTCCGAAGGAGGAGCATGCCCTTTTCCTCTCCCTGCAATACCGGCGGATCACCGTGCGGGCGGTGGAAAATCTCGTCAAAAAGTACGCGAAGATCGTCTCCCCTCTCAAAAAAATCACGCCGCACAAGCTGCGTTCCACCTACGGCACCAGCCTTTACCGCGAGACGGGTGACATTTATATCGTTGCCGATGTGCTCGGTCATAAAGACGTGAACACGACGCGGAAGCACTATGCCGCAATCACCGAAGATCACCGCCGCTCCGTTGCGGGGGCGGTAAAATTGCACAAAAAGGACGAAAATGACGAATAATCGGGCGGAAAAAACGGAGATCGTCTATGTGATCCAACCCATCGAGGGGGAAAATTACAAAGTTTTGCACGAGGAAGCGGTGGCGCTCATCGAGAGCGCGGGCGCGGAGTATGCGGGCACCCTCTACCAGACCGTGCGGGAAGTGAATCCCGCCACCTACATCGGCGAGGGAAAACTGCAAGAGCTCAAAGAACGGCTCGAAGGGTTGGAGCTCACGGTGCTCTTCAACGGAGAACTCTCCCCTTCCCAAACGCTCAATATCTCGAAGGCGCTCGGCGGGAAGAAGGTCATCGACCGCACCGCCCTCATCCTCGATATTTTTGCGCTCCGCGCCGAGAGCAGCGAAGGGAAATTGCAGGTAGAGCTCGCCCAGCTCAAACATCTCTATCCTCGGTTGAAGGGAAAAGGCGAGGCGCTCTCCCGCTTGGGAGGCGGGATCGGGACCCGCGGTCCGGGCGAGACGCGGCTCGAAACAGACCGCCGCCATATCCGCGCGCGCATCCATAATCTGGAAGAGCGGTTGAAGGAGACCGAACGGCGCCGCGCCTATCAGGTGGAGCGACGGAAAAAGGAGAGAATTCTCACGGTGGCGCTCGTCGGCTACACGAATACGGGGAAATCCACCCTGTTGAACGCGCTGACGGGGGCGAATGTCCTTACAAAAGACGCTTTGTTTGCCACGCTCGACCCGACCGCGCGTTCCTTCGAGATCGAGGGAGTCCCCTTTTTGCTCGTCGATACCGTGGGATTTTTGCAGGACCTCCCCCACCACCTCATCAACGCCTTTCGCTCAACGCTGGAAAGCGCCGTTTACTGCGATCTCGCGCTCATCGTCTGCGACGCGGCGGGAGATTTCCGGACGCAGTTTACGACGACTTTGGAGACGTTGCGCGGCATGAACTTCTCATCGCCCTATCTCGTCGTCATGAACAAATGCGATCTTGCAAGCGCGCAGACAGACGATGCCCCGCGCGACGCCGTGTTTATTTCCGCAAAAGAAAAACGAGGGCTCGAAGCCCTCAAACGGCGCATCTTCCAGGCGCTGGAAGAAAAATTCGTGCGCGCGACCCTCTTCGTCCCCTACACGCAGGAAGGCGGCTTTTCCGCCCTGCGCCCGTATTTCTTCGAACAGGCGGTGGAATACACCGACGACGGCGCGCTGATCCGTGCGGTCATCCCCGTCGTCTATGCGGAAAAATTCCGCGGATACATCAAGATATAGTTACTATGTCTGGCATAGTACGCTAATCCTCGTGGTATTCGCTCGGATCGGTATAGATTTTGTCGATCTTGATGGTGGCAAATTCCTTGATGTCGAGGCATTTGCCGCAGTTGTCGCAGATCTTGTTCGGGTCGAGATCGCACACCTCGCATTCGAGGCATCCGTCGCATTCCTTTGTTTCGTCCAGCACGCACATCCTTGTTTCCATGTTCGTTCCCCTTTCCTATTATTATAAACTTTCCCTCTGAAAAAAACAAGAAAAAATAAAAAAAATTTTTCGAAATCATAGAACGTTTGTTTGCAATTTTATTTTCTTTGTGCTATAATAGCTTCGGAGGTGAAAGATGGTTGACCAAAAGAAACTCGAAGAGGTCGTGAAATACATCGATCGCTATTGCGAGGAAAACGGCTTCCCCCCCACCGTGCGCGATATTTGCCGCGATCTGGGGATCAAATCCACTGCGACGGCATACAGCTATATCAACCGCTTGCGCGAACAGGGCTATTTGAAGAAGGCGGATAAGAAGAAACGCGCCGTCTCCGTGCGCGGCATTTCCACGGTTAAGGCGCCGCTTATCGGTACCGTTACGGCGGGCAGTCCGATCTTTGCGCAGGAAAATTTCGAAGAGATGTATTCTCTTCCCGCTTCCGAGTTCCGCGGCGAAGATCTCTTCCTTCTCCGCGTGAGCGGCGAGAGCATGATCGAGGCGGGCATCTTCGACGGCGATAAAGTCGTCGTCAAAAAGCAGGACACCGCCGAGAACGGCGACATTGTAGTGGCGCTGTTCGACGACGGGACGAGCGAAGGCGCCACCGTGAAGCGGTTCTTCCGCCGCGACGGAAAGATCATTCTTCACCCCGAAAACGAAAAACTCAGCGATTTCGTGCTCGACGAGACGAGCGGCGTTCAAATTTTGGGCAAAGTCGTCGGTCTTTTGAGAAGTTATTAGTTTGGTGAAATTCAGGCGCCGCCGCGGGCAATTTGCCCGCGGCGGCGCCGTTTTATTCTCTATTTTACAAATTCTGTAAGTAAAAGACTTCTTCCGGGGTAAGTTTACGGCAGGCGCCGCGGTCGAGCCCCGTCAAGGTCAGTTCCCCCAACTTGATGCGTTTGAGGAAGTCCACATGGCTCCCCACCGCCTCGAACATCCGCCTTATTTCGCGGTTTTTGCCCTCGGTGAGGGTGACATGGAGCTTTGTGTAAGTCTTGTCCGTCTCGATGACGGTCACTTTGCACTTGCCCGTCATCACCCCCTTCTCGATTTCCACGCCCGTCCGCAGTCGGTTGAGCGCAGCGAGCGGCAGAGTTCCTTCCACCCGCACGAGGTAGGTTTTCGGAATTTCGCTCTGCGGCGCGGTCAGACGGTAGGCAAGGCCGCCGTCGTTGGTGAGGATGAGCAGCCCTTCGGTGGCGTAATCGAGCCTTCCCACGGGGAAAACCCGCCCCGCGCCCGCGGGAAGCAGGTCGAGCACCGTCTTTCTGCCCTTGTCGTCCTTCACGGTGCAGACGTACCCCTTCGGTTTATTCAGGATATAGTATTCATATTTCACTTTGTGGGAGAGGACGCTCCCGTCGAGCATAACGACGTCGGAGGGCGAAATATCGTCCCCCGCCTTTGCCGTTTTTCCGTTGACCGTCACTCTGCCCTCGGCAATGAGCTCGTCCGCTTTTCTGCGCGAGGCGACGCCCTGTTCCGCCAAAAATTTGTTGATCCTCATATCGTACCTCTCGGTACTTACATGATATACAAATTTTGGGAAAAAATCAAGCTGTTTTTGAGGAAGATTTGCATCGTTCCCGCAAAATCTCCCCGCGTTTGGGGAAGCGGTTCGCATTTTTTTGTGGTAATGGAAATTTGTTCGCGCTCTCCCGCGGCGAGCGGATAGCGGAACGAGTACTTTGCAAGCAAGCCCCCCAGCGGCTCCGCGCAGTCGAACACCGTCTCCAAGCGGTAGTTTTGAAAGGCGTTTTCCAAGAGCTGCGCCGTGCGTTCGTACATCTGCGGCGAGTTCAGCACGACGCAGACGAGCTTCATGCCGTCGCGTACGGCGCTCGTGACGAGGCACCGCCCCGCCTGCGTCGTAAAGCCCGTTTTCACGCCGCATGCTCCCCCGAAATTCCAGAGCATTTTGTTTTTATTTTGCCATTTATGTCTGGCATAGTACTTCGTAGACACGACTTTTTCAAAAGTCGGGTTCTCCATCGCATAGGCGGAGAGGAGCGCGAGGTCTCTCGCCGTCGTGTGGTGCCCTTTCGCGGGGAGCCCGTGCGGATTGACGAAAAAGGTATCTTCCGCGCCGAGAAGCGCCGCTTTTTCGTTCATGGCGCGCGCAAAGGCTTCCACGCTTCCGCTGTGGTGGATGGCAAGCGCCGTGGCGCAGTCGTTTCCGGAGCGAAGCATCATGCCGTAGAGGAGCTCCTCCACCGTGTAAACGTCCCCCGCCCGCAGATAGACGCTCGAACCTTCCACCCCTTCCGCCTCCTTCGGGACGGCGATCTCTTCGGTGAGGTCGCAATCGTCGAGGATGAGGATCGCGGTCATGATCTTGGTCGTGCTCGCCATCGGCAGGCAATCGCTGCCGTTTTTTTCGTGCAAAACGCGGCGGGAAGAGACTTCGATCACGCACTCCGCCTCGCTTTCGGCAACATGGTCCGCGTCTGCGGACGTGCCCGCCGTGCCCAAGCAGAGCGCGAGGAAGAAGGCGGCGAGCCCCGCGAAGAGGGTTTTCAGTACGGATTTATTCATCGCTCTCGGTGATCTTCCGGGAGAGATTGCCGAGAAGTTCCCCCGCCTTTTCGATGACGCCGTCCAAGGGGTCGTCGGTCACTTTGATGAGCCTGCAATGGGTGCCGTCGTCCACGAGGAATCCCGCGGGCTTCAAGTTGATCACGGTGCCCGCTCCGCCCGCGAAGGGAAAACATTCGTCCTCCTTGATCGCTTTCACTTCGCCGTATTCTCCTCCGCCCGAAAGGTAGCCCATCGTGACTTTGGTGAAGGGAATGATCTGCGCTCCGCTTGCCGAGAAGAGCGGTTTGCCGATGACGGTGTTTACGTCGATCAGGCTAAGGAGCTGTTGCGCCGTTTTTTCCATAATGCTGTCGATCTTTTTTTTCTGATCCAAATTAGTAATGCCTCCAAAATTTTTTTCCCGATCGCGATCGAGAGAATCAAGCCGTTGAACACGGTCACCGCCTGTAAAGTCAGTTTGAAATTCGGCGTTTCGGTGAGCAATACGCCGTTTTTGAGGGAAAGAAAGGGATGTTGCGTGTGAAGTACGGAGCAGATCTGTCCGCCGAGGCTCATGAAGAGCGACCCGATGAGCACGCCCGCGGGGCTCCCCTCTCCGCCCGTCTCCACGATCTGGTGAAAACGGTAGAGCTGGAATCCCTTTGTGATCTCGAATTTCTTCCGCATGGGCGCCATTTCTTTATAGGGAAGGATCACCGCCTTTTTTTGGGTGAGATGAAAGACGAGCCCCTCCTGTTTCACCTGCAAATAGCCGCCGAAAATCTTTAAGAACTTGAACAGGCTGAGGGCAAACCAACATTTGTTCTCCCTCACGTCGACGTAGGCGTCAACGTAGACGAAGATCGGAAAGAAGAACAGCAACGCTCCGAAAAACGCGGAATAAACAAAAAGTTCGCCCATACCGAGAGTATGTGCGAACTTTTTGTTTTTATTAGGCTACTTTGGTTCTTATTTTCCCATTGCGCGCGCGATTTCTTCCGCCTGCGCTTTGCGCGCCTCTTCCGCATGAAGTTCGATGGCGCGGGTCGCCATGTCCTTGAACTCCTGCGCGTTGGAAATGCCGGGGAACTGGTTAAATTTTTCCTTGTGGCGACGGTTGTTGTCTAAGCCTGCGCCGCCCACGCTGACGATCTTCAAGCTATAATAGTGGAAGAGATTTCCGAAGAAAGTTCCCATCATCTGCACGTGGTCGATCTTGTCGAGGTGGAAATCGAGGGTATTGATTCTCAAAACGCCGATTTTGCCGACGACTCTCTTATTTGTGAGCGCGAGGTTGGCCGATAGCCATATGATGAGCCGTCTGAGGAAGAATAAAACGTAACAAAGGAACAGACCCCAGATGAGAATATAAACAAAACTCCCGTATTTTGCAACGATATTACTGAAGCCGCCTTCTGCATTGAGCAATTCAATATAACGGTCTGAGTTTTCCTCCCAATCTTGCTCTATCAATTCTTTGTTTGCCATCAAAGCAGCTTTGCGATAGTCGTTCCAAGTGTACTTATCGCGATGACCGAGGTAGTGCTCCATTATTTCGAGCACATCATCACCACTGTTTTTGAGATCTTCTTCCGGGATTTCGCTGTCCATCTCCACCCCCTTTAATTCATCATCAATCTCGCGCGCTATTGCATCGAGTTGATTTTGGACGTATAGTCCCTTAGGGTTTGTATAAGGTTCCACGAGTACTTGCGCCACGATTGCAAGTACAAGCACAAGGACAAGCAAAAAGGCGGGGCACAGCATATAGAGCCAGCTTTTCTTCGCTTTGATGATGATCCTTTCGTCTTTCGTCAGATTGTTTTCGATGTACATGCTCATTTTTTCATCCTCCGTTTTGAGAAACATATTTCTCACTTGGTTCTCATTATATGATTATATTATTTCTTTGTCAAGCAAATTTGAGTAATATTTTTACAATTTGAGAAAAAAAATAATTAAAGGCAATCTATGAATCGGATCAAAAGTTTAAGGTTGGAACATGACATGAGCCAAAGAGCGCTGGCGGCGAAGATCGGATGCAGCCAGAAGTCGATCGACTATTGGGAAAAAGGGCTGAGCGAGCCGACGGCGGGCTTTATCTGCGCCCTTGCCGATTGTTTTGCCTGCTCGACGGACTATCTCCTTGGGCGAGAGGACGACTTCGGCGTCGTGCGCATCGAAGGAGAGTTGAGCGAACGGGAAAAAGAGCTTTTGCGCCGCTTCTCATCCCTCGCCGAGCCGCAGCGGGAGGAACTTTTCAACTATGCCGAATTCCTCACGATGAAAAACAGGTCGTAAACAAATGCAAATTTGCCGCCCTGCCGGAGCTTTTCCCGCGGGGCGGTTTTATCAAAAAATCGGTCTGCCGACGGGCAAACCGATCTTCCGAAAGGCGCAAAAGCGCCGAATAATTTATTTTAAGGAGAGCCTTTTTACCCGATTTTCACCAGATCGCTCTCATCGAGCCCCCGCAAAAAGTCGGGGATCTCGTAGCCGCCGAGCCCCTCTTCTCCGTCTCCTTCGCCCGTATCCGTTCCGCCGTCGTCCGTCCCGTCCTCGTCGCGGTATTCCTCCCGCGCATACAGATAGCTTTCCGCGGGGCGGGTGATTGCCGCCATGAGCACGTCGTAGTCGGGCAGATCTTCGAGGGAATTCAGCTTGAAACGCTTCAAAAATTCGTCCGTCGTGGCGTAGAGAATGGGGCGCCCCACCGCGTCCTTCCGCCCGCAGGGGTAAATGAGTTTGAGTTCGAGGAGGGCGTGGATGGCGTAATCGCTGTTGATCCCGCGCAGATACTCGATCTCCGACCGCGTGATCGGCTGTTTGTAGGCGACGATCGCGGCGCATTCAAGGATGGTGCGCGTGAGCTCTTTTTCGCGGATGGGATTGAGCACCGCCTCGACGTTCGCCTTGTAGTCGGGGTTGGAGGCGAGCTGGGCTTTCCCGTTGAATTGCAACAGGCGGATGCCCCCCTCCTGCCCGTAGCGGGCTTCGAGCTCGGAGAGCGCCTTTTTCACCTCTTGCATCGAGACTTCGAGTTTTTCGGCGATGATGGCAAGCTCCACGCTCTTGCCCGAAGCGAACAGGATCGCCTCAATTATATTCGTCAATTTTTCCAAGATAGTCCTCCTCTTCTCCCCTGTCGGGGTTGAGAGATATGATGATCTGCCCGAACGCCTCGCTCTGGGAGACGCGCAGATATTGATATTTCAGAAGTTCGAGCAGCGCCTGAAAGGTGGTAACGATCTCGCTGCGGGTGAAATCGCGGGTGAAGAGCTCTTCGAAGCGGACCTGCTTTTGCGATTCGAGCGCCTCGCGGATGGTGACGGTCTTTTGCTCAACGGTAAATTCGTCTCGCGGGATCTCCCGCCCCTTTTCGTCCTTTTTTGCCTCTTCCTTCCTCAAAAGTACGGCGGAAAACGCCTTTACGAGCCCGTCGAGGGTGAGATGTTCGAGGGAGAACACCGTCTTGGTCTCCCCCACGTTTTTATCCGGTTCTTTGAAGAAATAGCCGATCGTTTCGAGTTCTTTGAGCTTTTTCGTCTCCTCTTTGATGAGGCGGAACTCTTCGAGGGCGCGGATGAGCTCCGCCTTGTCCTCTTCGATCTCCATATCGAGTTCTGGGTCCTCTTCGAGGTTGGGAACGAGGCTCTGCGCCTTGATTTTGAGGATCGTCGCCGCGATGTTGAGGTAATCGGTCACCTTGTCTACGTCGAGATAGGGAAGCCCCTTCATGTAGTCGAGGAATTGCTCGGTGACTTGGGAAACAAAGACGTCTTTGATTTCGATCTCCTCTTTATTGATGAGAAAGAGCAGGAGATCGAGCGGACCTTCGAACCCGTCGAGGACGGTGGTGTAGTCCACGACCGACTCGAAATTTTCACGGTTTACCATGGCACAAGCCCCCATAGAGCGGTGATCGGGTATCCCAAAATGCCCGTGCCGAACTTCATGAACCAGCCGAGGATGTTGAAATTGTCCATCCACGTCACCATCGCGTAGTTGCCGTAGCTCTGCCCGAAATTGACGAAGATGTTACAGATGAAGCTCTCGATGATGAGGAAGAGCAAGATATAGTAGCCGTATTTGCGCAAAAATTGATAGACTTTGCCGTGCCGTTTGCTCGTCGCTTCCACGATGCGGAATCCGTCCAAGGGAAAGAAGGGAAGGAGATTGAACACGCAGAAGGAGAGGCTGTACACGAAGAGACAATTCGTGAGCGCTTCCAAAAATTCCGACAGCACCATGACATAGGGCAGATAGTGCAGGACGACCATCCAAAGCGGATAGAACACAAACGCCGAGATAAAGTTGGTGATCACGCCCGCGCTCGCCGTAAGACCGAGACCGAGGCGGTATTTTTTGAAGTTGTTCGGGTCGATCGGGACGGGTTTCGCCCAGCCGAACCCGACGAGGGTAAAGCAGATGAGCCCCACGATATCGAAGTGGCGGAGCGGGTTGAGGGAGAGCCGTTTCGCCCATTTCGGCGTCGGGTCGCCGCACTTGTAGGCGACGAAGGCGTGCGAAAATTCGTGGAGGGTCAGAACGACCGTCACGGCGAGAAAACTTGCGAGCAATTCGATGAATCTGTTGGGGTTAAAACTCATATACCGTAATTATAGCAAAAATTTCCGCGTAACGCAACCGAATGGAGCGGACTGCGATAAAAAAATTCCACAAGAAGTGGCATAAAGAGGGATCGATTTGTCAAGATATGGTAGAAAAGGTCGGCGCCCGACCGCAAAGTTGCGGACGGGCGCCGACCTTTCCCCGCTCTGTTTTTCAGCGGCGCGCCGTCAGACGGTCGGGGATCGCGTCGTTGCGGACGAGATCTTCGTAGGTCTGCGGCTTTACGATGTAGTCCGCCATGCCGTCCTTTACGAGGATCGCGGGCGGAACGAAGTTGCGGTTATAGTTGCTCGCCATCGAATAGTTGTAGGCGCCCGTGGAGAGGACCGCTAAAATATCCCCGCGGCGCGCTTCCGGCAGGCTCATGTTCTCGCCGATGAGGTCGCCGCTCTCGCAGCATTTGCCCGCGATCGAGACGAGCTCGGTCGGCGGTTCGTCTGCCCTCCCCGCGAGCACCGCCGTGTATTTGCTCCCGTAGAGGCAGAAGCGGGGGTTATCGAACATTCCCCCGTCCACCGCCACATATTTGCGGATGCCGGGGATCTCCTTGACCGCCCCCACCGTATAGAGGGTGATCCCCGCCTCGCCGACGATCGAGCGTCCGGGCTCGATCATGAGCCGCGGTCTTTTCAGACCGTATTTTTCGCACCCCGCCTTTACCGCGCCGATGATGGCGCCGAGGTAGCCCGCATAGCTCTCAAAGTCGAACTTTTCGTCCTCTTCCGTGTAGCGGATGCCGAAGCCTCCGCCGAGGTTGAGGATTTCCGCTTCGAAGGAGAGCTTTTTCTTCATGTCTGCCATAAAGGCGAGGCACTTTTCCGCGGCAAGGCAGAAGGGCTGTTTTTCGAAGATCTGGGAGCCGATATGGCAGTGGTAGCCCAAAAGGCGCAGATGCTTTTTCGCAAGAAGGAGCTTCGTCATCTCTTCGGCGGCTCCGCTCTGCACCGAAAAGCCGAACTTGCTCTCAGGGGTCGCCGTTTGCACGAACTTATGGGTATGCGCCTCCACGCCGGGATTGATGCGAAGGATCACGTCCTGCACCCTCCCCCGCTTTTCGCATTCGGCGTCGAGAAGCTCCGCTTCGGAGGGGCTGTCGACGGCAAAGAGCCCTACGCCGCAGTTGAGCGCATAGGAGATCTCCCGCGGAAGTTTGTTGTTTCCGTGCATGCAGACGTCCGCGGCGGGGAAGCCCGCTTGCATCGCCGTATAGAGTTCGCCGCCCGAAACGACGTCGGCGCCGATTTTCTCCTGCTTTGCGATCGCATACATCGCCTCGCAGGAGAACGCCTTGCTCGCATAGAGCACGAGCCCGTCGCCGTACTCCTTTTTCATCGTGTCGCGGTAAACTCTCATCATGCCGCGGATATAGTCCTCGTCAAAGACGTAGAGCGGCGTGCCGAATTTTTCGGCGAGCTCCACGCAATCGCAACCGCCGATTTCGAGATGTCCCGCTTCATTGACCCGGAGCGTTTTTCTTGTGTCCATTTTTGCCTTCCTCGGTTTGGAATGGCAATATTATACCACCTTTTGCGGGCGGCGGTCAAACGAATTCGCTCACCACTTGCCCGCGATTTCGCGGAAGGCGTCGCCGTAAGAGAGCTTTTCGACCGATTCCGCGGCAAGCAGTTTGCAGCGTCCCGCCTCCACGCCGTCGCGGAAGAGGACGATCTCCCCCACGTCCGCGCCTGCTTGCAGGGGCGCCTTCGTTCCCTCCGCGAGCGTAAACCGGGTCGAAGCGTTCACCTCTTCCCCGCGCTTGCAAAAGAGGGTGAGGTCGTCCGCGGGACAGACAGAAATTTCCTTTTGCTTGCCGCCGCGGATACAGAGCTTTGTTTCGAGCGGTTTGCCCGCCTCCACGATCTTCCTGCTCTCATAGGCGGAAAAGGCGTATTGAAAGAGATTTTTCACGCTTTGGAAGCGGTTTTCCGAGCTGTCCGCCCCGATCACCACGGCGAGAAGGCGGGTATCTCCCCTCTTCGCCGTCGCCGCGAGGCAGAAGCCTGCTTCGTTTGTAAAGCCCGTTTTGCCGCCGTCGCACCCCTCGTAAAAGCGGATGAGCTTGTTCGTATTCGTCATTGTCGTCGTTCTGCCGTCGGGATGGACGAAATCTTCCAGCCAGACTTTGGAAAATTCGAAGTATTTCTGATGGGTGAGCAATTCTCTCAGCATCAGGGCGACGTCTTTCGCGCACGAATATTGCGGGTCCTTCGGAAGTCCCGTACAGTTTGCGAACAGGGTATTTTCCGCGCCGAGCTCCTTTGCCCGCGCGTTCATCTTTTCGACGAAGAGGCTCTCGCTCCCCGCGATCCGCTCCGCCATCGCCACGCAGGAATCGTTCGCCGAACACACCGCGATGCTCTTCATGAGCTGTTCCGCGGGATAGGAGAGCCCGCTTCCGAGAAAGACCTGCGATCCCCCCATGCCCGCGGCGTTTTCTCCGACTGCGATCTGTTCATCGAAAGAAAGTTCTCCGCTCTCCGCCGCTTCGAAGCAGAGGAGCAAGGTCATGATCTTGCACATGCTCGCGATCGGGCGCCGCTCCGTTTCGTTTTCGGAGTAGGCGCAGATCCCGCTCTCATAATCGCAAAGATAGGCGGCTTTACAGCTCGTGAGCCCTTCCGCCGTTGCCGAAGCCGTCTTGCCGCTCATACACACCGGCGCAAATGCGATCGCCGCAAGCGCCGTAATAAACCATTTCTTCATACCCGTATTATGGGCGGATCCCGTGAAAATATGAATTATTTCAGAGGATATTTCCGATGGGATGGAAAAAGACGAGGAGCAGGATCATTTCGAAGAGGCAGACGAGCACGACGAGGGCGAGAAAGAAGAGAAGATCGGAGAGCGCCTCGCGCATGTCGGCGGCGCAGAACCGGAAGCGGAAGGCGCGGGAGACGGAGCAGGAAGCGGCGAGAAGAAAGACGCAGTCGAGGAAAAAGCGCACGGGCAGATAGAGGGCGAGCGCGACGACCGCTCCCGAAACGCCGTAGACCGAGAAAAGCACGGCGGTCATCCCACCGCAGGAATAGGCGCGGAAGGCGACGGTGACGAAGGGTACGGGCAAACAGACGGGATGGAGCCCGCCGACGAGAAGCAGGAGCAGGCAGAGCGCATTCCCCGCCGTCCGTTCGAGAAAGATGAGAAAGACATTTCTGTCGGAATAGCATACGCGGTCGAGGAAGCGGTCGCAAAGTTTGAGGTTGTAATCGTAAAAAACGGGCGTTTTTACAAATAGTATGCCACACATAGTACTACACAAAAGCAGGAAAATCAGCAGGATGGGCGCCCATTTCCGTTCAAATGCGCGGGAAAGGCGGTCTTTCAATAAAAAAAGAGGGTCCATACCCCATTGTATGCCCCTCTTTTCGGCTTTTTTCCTTATATAAGCGGTTTTCTGCCTTCGTTTTTCTGCCGCAACTCTTATTCCGCGAGCTTTTGCTGAGAGAACGGAATATCCGCTCTATTCTTTGATCCCGCCGAGCATGAGGTCGCCCACAAGCCGCTTCTGAAAGAGAAGAAAGACGACAAGAACGGGGGTGAGCAGCAGGATCGCCCCCGCGATCTTCATGGTCGGCCATGCGGACGTTGTCTTTGTGTCGAAGAAGAAATAGTACATTCCGTATGCCGCCGTCGGGAAGGATGGCAAAAAGAGCATCGGCGTCTGATAGTCGTTCCAGAAGCCGATAAATTTGATGAGCATGACGGTGAAGAAGAGTTTTCCCGAAAGCGGAAGCGCAATTTCGAGAAAGACGCGCAAGTTCCCCGCCCCGTCGATCTCGGCGGCTTCCGCAATATCCTTCGGAGCGCCCGCATACGCCGCATGGAAGATGAGAAAGTAGACGCCGAGAAAACTCGCCTGCATGAGCCAGACGCCGAAAAAGGAATCGTAGAGACCGAGAAGAGACATCAGCCGAAGCTGGGACGGGAGCGCCCCGACAATGGGAAAACCGAGGGCAACAACGACGATCGCATAGACGATCTTCCCGAAACGGAAGGGAAATTTTGCTGTGACGTATGCCGTGATACAGGGTACGAGCGTCGCAAAAAAGGCACCGCCCACTGCATAGAGCAGGGAATAGCCGTATTGCGCGAGCAGCCCGATTTCCACCCTTCCGCCTTGGAGCGGAACGTTGAAGGTCTTGAAGGCATTGAGGTAATTTTCGAAATGCCATTCTCCTTCCGGAAAGCCGAGCGGAGAGGCTCGGAACTGAGCGACGGATTTCAGGGAGACGGACAGCCCCCAGATCAGCAAAAAGAGGACGAGCAAAAAGTATGCCGCCATGAGCAGGAAGAGAATGATCGCAGGCAGGTTGCCCGCGCCTTTTTTGACTTTTTCTCCGAAATTTTTCATGATCATTCGGTCGAAGGTCCTAAGCGCAGCATGATCTTTTTCGAAAAGAGCGCGAGCGGCGCAGTGACGAGCGTGAACAGCGCCCCCATTGCGGCAAGCACGGGGTATTCGGCAAGCGTTGCGCTTCGTGCCTCGCGGAAGAGGTAGTAGCCGTAGGTAAAGAGCGCGGGATCGGCTTCGTCCGCAAAGAAGTGATAGAGCCCCATCTGCCCGACGAAGATCCCCGCGATGTCGATCACGAGAAAGGTGACGAGGGTGGGATAGATCATGGGAATAGTGATGCAGAAAAGCTCTTTCAGAAAGGTACAGCCGTCCAACTCTGCCGCTTCAAAGAGGGATTCCGGGATCGCGCTCATCGTGCCCGATAAGACGAGCACGCTCGTTCCGAGCCCCATCCAAACGTGGTAGAAGAGCAAAACGGGCAGGACGGCGTCTCCTGAAAACAGTCCGTTTTCGGTGTGAAAGAGAACGGGAAAAGCGCGTTCGCCGAAGTATTTGAAGAGCACTGCCATCGCGATCGCGGAAAGGAGCGTCGGCAAAACGATCCCGATCTTCAAGAGATCCGCAAGCGGTTTTTTCTTTGCGATATAGAAGGAGAACAGCACCCCAAGCCCGTCTCCGATCAGGGAAAACACAAAGAGAAGCAATGTATTTTTCCATGCGGCGGAAAGTTCGGGAGAGCGGAACAGAAGATAAAACGCCTGTCGGAATTGTCCGAACCCCGCAAAGGAAGTTTCTCCCGTGGTATAGTCGTAGCGTTCAAATGCCATGACCAGGGAATTGACGTTGACCGCGATATAGAAGATCGCAAACTGCAACAGCGGAAAGGCGAGCATCGCCGCATAGAAGATGAGGTCGTTGCGCTTTTTGCGGCTCACCCCTCCCCTCTTTTTTCGCTCATTGGAAGTGGATACCATATAATTCCTCCCATGAGGACGCGGAATACTGCGTTTCCATTCCGGAAAAGTACTCCGCGGCGGAGACGCCGCGACGGAAACTGTCGATGGGACAGCTCTCGGAGAGCCCGCCGATGACCGAACTCCAACGCTTGTCGAGGTTGAAATCGGATTGGTGGTTGAGATAGAGCGGATTCGTGTCGAACGGGTAGACGATCTCGGTGTCCCCTTTATTTTTGAGCGACAGAACAGAACTCCCGAAGGAGGTCATCTTTTTGAGTTCGCTTTCGGGCATTTCATAGCGAAGGGAACGGGGCGTGTTCGTCATCGCCGTGAACTCCACGAGGGAACGGTCGGTGTAGCAGTAGCGCAGAAACGCTTTTGCGAGCGGGATCTTTGCGGGGTCGATCTTCGCGTTGATGAAGGCGAGGCTGTAAAGGTTATCGAGAAGCGTCGCATGTCCCAAGCGGCTGCCGTCCGCCTTGGGAAGAGGAAGGAACCCCAGCCTGCGATTTTTGCGGAGCGCCTTTTCCCCATATTCTTCTGCAAGCATAGCAAAACTTCCCGACGCTTCCGCCTCGTTTTCCCAGTAGATGCCGTCGATGAAAAAGCCGATCGGGCTGCCGGAAAAACTACTTTCGAGGAACCCGTACTGCGCTTCGATATGCGAGCAGGCGTCGTTCTTCGCGTCCGCGTGAAGATACCGCTCGTCGGAGGCGAGGCGGTCCAAAAAGCTCAGAGCATAGGCGCGACCCGCCTGTTTGATGAGCTTCCAGCCCGAACTTTGTCCGATTTCGGTCGGCTCTTCCGCTGCGGCGGCAATCACCTTCCCCGAAGCGTCCACCCGAAAGTCGCTTAAAAGGTCGTTCGCGACGCCGTTGAAGGAATAGTTGAGCGACATTTGCTCTTCCCCCTCGAAATCGGCAAAGAGTGCCGTTAAAAAACTGTTCAGATAGACGTTGCGCGTCTCTCCCGCATAGGTGAGCGGCGTAATGCCCTTTTCGAGCATGCGGTCGCACAGCTCGAAAAATTCGTCGTAGGTCGCGGGAAGCCCGTCGTCCGCCGAATAGTCGATCCCCCCTTCCGACCCCGTCTTTCCGTCGGGACCGAGGGAACGCGCTTGCCCGGCGCTCTGTACAAATCTTCCCTCCGCGCCCTCTTTTGCAAAATAGAGATTTTCCCGCTCGAAGAGATCGATGTCGTAGGAGAGTCCGAAATAGGAGGCATAGTGCGGGATCGCATAGATCTTGCCGTCATGCTCGAAATAGCGCTTCTGCGCTTCGTTAAATTTATCGAAAATGCTCCCCTCTTCGCCGTACTCTGAGAGATCTTCCATTACGACGTCGGTAATGTCGAGGAACTGTCCTTGGAAGATCCCGTCGTAGTAGTAGCCGCGCTCGGTGAAAAAGACGTCTTGGGGATAGGCTTCCATGTTGGCAAGAAGGGTCTGTCCGCTCTTTTTGTTGCCGTCGATTATGATCTGCACGCCCGTCTTGCCGGGGAGGAAGTTCTTTTCGGCATTTTCCTCCTCGAAGCGCGCGGCGACCGTTTTCAGCCAATCATTGCCGAAGCCGCCTTCATAGCTCGATACATAGAGTTGCGCTTTGCTTGGGTCGATCCCGCTATTTCCGCCGCATCCCGCGGCGCCCGCGAGCGCCAACGCCAAAGCGCAGAAAATTCCAGCGGCCTTTTTCATTGCAGTTGTTCTCTTCATTTCACGCTCCTCTTCCGTGTTATCGCGCAGTTCTCAGTTTTGAAGCGCATCGCCTATTTCATGTTTTTATTATATTTATTATATAATATGGATAGGTCCTTGTCAAATTTCTATTCGCGCCGTTTCGGGAGTTTCTTTGCACAAGAAAAGACCTATGGGGGTTCCATAGGCCTTTTTCAAGATTTAGTTTTCGAGATTTAGTTTTCGAGCATCTTTTCGATGCCGATGCCATATCCCCGCGTCGGGTCGTTCAGAAAGACATGGGTCACCGCGCCGATGAGCTTGCCGTTTTGCAGGATGGGACTGCCGCTCATGCCCTGTACGATCCCGCCCGTTTCGCGGATGAGCTTTTCGTCCGTTACTTTGATGACGAAGTTCTTGTTCTCTTTGTTATCGGGGTCCACTTTGGCGATGGCGATCTCATAGGATTGCGGGCAAACGCCGTCCACCGTGGAATAGATCGTCGCCTTCCCGATCGTTGCCTCGGCAAGGGGGGCGATGTCCACGAGTTTGCAATGGGAAAAATCGTATGCCTCGAATTTTCCGTAAAGCCCCGTGGAGCAAACTTTTTCCGCCTTCGCGATGGTGCGGTCGTTGAGAAAGAGCCCTCTCAGCTCCCCCGCCTTCCCGCGGGTGCCCTTATTGACGCCGACGATGCTGCAAAGGTAGACCTTCGGATCGGCGATCTGCAAACGGTTGTCGTTCTCGTCCGCGACTTTATGTCCCAGCGCGCCGAACCGCCCCGTTTCCTTTTCGATGTAAGTCACCGTACCGATCCCCGAAAGGGTATCGCGGATGAGCACGCCGATCTTATATTTTCCGCTCTTCTTCTCCTTGACGGGGCGGATGGGGACCTGCGCGCTCTCTCCTCCCCGTTTTACGGTGAGAACGATCTCGTTGCCGCCGCTTTTCAGAAGCGCCTCGTTGAGCTGGGCGATCGTCTTTATGGGCGTGTCGCCGATCGCGCAGATGCAATCCCCCGCGCGCAGTCCCGCCTCTTCCGCGGGGCGGTGCACGCCGTCGTCCGCGCTCACTTCGCTCAAATCGATGATCTCCGCGCCGCCCGCGCCGAGCATGAAACCTGCGGTCATCCCGCCCAAATAATATTTTTCGCCCGCCGCGTCCGCAACCGTCTGCGGCACGGAAAAGAAAATGCAACAGAAAAGCGCGGCAAGCGCGGCGATATAAAATTTCAGCTTACGCAATGTTACCTCCGTTGTCTCCGCCGAAGCGGTAGACCTAACAGAGCTAATTTGCGTAAGCCGGATGTTTCCTATTCGTTTGAGCGCTGCCTCTTAATGGAAGAATTGCTATTCTTTGCGCGCTCTCGCTTCGCGGAGAAGTTCGTCGGCATGGGCGAGCGCCCGCTCTCCCGTGTCGCCCGAAAGGAGCCGCGCGAGTTCCGCCCTCCTCTCTTCGGCGCCGAGCGCCCGCACGCGGGTGTACGTCTTTTCGCCGTCCTCCGTCTTTTCGATGAGGAATTGCCTGTCTGCCGTCGCGGCGATCTGCGCCAGATGGGAAACGGCGATGATCTGCGTCTTTTCGGCGATCGAGGAAAATTTTTCCGCAACGACTTTTGCCGTTTTTCCGCCGATACCCGCGTCGATCTCGTCGAAGATGTAGGTGCCGATCCCGTTCACCGAGCTCAACTGCGCCTTTACGGCGAGCATGAAGCGGCTCATCTCCCCTCCGGAGATGATCTTGCCGAGCTCTTTGAGCGGTTCGCCCGCGTTCGCCGAAAAGAGAAACCGCACGCCGCCGAGCCCTTCGGAGGTGGCGGACGGGACGTCCGCTTCGGTATATTCGCCGAAGGACGCCTCAAAGCGCGCCGAAGGGATATTGAGCGTTTTCAGCTCTTCGACGACGCGCGCCGTAAACGCTTCCGCCCCCGCCTTCCGCGCCGCGGTCAAGGCAAGGCACGCCTTGTAGAGCGCCTTATCCGTGCGGGCGAGCTCCTCCGTCAGCCGTCCGAAGCGTTCTCCGCTGTCCTCCAAGAGGTCGCGCTCTTCTCTGGCGCGCAAAAGGAACGCTTCGATCTCTGCCGCGGAACCGCCGTACTTTTTTTTGAGCGCGCGGATCTCGTCGAGGCGGTTTTCCAGCCGTTCGAGCGCCCCCTCGTCTACGTCGAGTTCTTCGGCGAGGGAAGCGAGCGTGCCGCCGATGTCGGTCAGTTCGGCAAGCGCGTTTTCCAACCGTTCGCACAGCGCGTCCAGACCGCCGAAGCGCAGGATGGGACGAAGCGCGCGGAGAGAGGTATTCACGGCGTCCGTCGCCCCGCCGTCCGTCTCCAAACACGAGCGGGCGGCGTTCAGCCCTTCGAGGATCTTTTCCGCATTTCTGTATTTGTCGCGGAGGGCGAGGAGCTCTTCCTCTTCCCCCTCTTTGAGACGGGCGCGTTCGATCTCTTCGATCTGAAAGCGGAGCACGTCTAACCGCCGCGCCCGTTCGCTCTCGTCGCCGCCGAGCGACGACAGCGCTTTGAGCAGTTCTTTCCGCTTGCCGAGAAGGGTGCGCACCTCATTCTTCTGCTGCCCGACGTTCGCGATGCGGTCGAGCAGTTGGAGCTGGTTGCTCTCTTTCAGCAGGAAAAAGTGTTCGCTCTGCCCGTGCACGTCCACGAGGCGGGAAGTGATCTTCCTCAGCACCGTCGTGGGGACGGGGCACCCGTTGACTTTGGCGCCGCCCTTTCCGTCGGCGGAATATTTCCGCGAGAGCACGAGGGTATCCTCTCCTTCGTCTACGTCGAGCTCCCTGAGCAGGGCGTTTATTTCTTCATCTGCCGAAAATTCCGCGCGCACCGAACATTCCGTCTGCCCGGAGCGGATCATGCTCTTGTCCGCCTTTGCGCCGAGGACGAAGTCGATTGAATCGAGAATGACCGATTTGCCCGCGCCGGTTTCCCCCGAAAGCACGTTGAGTCCTTCGCAGAATTCGAGATCGGCGCGGTCGATGAGCGCGATATTCCGGATGGAAAGGCTTTTTAACATTTTTCCGACCTTGTCAGTTCTTGGCGATGCGCATCAGACGGTCGCGGACTTCAATCGCGTCCTCCGGGGTCTTGCAGAGGGTAAAAACGGTATCGTCGCCCGCAATGCTTCCGACGACTTCCGCGTAATCGAGGCGGTCTACCACGACGCCCGCGTTTGCGCCGTTGCCGTTGAGGGTTTTGATGACGACCATATTCCCGACGACGTGAATGGTTTCGAGGCAGGCGCGAAAGAGCGCGCGCATCTTATCGGAGAGCTCCCCTTCGCTCTTATTGATCGCGGCGTAACGGTAGCGCTTTTGCACGCCCGCCACTTTGAACAGCCGAAGCTCTCTTACGTCGCGGGAAACGGTCGCCTGTGTTACGTTGAAATGGGCGTCTGCAAGCGCCTTGCAGAGCTCCTCCTGCGTTTCGATCTCTTGCTCTTCGATGAGTTCGAGGATCTTCGTGTGTCTTGCGTTTCTCAACATTTTATCATTTCTCCCTTATTATTATCCTGTTTAATTGATTTTCTCGGTGAGACGGCGGAAAAAGTCTTGCCGCCCCTTCGTCATAAAGACGGCGTGCCGCTCCGATTTTTTCACGGTCACTTCTTCCCCGCCGTGCAGTTCTCCCAAAAATTCTCCGTCGCCGTACATCTCCACGACCCCCGTGGGGAAGGAAAAGGAGAGGGTGCTTCCGTCCGAACAGACGATGGGACGGCTCCGCAGGGAAAAAGCGTTGACGGGCGTGAGCAAAAAGGCGGCGCATTCGGGCGTGAGGATGCTTCCTCCCGCCGAGAGGGAATATGCCGTGGAGCCCGTCGGCGTGGAGAGGATGAGCCCGTCCGCGCGGAATTCCCCCGCGGAAGAGCCGCCGATATTCACGCGGATATGTACCACTTCGTCCGCGGCGTCGGGTGCGATGCGGCGAAGGAAGGCGACCTCGTTGAGGCAGTGCTCGCTCTTGCCGCCGTAAACGGCTTCGAGCATGGTGCGCGCGATGAGCCCGCAATGCAAATCGAGCGCGAGGGACGCCGCCTGCGCCTCTTCTCCCCGTTCGAACTCGGTGAGAAAGCCGATCGTGCCGTAGTTTACGCCGACGAGCGGGATCCCGGACTTACTGCACTGCCGCGCGGCGCGCAGCATCGCGCCGTCGCCGCCGAGCACGACGAGACGGTCGATCCCCCCGATCTCCTGTTCCCCGCAAAAGCGAAAGACCTGCGCGCCGGAAACGGAGAGCTCCTTTTCCAGCCGTTCGACCGCGCCCGCGGGGATCTTTTTTTCGTGATAAAAAATGCCGATTTTCATGAGCCATGCAATATTATAACGCATTTATGAATAAATGCAAGAGGTTTTCGGAAAATTTTTGAATTTTTATTGTTTTTTTTCACGGTTTCGGAAAAGGAAGGGCGCGGAAAAGGACTTGTTTTTCCTCCGCTTTGCCGCCGCGCACGAGTTTGAAAAGATATTCGACGTTCTTCCGCTCGCGGATCGGGGCGTTTGTGAGCGCCGCCGGGGCGAGGGAGAGCGCCGTGCAAAAATCGTAAAACCCCGAAAGAAGTTCTCTGTGGAGGGCGGGCGGACAGACGCCGCTTTTTTTAAGCGCCCCTCTTCCGCATTCGAACTGCGGCTTGAAGAGGACATAGGCGCGCCCGCCGTCGGGGAGCAGTTCCTTTACGGCGGGCAAAATGAGCCTGAGAGAGATGAAACTGAGGTCGCACACGACGCCGTCGAGAGGCGCGGGAAGATCTTCGGGGCGGAGATAGCGGGCGTTCGTATTGTCCATGACGACGACCCGCTCGTCCGCGAGAAGGCGGGGCGAGAGCTGGCTCTCCCCCACGTCGACGCAAAAGACCCGCGCGGCGCCCCGTTGCAGGAGACAGTCGGTGAACCCTCCCGTGCTCGCGCCGAGGTCGGCAAACACCATCCCCTCCACGTTTTCGCCAAAGACGTCGAGGGCGCGGGCGAGCTTGTACCCGCCGTTCGAAACAAATTCCGCCTTGCGGGAAAGGAAGGAAAACTCCTCCGTCCCGTCGATCTCGTCGCTCGGAGAGAGCGCGCGTTTGCCGCAGAGAACAAGCCCCTCTCTGAGCGCCTCCGCCGCTTTGGTGCGGGAGCCGAAGCGCTCCGCAAAAAACTTATCCGCGCGCATACATTTCTTCCACGACCTTTAAGATCTTTTCTTTGTCGAGCCCGAATTCCCCCATCAGCGCCTTCGGCTCGCCGTGCGGCACAAAGGCGTCGCCGTAGCCGAAAGAGCGGATCTCCTTTTGGATGCCCGCCGTGCGGTAGAACCGTGCGACAGCGTCGCCCAAACCGCCGATCAGGCAATTATCTTCGAGCGTGACGAGGTACTTTTGCGGAAGCGCAGAAAGGAGCGCGCCGTCGAGCGGCCGCAAAAACCGCGCGTTGACGAGGGCGAGCTCGATCCCCTTATTCAGCGCGGCGCTTCGCACTTCCTCGGCAAGTTTTAGGCAGCGTTCCCCCGCCGCAAGCAATACTATGTCAGACGTACTACTATGTAAAACCTCGAATTTCCCGATCTCGATCTCGGAAATCGCGCCCTCGGTGCCCTCTCGCGGATAGCGGATGGCAAGCGGAGCGTTCCAAGAGGCGCTCATGCGCAACATGGCGCGGAATTCCCCGATGTCTTTGGGGATTGCCACGGTGAGGTTGGGGATAAAGGAGAGGAAACTTAAATCGAACACGCCCTGGTGGGTCTCCCCGTCGGCGCCCGAAACGCCCGCGCGGTCGATGCAGAAGGTGACGGGCAAGTTCTGGGCGCAGACGTCGTGGATGATCTCGTCGAACGCGCGTTCCAAAAAGGTGGAATAGATGGCGTAATAGGGCTTCATCCCCCCCGCCGCGAGGGAGGCGCAGAGCACCGAGGCGTGTTCCTCGCAGATGCCCACGTCGAACGCGCGCTTGGGGAAGGCGGCAAAGAAGGCGCCGAGCCCTAAATTCTCCGTCATGGCGGCAGTGACCGCCACGATCTTTTCGTCCTTTTCCGCAAGGGCGCAAAGCTCTTCGCCGAGCGCTTTGTTGTATTCCGCCTGCTTCCCGTCGGGGCAGATGCCGTGCGTCTTTTCGGGTGCGCTCTCGCAGAAGGAATAGCCCTGCCCCTTCTTGGTGGCGACGTGCAAAAGCACGCTCCCCGTTTTCAGCAGTGATTTCGCCTCTTCGAGCGCGGGCAAGAGCTCGGAAAGGTCGTTTCCGTTGACCACGCCGCGATAGGTGAGCCCGAACCGTTCGAAGATCTTCACGTCGCCTGCCGTCTTTTTCATCTCTGAGAGCATTTCGTGCATCCCGCCGACCGTCGGCGAGATGGACATTCCGTTGTCGTTGAGGAGGATGAGCACGCGGCTGTGCAAGATCTTGATGCTGTTGAGCGCCTCATAGACGAGCCCGTTGTTGAAAGAGCCGTCGCCGACGAGGGCGATGACTTCGTAGTTCTCCCCTTTCAGATCGCGCGCCTTGGCAAAGCCGAGCGCCGCGGAGATCGCCGTGCCCGCATGACCGGTGTCGTAACAGTCGAACGGGCTCTCGCTCCGTTTGGGGAAGCCCGAAATTCCCCCCCTTTTGCGGAGGGTATGAAAGGCGCTTGCCCGCCCGGAGAGGAGCTTGTGGGCGTAGCACTGGTGCCCGACGTCGAAGATGAGTTTATCTTTCGGGAAGTCGAACACGCGGTGGAGCGCTACGGTGAGCTCCACGGTGCCGAGATTCGAGGAAAGGTGTCCGCCGCAACGGGAAACGGTGGAGAAGATCTCGCGGCGGATCTCGTTGCAGTCCGCATTCAATTTTTCGAGAGAAGCCTCTTTCAGCTCCCGGTCGGTGATTTGTCTCATGATCAGTTGTCTCTCTGTCTCACGAAGTCGACGAGCGCGGCGAGGAATTCGTCCCCGCCCAAGTTTTGAAGAGCGCTGTGGCAGTTTGCCGCCGCGCGGTCGGCGAGCAGTTCCGCCTCATCCGCGCCGTAGATCCTGACGCAGGTAAGTTTATTCTCTTTTCGGTCCTTTCCGGGCGTTTTTCCCATTTTGGAGCGTTCTCCCTTTTCGTCGAGCAGGTCGTCGGTGAGCTGGAACAGGTTGCCGAGCTCCGAGCCGAAGCGCTCCGCCGCGGCAATGTCTCTTTCCGCGAGGATCGCCGCCATTACGACGGGCGCTTTCAGCAGCCGCCCCGTTTTGTGGGCGTAGATGAAGGCGAGTGCTTCCGCGTCCCCCTCTTTTTCGGAATAGAGCAGGTCGGCGGATTGCCCCGCGATCATCCCCTTCGGACCGGCGCATTCCGCCAGATATTGCGCCGCGCGCAGATGCCGCCCGTCCTTTCCGCCCTCTCCGAGCAGGAGCGAACACGCCTCGGAAAGGAGCGCGTCGCCCGCGAGAATGGCGTTTGCCTCCCCGAAAACCTTGTGGTTGGAGGGGTTGCCGCGGCGGAAATCGTCGTTGTCCATCGCGGGCAGATCGTCGTGGATGAGGGAGTATGTATGGATGCACTCCAACGCGGCGGCAAGGGTGAATTCCGCTTTGTAATCGAGCCCGTAATGTTCCAGCATGCCGAAAAAAAGCACGGGGCGCACCCGCTTTCCGCCCGAAAGAAGGGAGTAACGCATACTCTCCGCAAGAACGGGCGGGCGATAATCGAGCTCCGCGCAAAAGTGTTTCAGCCGTGTTTCGAAAAAGTTCAGATATTCTTCGTATTGTTTCCGGAAGTTCATTTCATCCTCGCTTCCGCCGCGGCGCAGACGTTCGAAAGAAGCATTGCGATAGTCATCGGCCCCACGCCGCCGGGGACGGGCGTAATGTAAGAAGCCTTTTTCGCGGCGCTTTCAAAGTCCACGTCACCGCAGAGTCTGCCCTCTTTCCGGTTCATGCCCACGTCGATGACGACCGCGCCCTCCTTGATCATATCGGCGGTGATGAGCCCTGCCTTCCCCACGGCGGCGACGAGAATGTCGGCGCGGCGGCACTCTTCGGCGAGCGCCTTCGTTTTGGAATGGCAGACGGTCACCGTGGCGTCGGCGTTGAGCAGGAGCATCGCCATGGGCTTCCCCACGATATTGCTCCGCCCGACGATGACCGCGTGTTTGCCGCGCGGATCGATATGACAGCGCTTGATCAGCTCCATGATCCCAAGCGGAGTACACGCCACGATGCCCTCCTCGCCCCGCGCAAGTTTGCCGATGTTCTCGGCGGAAAATCCGTCCACATCCTTTTCGGGGGGAATGGCGCGCAAAAGTTTCTCGGCGTCGATCTGTACGGGGAGCGGAAGCTGTACGAGGATCCCGTCTACCTCTTCCCGCCGCACGAGGTCGTTTACAAGGGCGAGCGCCTCCTCTTGGGAAACAGCCGCGGGCAGGCGGTAACAGAGCGAGCGGATGCCCGTCTCCTCGCACCCCTTGATCTTGTTGCGCACATATACTTCCGAAGCGGGATCGTTGCCGATGAGCACAACGGCGAGCGCGGGAGCTCTTCCGTATTTTTCAAAGAAACGCGCGGTGCGACTTTTCAGCTCCGCGCGAATTTGGGCGGCGACCGCCTTTCCGTCGATGATCATTTGTTGATAAATCCTCCGAGAACGCCGTTGACAAAGTTTGCCGAGGTCTCCGCGGAATATTTGCGCGCGAGCGCCGCCGCTTCGCTCACCGAAACGACGGGCGGCACTTCGTCCACATAAAAGATCTCGGCGAGCGCGACGAGCATGATCGCACGGTCTACGGGAAAGATGCGGTATTCCGCAAAGCGGGTCACCTTTTCCGAAAGACGGCTTTTCAGTTCTTCGCCGTGTGCAAACACGAGCGAAACAAGCTGCTCCGCAAAGGCGGATTCTTCCTCGCTCAGTTCTGCTTTCTTGTAAATTTTCGTCCGGAACCTTTCGTTGCAGTCCCCGCCGAAGAGAGAGGCAAAGACGATCCGGAACGCCGCTTCCCGCGCGTCGCTTCTCATACTGCTCCTTTACGTAAAATTCCCCTTCCCGCGGGAAAGGGAATGTCTTTAACCGATCTTCTCTTGTTCCTGTGTCTCTTCCGACGGCGCAACGGGGCGCGGATCGGGAAATACCACGCTCTGGACATGGACGTCGATCTTCGCGATCTTGAATTTCGTCATCGATTCCACCATCTGCTTCACCGTCTGCTGGATGGAATAGGCGAGTTCGGGCACGTTGTAGCCGTAGTGGGCGATCACGGAAATGTCCGCAAAGATGCCCTCTTTTTCGAAGCAGAGCTTTATGCCCTTGCTCTTGGAGGGGATGAGTTCGATGCCCTCCGTCTCCTGTAAACTCAGAACGACGATGCCGCTCACGATGTCCGCATTGTAAGAGATCCTACCCTTTTGACCGTTGGGATTATACCGAATACTTGCCATAACAGTTACCTCTTGGGATATTATAGCACATCTTTTCGGAATTTACCACTGTTTTTGATCAACTTTCCGCATAAATGGGCATAATTGCGATATTTCCTTCGCGGATATTTTTCTCATCCTCGAAGATGGAGTAGATTTTGAGGGCGGTCTCCGCGGTGAGTTCGCTGGAATTGATAAAGATATTGATATTATCCGACTCTGCGCCGATCAGCACGACCGCGTCCGAAAAGCCGAGGGAACGGATCATCGTTTCGAGGAAGAGCTCTTCTTCGATGATGTCTACCATCTTCTGCTTGCTTGCGACGGCTTCGGCGTATTCCTGCGTATCGGCGGCGTAGGCGGAGATGATGCTGTCGAGCTGGACGAGCTCTTCGCTCCTCGTCGAATTGCGTTCGGCGCGGTGGGAAGTGAAGAAGTTGACTGCCGTCTCGCTTCCGCTGGCGTTCACGTTCTTGGAGTTGGTGCCGGCGAGCACGAAGTTGAACACTGCGGTCACGGCGAGCAGTAAAACGAGGGTGGACATCAATGCGATCTTTTTGGTGTTAGACATAAGTTTATCTCCTTTTTTAATAATTTCCTGTTATTTCGCGGGGTAGACCTGCACATATTGCTTTTCGAGCGCGAGCGCCGCGGCGGTTATGTCGAGGATGCGGGCGCGCGTGAGGATGCTGTCGGAGCCGTGAAAGACGACGATCGCCCGCACCGCTCTCCCCTCTTCTTCCGCGATCAACGCCTTGGCGTCCCCGACCCCTTCGATTTCGGAGAGGAGGCGGATGAGGCGCGCCTCCCGCTCCGTCGGCTCGTAGCCGTCGTCGGGCTTGCCGAAGAAAGTCAGGCGGACGGCGATCAGAAGCAATATCGCTGCGGCAAAGAGCAGGATGATCCGCGCCGTCTTACTGCGAAGCAGATCTTTCAATCGTACCATATCACCTCCACGAGCTCAGGCGCATAGCCGAACGCTTCCGACAGAGCGCTTCCGATCCGCTCTGCCATATTTATATGCTCCTCTTGTCCGAATATACCGTTTGGGGAGACTTTCAACGTGATTTTTCGGAGGGGGAAATTTTCCTCCGTCCCCCGCTCTGCCTCCGCTTCGGCGGTGAGGGAAAACTCTTCGGCAAGGAGGGCTTCAATCCGTCGCTCGTCCTCTTTTGAGAGCAGTTCGGCGCATTTGAGCAGATAGTTTTCGTCGTAGCCGACCTCCGCGGCGCCGAGCTTTACGGCGTGTTCGGAAAAGAGGGAGACGAGCGGCGCGGCAACGACGGAAAAGACGACGAGACGGCACATCCCGCGGATGAATTTTCCCGTTTTCCCCGAAGGCAAAATGGCGGTGAGCGCCGCCGAGAGGATCACGGCGCCCGCGATGGCGAGGATATAGCTCTTCATACAAACGCCCCCGACGAACAGACGAGCAGAACCAGCGTGAGGAAATAGAGAAATGCCACGCAGAGGATCCCTGCGATGAAGTAGCCGAGATCTTCGGCAAGGCGGGAAAGAAGGCTTGGGATCTTTCCCCCGACGGGCTCCGTGACCGCGGCGGACAGCCGCAGGAAGAGCTGCAAGGCGACAAACAGCAATACGGGTTTGAGCACGGCGCCGAGGAGAAGAAAGACGGCGAAGGCGCCGAGCGCGTTTTTGATGAGCACGCTCCCCGCCGCGATGAGGTCCATGCTCCCCGAAAGGAATCCGCCGACGAGGGGCACCGAACCCGAAACGACATATTTAATCGCGCGGAAGGAGAGCCCGTCGTACTGCGCCGAGGCGATGCCCTGCACCGTGAGGAAGAGCCCGAACAGACCGAGACAGAGCCCGATCAGCCATTTGGAAAGGCTCTTGAAAAAGTCGCCGAGCTTTTCGGTGCGGACGCCGTCCGAGAGATTTCCGACGAAGGCAAGCACGATCACCACGATCGCGACGGGCAGGACGACGGCGGAAAAGAGCTCGCAGATGCCGCCGCTCATAAAGGCGACCGCCGGGCGGAAGATCGCCGCGGACACCGACCCCCCGCTCGCCGCCATGAGGGTGAGGAGGAGCGGATAGACGAGCTCCATCTGGCGGCGCATCTCCTCTATGGCGGTAAATCCCCGTATGAGCGCGGAGATCAGGCAGGAGAGGACGACCGCGCCGACAGAGAGGTAGCCTACAAAGTCGATTATGTCTGACATAGTACTCTGCAAAAAGGCGTTTTTCGCAGAGTTTAAGATGCCGCAGAGGAGCGAGACCGCCAAAATGAGGGCAAAGGCAGGCAAAAGCACGGCGGATTCGTCCAAGACAAGCCCAAAGACCGCTTCCGCAAGGGAGGGATAGTCGAGCGAGAGATCGCCCGTGATCAGCCCCTTTAATTTGTCCTTGACGGAGATCCCCCGCCATTCGGAGAGCCCGTCGAGATAGTTTTGCAGTTCTTTCGTATCGAGCGCCGAGATCAGCTCGTCGATACGCCTGTCGAGCTCTTCCTCGGCGTCCTGCTCGGTTTTTTCCCCTTCGGCATACGCCTTGAAGCGGCCGCCGAGGCACAGCAGAGCGCCGAGAAGCGCCGCAAGAAGGAGAAAAAGCAGCATGCGTTTTTTTGCCGCGGACGGTCTGTTCATTTTATTAGCCCCAACAATTTGAGAATGAGGGAGAGGACGCTTTCGAGGATGGGGATCGCGAGGATGAGGATGACGATCTTTCCGCACAAGACGAGCTTGTCCGCGAGCGCGTTTTGCCCGAAATCGGCAAGGAGCCCCGCACTGAATTCCACAAGGTAGCCGATCCCGATCATTTTCAGCACGATCTTGATGAGCGCGGAGTCGATCCCCGTGGCGTCGGCGATCTTCTGAAAGACGGAGATGCTGTCTTTCAAAAGGTCGAAGCCGAACATGAGGAGAATGATCCCGCCCGCAATGGTGACCGCGAGCGACAGCTCCGGTTTCGTCGCTTTGAGAACGAGCGCGGCGACCGCCGTGATCAATGCAATGCCGATGAGTTGGAAGATCATACGCTAACCGAGATCGAAGATATTTTTGATCGTGGTGAACAGGTCGCCGATCATCGTGACTGCGACGGTGAGCGCGATCACGAGCCCTACGATCGAGACGACGGTCGCAATATCGTCGCGGTCGGATTTTTTGAGCAGTTGACAGACGACGGTAATGAGGATTCCGATCGCCGCAAGTTTGAAAATGATCGAGATTTCCATATTTCAGACGATGAGGATGACGAGGGCGAGCCCCGCGAGCAAGCCGAGTTTTATATAGAGTTCTCCGCGCTCCGCGGCTTCGCGCAGGCAGGCGCTCTTCTTTTCGGCGAGGGCGGCGCGCTGTCCTTCGAAGTAGCCGAGTTGCGCGCGGGAATCCCCCTTTCCGAGCATGAGCAGATACCCTTTTGCGTCCTCTTTTTCGGTTTGGGTAAGGTAGGCGAGGGAGAAGTCCGCTTTGCGCGTCTTGCCGAATTCCCGCATGATCTTAGAAAAGTCCCCCTCGAAAGATTGCTCTTCGAGAAATTCCGTCAGCGGTTTCCGCCGGTATTTGAGCTCGGTAAGATAGCGTTCGTTGAATTCGTACAGTTGCAAAAACAAAGACTTCCGCGCGCGGTATTTTCCCGCGGCGAGATACCCCAAAAGGGTGCAGAAGCACACGATGAGCCCTGCGAGCAGAAATTTCAGCCACATACCGTCTCCTCGTCTCCGCGCCCGTCGAAGATCTTTTCCACCCTTCCGAGCGGACCGAGCAGCACATAGCGGCGGAAAAGTTTTTCGGGGACGTCCTCGAAGCGGGTGAGATGCGCCGAGGCGAACACGCAGATCCCGCTTCCGATCGCCCGTCTTACGGCGGCGTAGTCCTCCGGGAGCAATTCGTCGGTCACGATGAGCTCCGGGCGCATCGCGCGGATCCCCGCCGTGAATGCGGTGCGCTTATCGGCGAATTTTATGCAGTCCGCCGTATCGCCGAGGTCCCCCGCGGAGAGTTCTCCCCTCTCGTCGCTCACGAGGATGTTGCACTTCTTTCTTTCGGAGACGAGGCGGGTGAGATCGCGTAAGATTGTGGTCTTTCCGTCTCCGGGCGGCGCCATGAGGAGGATGGAACAGAGCTCCTCCGCGAGGCAGGCGCAATAGATCTTTTCCGCACAGCCGCGGATCTCATGCGGGACGCGGATGCAGAGGGAAGTGACGGAGCGGACCGAGAGCGCCTTTTCCCCCTCATAGACGAAAGAGCCCGCGATGCCGATCCGTTCGCCGTGCGCCCCCGTGAGGAACCCCTGTTTGAGCTGGTTTTCCACCGAATAGACGGCGTAGCCGCTCGCGGCAAATACGAGGTCCTCAATCTCCCGTAAAGTGGGACGAAGCGCTTCTTGCTTCGGGCAGATGCCGAACTCCCCCAAAAAGACGGATCCCCCCTTAAAATTCGCGGCGAGCGGTTTTTCCGCCCGTATGCGCAACTCGTAGAGGAAGTCGAGATTCACGTGTCGAACGGCGGAAAGCAGCCGCGGAGGAAGGAATTCGAGCATTTGTCTTATTGTATGGGACAAGATCTTCGGTTATGACACGAAAATGCGGGTGATAGAAAAACGCCGCTCTGCGCTTTTGCGCAGAGCGGCGTTTCATAATCTTTATCTTTCTTGATGTTTATTCGATGACGAACACGTTTACAGAATTGTTCTTGATCTCCGCGTGCAGGGTATCGCCGTCGAGGGAAACCTCGTGCGTTTCGGGAACGATATTCATCGTCTTTCCGTAGCGCACGCCGATCTCGTTGATTGCCGTGGGATCTTCATGCCAAAGGGTCGTTACCGTCGCCTTGCGCTTTGCGGGGAAGTTCTTCAAAACCGCCTGCATGGGTTCGTCCTTGCCCGAAACGTTTACGACTTTGAGGTAGATTTTGCCGTCCTCCCCTACCGTTACGCTGTTGAACACCCGTTCGTTGACCTTCCAGATGTTCTTAAAGAGCACTTCGTGCCACTGCCCGCCGAGGAAAATGGAGGCGGTAAACGTCTTTTTGGTATATTCGAGCCGCATGATATTCCCTTCGGGGGAATAGCCGAGGAATTTGTCTTTTCCCATCATCTCGCACACCGTGCGCATGAAGTCCACCCGCTTGTCGAAGGAGACGTCGTAGCCCTTGTGGTTTTTGCCGTATTGACAGCAGATGGAAAAGCCCGCGTTGTCCATCGTGCCCGCGTCGCGCACGTCCTTTACGCCCACGCCCGCGATAAAGCTCTGCTCCCCATAGAGACGGCGGAAAGCGATCTCGACGTTGCATTCGGAGAAGTCCTGCGCGTCGTAATAGAAGCCGTTGAAGGCGTCGCTCTCCTCGATGATGAGCTCTCCCCCCTCGATATGCCCGCCGCGGCAGTTCGGATAGACCTTCCAGCCTCCCAAACCGTCGGCAAAGTTGTGGCGGTATAAGAGTTTTCCCGTCGCGCGGTCGAATACCGAGATCTCGGAGACGGCGCTCGCCGTTCTGTGCCCGCCGATGAGAAGCCCGCCCGCGTTATCGTCGTCCACGGGGGCGACGTCGGTGAGGGTGTAACTTCCCACATTGCCCGCGAACATCTGCTGGACGAAATAGTTGGGGGTGAGCATCACTTCGCGGGGGTTGAACCAGATCATGTTGGGGGTCCAGCGGTAGTGATAGGTCGAGGCGAACAGCGGCGCATAGCAGGTCATTTTCACGACGTCGGAATTGCGCTCGCAACCGGTGAGGAACGCCGCTTCGCTCAGCGCGGAGCGAAGATTGTTGTCGCCGTTGAGCCGCCCCCTGCCGTCCGCCATCGTGTGCATGGCATATTCGCCCATGAATACCTTCGCGCCGCCGCGGTCGTAACAGTCGTAGCGCTTGGTATTGTCGATGAACCATTGATAGGAATTATAGACGTGTTCGTCCACGATCATGTCGCGGTACTTTTCGTTGATGATCTTCCAGCTCTCGTTGCTGTCCTGCGGGCGGATATCCACCCCGGCGCTCGTCACGATCGTAATGCCGAACAGCTTCAAAAGGTCGGTCTGGCGCCCGTTATACATATATTGCCTTACGCCGAGGAGACAGGAAGCGAAGTTATCGAAATACTCGTACCCCCAGTTCTCGTTGCCGATGCCGATGAATTGCAGATCGAAGGGAGCGGGATGCCCCATATCCGCGCGGATCTTCGCCCAGCGGCTCTCGTTGCGGTCAATCGAGGCGACGTCCCCTTTCGCGAAGAAAATGAGGTCGGCAACGTTGTCGATCACTTCTTTCTGGAATTTTTCCGTCCCCGGAAGGATGCGCTGGTAGCCCGTTTTCCGCTGTTCGCCCATGCGGATCTGGCACAGAAGCCCGCACGGGAGCACGGGCAGGGGCGCCATCCCAAGATCTTCGCAGAGGCAGAAATATTCGTAAAAGCCGATGCCGTAGCTCTGCATATACTGCCAGAGGTTGGGGATCTGGCGGCGCTGTTCGAGCGGTCCTACCGTATCGCGCCATTTGTATTGATAGTCAAAACTGACGTCTCCTTCGACGACGCATCCGCCGGGGAAGCGCAGGAAGGAGGGATGGCACTCTTTCAAGACCTCGACGATGCGGGGCGAAAGTTTGCCGTTTCTGTATTTTTTGGGATCTCCCCAAACGGTCGCGGGGAGAAGAGAAACGTAATCGATGCCGATCTTGCCGTTTCCTTCGAGGGTGACGGAGAGCCTGCCCATCGTGTCTTTTTCGGCGACGACGGAGGTAGAGACTTTGATCCAGTCCCCTTCGGCGCCTTCGGGGATCTTGATCTCGCCGATCGTGGTGTGCCGCCCGTGCGCGCCCTTGATAAAGACCTTCGCGACCCCGCAAAAGCCCAGCCGCTTGATCCACATCGAAAAGTGATAGGTCTCCCCTTTCGTGACGGGCATGCCGTAGTTATCGTAACCGCCCACGGTGTAATAGCCCGGATTTTCGAGATGATAGATGCCCCCGACATTGAGGAGGAGATAGGACGGGTTATTCTCGTTCATCCCGCCGTCGGTCGAGATCTTGCGCGGTCCCGCGCCGTAAATATCCCAGAAGAAGTTCTTCTGTTGGCGCACTTCCACCGCGCTCTCCGCGCTGTAATCGTCGTAGGTGAAATATCCGAATTCAAAGGAATTGTTGATGACCATCTCGGCGTTCAAGCCGCCGTCTGCCGCCTGGTTGATGTCCTCGAAGAACAGCCCATAGAGATGTTTCGAGACATCGACGCCCCGTTTTTTCGCGTCTAAAAGATACTGTAACATGGTTTCCCCCCTGCTATGATGGTTTTACCGTTTTTTGCCTTTGACATTATAACAGCCATTTTGCGTTTCGTCAACGCTTTGAAAGAACATTTTTCTCTTCCAGGCGCGAAATTTTACCCTTCGAGCGCGCGGACCGCGCCGAGCGCGCTCACGATCACGTCGTCCATGTCCAAATACTTGTATTGTCCGAGCCGTCCGCCGAACAAAACCCCTTTCTCCCCCTCCGCGAGACGGGCATATTCGCGGTAGAGGGCGTTGTTTTTTTCATCGTTCACGGGATAGTAGGGCTCGTCTCCCCGCTTCCACGCCGAGGAATACTCCCGCGAGATCACCGTTTTCGGCTGCGCGCCGAATTCGAAGTGTTTGTGCTCGATGATGCGGGTATAGGGCACTTCCCGCGCCGTGTAGTTGACCACGGCGTTGCCCTGAAAGTCGGGCAGATCGAGGACTTCCGTCTCGAAGCGCACCGAGCGGTATTCGAGCGCGCCGAGCCGATATCCGAAGTAGGCGTCGATGGGACCCGTATAGACGATCTTTCGGGCAAGCGCCGAATATTTCTCCCTCTCCGCGAGGAAATCGCAGCCGAGGCGCACCTCTGTGCCGCAGAGCATCTTTTCGATGATTTGGGTGTAGCCGCCGACGGGGATCCCCTGGTATCGGTCGTTAAAGTAGTTGTTGTCGAAGGTGAAGCGCACGGGCAGCCTTCTGATGATGAAGGCGGGAAGTTCGCGGCAGTCCTTCCCCCACTGCTTTTCGGTGTAGCCCTTTACGAGCTTTTCGTAGATCGTCCTTCCGACGAGGCTCAGCGCCTGCTCTTCGAGGTTTTGCGGGGTCTCGGTAAAGTTCTCCCCCCGCTCTTTTTCGATGCGCGCCCGCGCCTCTGCGGGGGTGAACACGTCCCGCCAGAGCTTGGTGAAGGTGTTCATGTTGAAGGGCAGATTGTAGCACTCGTCGCGGTAGCGCGCGATGGGCGAATTGACGAAATGGTTGAACTCGGCAAAGCGGTTGACATATTCCCAAACTTCCTTTTCCGAGGTGTGGAAGATATGCGCCCCGTATTTATGGACGTTGATCCCCTCGATCTTTTCGGTGTAGATATTGCCGCCGATATGACCGCGTTTTTCGAGCACAAGACAGCGTTTGCCACGGTTTTTGAGCTCATAGGCGCATACTGCGCCGAAGAGCCCGCTTCCGACGATGAGATAGTCGTACATTCTCAATTTTCCTCCTTCTTTTTGCGGCGTTGAAATTTTTTCAGATGCACCCCGACGTAGTGGCGGAAATCTTTGTCCGTGAACACGGCGGCGGAGATGGGCGCGAGAGAGAGCGCGACGGCGATACACCCGTTGACGAGGAATTCCTCAAATTGCCCCGCCATGGGGACATGGCAGAAGTGCAGGGCGAAAAGACTTGCCGTAAACAGCGCGATATAGAGATAGTTCTTAATATAGTAATATTTCGGCGTATAGCCGAGCGCGTGCTTATAAAGAACGCGCGGTTCGACGATATGGCAGATGAAAAGATTTGTGAGAATGGTCGCCGCGATCACCCCCACCACGCTGAATTCCTCGCTCACGAGCCCGAAGAGATAGACGAAGGCGATGGAGAGAGCGATATTGACGAGCCCTTCGATCAGCGGTTTATAGCGGTCGTAGTAGAACGTCCCCGTCGCGTCGCGGAAGAGCAAGGTCGCCTGCCGCATAAATTGAATAAAATAATTGAGCGTAATGACGAAACTCACCCATCTGCCGAGCAAGATCTCCTCCGCGCCGCTGTCGAAACAGATGGTGACGAAGTTATCGATGACCGCGTAATAGCCGAGGAAAAACACCGCTCCGAGCACGAAGTTGAGGGTGTGGAAAAAGTGCAGATATTTCCGCACCTGCTCCCCGCTCTCCTCCA
>CANRNP010000005.1 GCA_947632015.1 uncultured Clostridia bacterium | reverse complement strand
GCGGGATCGCCGTCCACTGATACTTTTTGATGCCGCCGTAGTAATGGGTCTTGAAGAACGCCATGCCGCTGTCCTCATAGAGCGGGTTCTGCTTGATGTCGATGCGGGGCGCGTCGATATGGGATGCGATGACGCGCATGCCGTCCTCTTCGAGGTTCTTTGTGCCCACGCGGAACACGACGACGGACTTCCCGCGGTTGATAAAATACCTCTTGTCCCCCGCTTGGAGTTGATCGCCGAAGCGGTATTCGGTAAAGCCGGCTCTTTTTGCCGTTTCCACGGCGAAATCGCACGCCTCGCGCTCGGTTTTTGCGGCGTCGAGGAAGGCTTTATAGCCCTCCGCGTAATCGAAGATCTCTTTGCGTTCGCTTTCGCTCGCGACTTCATAGTAGTTGCGTTTCTTGTAGGCGAGCTTTTCCATAAGCTCCTGCCCCTTGCTCTTTTTTTCAGACATACCGTCCTCCGATTTATTTTTTTCCACCCCATTATAGCACCCCCGCCGCAAAAAGGCAAGAAAATGACCCAACTATCTTCCCGCACTTGCAATTTGCGAAAAAGGGTGATAAAATAGGGAAAAAATCGATTTGAAAGAGGTAGATCAAAATGAAATTATGTAAAAAAGCGGCGGCGCTCCTTGGGGCGGTATTTGGGCTGTGCGCCCTTACGGCGTGCAAACCGACCTCAGGACCTACGCCGCCCGAACAATTTACTCCCCGCGACAGCGCGACGGTGACGGTCTTTACCACCAACGATATGCACGGCAATCTCGCCGGCAGCAAGAGCGGCAAGACGATCGGCGTCGTGCAGGCGGCGGCGATCAAGGCTTCCACCGAAAACGCCCTTCTCGTGGACGCGGGCGACGCAACGCAGGGGGCGTCCTTCGCCTCGATCTCGCAGGGCGCGGACGTCGTGCGCATGATGAACGAAGCGGGCTACGACCTCATGGCGGCGGGCAACCACGAGTTCGACTACGGCGCGGATGCGCTTCTCGAAAATAAGGGGCTCGCGGACTTTCCCGTCCTCGCGGCGAACGTTCTCAAAGACGGTAAGCCGTTGCTCGAAAGTTCCGCCGTGCTCGAAGTTGCGGGCTATAAGATCGGCTTCATCGGGCTGACCACCGTCTCCACGGCGACTTCCACCAACCCCACCCTCCTTTCGGGGGTGACCTTTGCAGACGAGATCAAAACCGCAAAGGAGCAGATCGCCCTTCTCAAAGACGGAACGGACGCGATCGTCCTCGTCTGCCACATGGGCGACAACGAAAAGGCGGTTTCCTGCACGAGCGAACAGCTCCTTTCGGGGCTCTCCCAAGCGGAACAGGCGGAAGTGACCGCCGTCATCGACGGGCACAGCCACACCGTGGAGAACAAAAAGGTGCAGGGCGTCCCCGTTCTCCAAACGGGGGTGAATTTTGCAAATTTAGGCAAGCTCACCCTCACGTTCACGGACGACGAGGCGGGCGCGAAGGTCTCTGCCACGGGGGAAGTGCTCGACTACGACGCAGCGATGAGTTATCCCCTCACCGAGGCGGGGGAGCAGAAGGCGCAAAAGACGGGCGAAACGCTCGCCGCCATCGAACTTCAACAGAAGGAAATTCTGGATGAATTCCTCTGCAAGCTCGATCATCCCCTCTTCGGGGGCTATGTCTGCCACGATTACGTGGAATCCCGCGTTGTGGAGACCTCTTACGGCGACTTTGTAACGGACGCCTTCCGCCACTACGCCGAGGAATTCGTAAAACAGAACGATCTGCAACCCGAAATTCCCGTGATCGCCGTCGAAAACGGCGGCGGCATTTCGCAGAGCCTTCCGACGTGGCAATCGGGCGGCACAGACGTCACCGTCGGCGACGTGATGAACGCCTTCAACCACGGCAACCTCGTGGAAGTGCTGCTCGTCTCCCCCGCGGAGCTCTTCGCCGTTCTCGAAAAGGGGCTTACGACGACGGGACAGGACGATACGGGGCTTCTTCTGCGCGAGCGGGTGAGCGGCTCCTTTTTGCAGGTGAGCGGCTTCACCTACACCTACGACCCCGCGGGCGAGGCGGGAAGCAAGGTCGTGGAAGTGAGGCTCGCGGACGGAACGGAGCTTCTCCGCACCGACAGCGAAAATAAACTGCTCCTTGCGACGAACAATTATGTTTCCGCTTCCTTTGAAAAGGGGGAAAAGATCGGCGAACTCGGCGGCGAGGACATGCTCGTTATGGATTATCTCCTCTATTTGAGCGAACAGAACGGCGGCGTTCTCGACTATCGGTGCGCCTACGACCGCATTTTGATCGCAAACGACAGCTCGCCGGCGACCTATGAAGTGAAACTCTTGGTGTTGCAGGGGGAAACGGTGCAGGCGAACAGGACTTTTCATCTCTCGATAGACGGCGGCGCGGTGCAGGAAGTCACGACGGACGAGGAGGGATATTTCACCATATCTCTTCCGAAGGGCGCGCACTATCTGCAACTTAGAGAAGGCGGAGCCTATGTCTATGTAAACAACTATTCGGGCACGGGCACCGTGAACACCAAAGCGGGATACTACAATTTCGCGTTTTCGGTCGGCGCATGATGTAACGCGACGTCTCCCCTCTTTTCTCGGCGCCTCCTTTGAGGAGGAGCTGTCACCGAAGGTGACTGAGGTGGTGGCATTTCAGAAGCAAAGGACACCACTCCCCTACCCCCCTCCTAAGGAGGGGGCAAATAAACTGCGGCGACCCTTCGACACGCCTCGCTTCGCTCGGCGGCTCAGGGTGACGTATTTGGAATTTTTCTAAATCCGTCATTCCGTCCCGCGCGAAGTTCTGTTTCTCCAAGCACGGCACGAGTCGCCGGCGAAGGAAACATCGCCATTTCTAATTACGTCATTCCGAGCGTAGTCGAAACATCGCCTTAGCATAAAAAAGTATCGGGCGGGAATTCCGAAATTCCCGCCCGATTTCCAACATTATTCCTCACGAAGCCCCAACAGATCTTTCGGATCCTCGTCCAAGACCCGACACAACTCCGCAAACGTATCAAGTCCGGGCAAAATGTCGCCCCGAATATAGTGCGCAATACAAGATTGCGAGACGGAAATCTTTGCGGCAAGTTCCGCTTGCGTCATGCCGCTCTTCTGGATCGCCTGCCGCAAATTCCTTTTGATCTTTTCGAGTTTTACAATATCCATCGATATAGATATTATATGATTATTTATCATAAAACTCTTGACTTATGATTATAAATCATGTACAATATTATGGAGGCGGGGTTGCGGCGGACACTACCGCCGCAACGGGTAGTGTGGTGGTTGAATAGCAACTAAATCTTACCCCCTCCAAGGAGGGGGGCAGGGGGGTGGTGTCCTTTGCTTCTGAATTTGCCATACAGCATTAACACCACCTCAGTCACCTTCGGTGACAGCTCCTCCTCAAAGGAGGCGCCAAGGCAGCTTTGCGGCGACCCTTCGACACGCCTCGCTTCGCTCGGCGGCTCAGGGTGACGTATTTGGAATTTTTCTAAATCCGTCATTCCGCCCCGCGCGAAGTTCTGTTTCTCTAAGCGCGGCATGAGCCGCAGGCGAAGTAGCTTGTCGAGGAATCGCCTTAGCGTTAAAAAGTATCGGGCGGGAATTCCGAATTTCGGAATTCCCGCCCCATTTCTTGCAAATTAGGTTATAATCCTCTTAGATGTCGTTACAACATTATTCCTCACGAAGTCCCAAGATTTTTCGGCTCCTTCTCCAAGACCCAAATTAGGCTGTATTGTTTGCGGCAACAAAGTACGCCGCCCGTGGCGAAATGCCACGGGCGGCGCAATGCTTTACGCTTTCTCAGTTTTCTTAATCGATTACACTAATTCGATGATCGCGGCTTCGGCGGCGTCGCCGCGGCGCTGACCGAGGAGATAGATCCTCGTGTATCCGCCGCCCTGACCGAGCTCCTCTTTCCGCTGCGCATACTTGGGCGCGATCTCGTTGAACAGTTTTTCAACGAGCGGGTGCTTGATCTGCTCCGTACGCTTTTTGTAGTCCTTCTTGCTCTCGTTGAACGCCTTGATCTCCTGCAAATCGTATGTCTTTGCGATGATCGCGCGGCGCGCGGCGAGCTTTTTGGGACCGTCTTTTACGGAAGTCGTCTTTACTTCTTTGCCCTTCTTATCCTTGATGATCACGTCGTATTCCACAACGTCGTCGTAGGTATTGATCGCTTTGGTGATGAGCTTTTCCACATAGGATTGAAGCTCTTTCGCGCGGGCTGCCGTTGTTTCGATCTTTCCGTACCAAAGGAGCTGGGACGCCTGCCCTCTCAACAATGCAATTCTCTGTTTGGTTGTTTTGCCTAATTTACCCGGCATAATTTAATCCTCCTTTTTTTCCAGCGAAAGACCGTACTGTTCGAGTTTCTGAATGACTTCGTCGAGAGATTTTTTGCCGAGGTTTCTCACCTTCAACATCTCTTCCTCCGTCTTGGAAATGAGGTCTTCCACGGTGTGAATATTCGCTCTCTTCAAGCAGTTGTAGGAACGGACGGAGAAGTCCATTTCCTCGATCTTCATGGAGAGAATCTGTTGCTGTTTATCATCGTCCGTCTTTACGAGGATGTCCATATCTTTGATGGTCTCCGAGAGATTGACGAACAGATTGATATGATCTTGCATGATCTTTGCGGCAAGGGATACGATCTCTTTCCCGGAGAAGGTACCGTCCGTCCACACTTCGATCGTCAGCCGATCGTAATCGATGTTCTGCCCCACGCGCGCGGGCTCTACCTGGTAGTTCACCTTTTGCACGGGAGTATAGATGGAGTCGATGGGAATATAGTCTATGATGGGCTGTTTGTTGTCTTTTGCGGGATGATACCCTCTGCCTCTGCCGATCGTGATCTCCATGTCGATCTTTCCGCCTTCGTCCACCGTGCAGATGTACTGATCGGAATTGACGATCTCCACTTCGGCGTCCTGCGAGATGTCGCATGCACGGATGACCGCAGGACCTTCTTTGCACAGGCGGAGCGTTTTGGTATAATCTTTATCGGTGACCTTCGTTTTGATGGCGAGCAGCTTCAAGTTGAGAATGATCTCGGTGACGTCCTCTTTCACGCCGGGAATGGCGGAAAATTCATGTTTTACGGTTCCGTCCATGAAGCGGATCCCCTGCGCCGCGGCGCCGGGCAATGCCGACAGCAAAATTCTTCTCAGACAGTTGCCTATCGTAAGACCGAAGCCCTTTTCAAGCGGTTCCACGACGATCTTCGCATACGATTTCTCTTCGTTTTCCGTAACCTCGATTTTGGGCATATCCATTTCGATCATAAAGTTACCTCCTTATATGAAAATTACTTGGAGTACAATTCGACAATCATATGCTCGGCGATCTGGCTGTCTACGTCCTCGCGGGTCGGAAGCGCCAAAACTCTGCCTTCCAGCTTTTCGGGGTCGAATTCCAGCCACTTGGGCATATTCGCAACCTTCATCGTCTTGATCTGTTCGAAGAACTTGTTGTTTTTACGGTTTTCCTTCACGGCGATCACGTCGCCCACCTTCACGCTGTAAGAGGGGATGTTCACCGTTCTGCCGTTTACCATAAAGTGGGAGTGGTTTACAAGCTGACGCGCCTGCGTGCGGGAAGCGCCGATGCCCATACGGAAGATCACGTTGTCGAGCCTTCTTTCAAGCAAGGAGAGCATGTTTTCGCCCGTGATCCCCTTCATTCTGTCCGCCAGCTCATAGTAGTGGCGGAATTGCCCTTCCTGTACGCCGTAAATGCGCTTCGTCTTTTGCTTCTCGCGAAGCTGCAAGCCGTATTCGGATACCTTTTTGCGGGATGCGGAAGGAGCTTTTCCGGGAGGCGTGGGGCGCTTATTGAAAGGGCACTTATCGAGATAGCACTTTTCGCCCTTCAAAAAGAGCTTGCCGCCCTCTCTTCTGCAAAGTTTACATTTTGCGTCTCTATATACTGCCATTGTTTTCTCTCCTTATACTCTTCTGCGCTTGGGCGGTCTGCATCCGTTGTGCGGAATGGGCGAAACGTCCGAGATGAGCGTTACCTGCAATTCGCAGTTGGCAAGCGCGCGGATCGCCGATTCTCTGCCCGCGCCGGGACCTTTTACATACACTTCCACGAAACGGAGCCCGTGCTCTTTTGCGGCTTTTGCCGCCGTTTCGGTCGCCATTTGCGCCGCAAACGGCGTGCCCTTTCTCGATCCCTTGAATCCGAGGGAGCCTGCGCTCGACCAGCTGATCGCATTGCCGCTCATATCGGTAATGGTAACGAGCGTGTTATTGAACGTGGACTGGATATGAACTTGTCCTTTATCGATTTTTTTGATCTCTCTCTTTTTGCCGCGAGAGACTGTCTTTCTCTTATCTGCCATCTTTTTGCGCCCTCCTTACTTCTTCTTGTTCGCGACCGTACGGCGGGGTCCTTTCCGCGTTCTCGCGTTGCGCTTGGTGCTCTGACCGCGCACGGGAAGTCCCTTTCTGTGGCGCACGCCGCGATAGCAGCCGATCTCCATCAGCCGCTTGATGTTGAGGCTCTTCTGTCCTCTGAGCTCGCCCTCCACGACATAGTGGTGGTCGATATATTCTCTTAACTTGGAAACGTCGTTCTCGTCGAGATCCTTCACGCGGGTATCGGGATCGATGCCCGTCTCCGCAAGGATCTTCTTGGACGTCGTAAGACCGATTCCGTAAATGTAGGTAAGTCCGATCTCGACCCTCTTCTCTCTGGGCAGATCGACGCCGGCAATACGTGCCATTGAAAACCTCCGAAAAAATATTTGGTAAATTTTTTATCGTTACGGACTGCGGCGGAAATAGTGGAAAATATTTCTTGCCACAGACCCCTTATTTTTGCTTTTAAGCGCAAAGCAAGCCGATTTCCCGCACCTTTTTGTGCGGAAACTCAGCCTTTTGCGCATATTTTGCGATTCCTCGCATAGAACCGCATAGTATATTTTAACATATCGAAAAACAAGTTGTCAACTGTTTTTGACCCTGTTTTTTAGCCCTGTCTTTGTTTATGCGATTTATTTTTGGAGCAAATGACCATGACTTTTCCGTTTCTCTTGATCACTTTGCACTTATCGCACATGGGTTTTACGGAAGGACGTACTTTCATCTTGATTACCTCGAAGTTATAGTTTTATTCTCTTTGCCGCACACTTGCGGTTTTTGGATCGCGCTCCGCTCCCAACGAGCGTGGCGGATCTCTTGGCGCCTCCTTTGAGGAGAAGCTGGCGAGGCGATAGCCGAGACTGCGGTAGAGATGTTTCGACTCCGCTTCGCTCCGCTCAACATGACATTTTGGAACGCTGTTCTGTTTTTCTGAATCACGTGCGCGAGCAAAACCACGCTTTTGCGCTGCGTGACACAATTTGCCGCATACTTGCGGCTTAGTGTCCGATGAAGCGACATTTTGGAACGCTGTTCTGTTTTTTCTGAATCACGTGCGCGAGCAAAACCACGCTTTTGCGCTGCGCGACACAATTTGGCAAACCCTTTTGCCTTCTTGTCCGATGAAGCGACATTTTGGAACGCTGTTCTGTTTTTCTGAATCACGTGCGCGAGCAAAACCACGCTTTTGCGCTGCGCGACACAATTTGTTGCATACTTGCAACTTCTTATAAGATGAAACGAACGAGAGGAAAGGCGGGTTAAACCGAAATAGCACGTTTCCTCGAACGATTATTTACGAAGCAACACCCCCTCAGTCACCTACGGTGACAGCTCCCCCTCAAGGGGGAGCCAAGAGGGTGGTGGTGCGAGCAAAGAATCGCTCGAAAACATTTTCAGTTTTTGCTTCTCCAAGTGATCCGCCCTTTCGTGAGATCGTAAGGGCTCATTTCGAGCTTTACCCCGTCTCCCTCGATGATGCGGATATAGTTCATTCTCAGCTTGCCCGAAATATATGCGGTAATGATATGACCGTTGGTGAGCTGCACCTTGAACTTTGCGTCCGGAAGCGCCTCGATCACCCTGCCTTCTGCCTCTATTACATCGTCTTTCGACATAAGAATCCTCTCTCCTTAAAGCGTCAGAATTTCCACGCCGTCGCTCAAAACGACCACTGTGTTTTCGTAATGCGCCGCGGGTTTCCCGTCGCAGGTCACCGCAGTCCAACCGTCGTCTTTCACCTTTACCCGCCATCCGCCGGCGGCGATCATCGGCTCGACGCAGATGACCGTGCCCGCAGCAAGCCGCACTCCCGTTCCCTTTCTCCCGAAGTTCGGGACGGAAGGGTCCTCGTGCATCTCCCGCCCGATCCCGTGCCCCGTATAGGAGCGGATCACGGAAAAGCCGTTCGATTCCGCATGCTGCTGTACTTTATAGCCGATGTCGTAGAGGGGCATTCCCGCGCGGAATCCTTCGATCCCCCGGAAGAAGCATTCCTCCGTCACGCGGACGAGCTTCTTCTTTTCGGGAGAGACCTCTCCGATGCAAAACGTACGGGCGCCGTCGCCGTGGAAACCGTTTTTGTAGGCGCACAGATCGACGCTTACGATATCCCCTTCCGTGAGCACTCTTTCGTCCGGGATCCCGTGAACGACGACCTCATTGACGGAAACGCAGGCGGACGCGGGATAGCCGCAATAGCCGAGACAGCTGGGTTCCGCTCCGTTGCCCTTGATAAAACCGTAGACGAGCTCGTCAACTTCTTTCGTCGTCATGCCGGCGCGGATCCGCTCCCCCACAAAGGCGAGGCAATCGCGGACGATCCGGCAGGGCTCGCGCATGAGCGCAATTTCTTCTTCGCTTTTCGGGACGATCATATCAGCCTGCGAGCTTATCGAGCACCGTTTTCACTTCTTCGAAGAGCACTTCGGCAGGCGCCTCAGTCCCCGTGAAGTTGAGAATCTTGCCCTGTTTCGTGTAAAACTCGATGAGCGGAGCCGTCTGCTCGTTATAGACGGACAGGCGCGCCCCCACCGTTTCGGGATTGTCGTCCTTTCTCTGGTAGAGTTCGCCGCCGCAGCGCGCGCAGGTCGTTGCGCCGTTGAGCGTGGAAATATGGTAGCTCTCGCCGCACTCCTTGCACACTCTTCTGCCGCAAAGGCGGTCCATGAGAAGGGCGTGGTCGATGTTGATGTTCACAACGCCGTCGATACGGGCGAATTTATCGAGTTCCTCCGCCTGGAAGAGGTTGCGGGGGAAACCGTCGAGAAGATACCCGTTTTTGCAGTCCTCCCACGTCAATCTGTCCTTGACGATGGCAACCGTCACTTCGTCCGGCACAAGTTCGCCTTTATCGATGTAAGATTTGGCGAGGAGCCCGATCTCGGTCCCCGCTTTGATGTTTGCGCGGAAGATGTCCCCCGTGGAAATATGCACCAAGCCATAGCGGTCGGAGATCTTTGTCGCCTGCGTTCCTTTGCCGGCGCCGGGCGCGCCGAGAAGGATGAGATTCATACTTTTCCCCCTTTCGGACCCGCGGGCACGGCAAGACGCCATGACCGCGGAAACCTGTTTTTTGGATTTACTTTAAGAATCCCTTGTAGTTCTTCATCATGATCTGCGACTGCAACTGCTTGTCGAATTCAAGCGCAACAGAGACGACGATCAGAAGTCCCGTCGTGGAGAAAGCGTTCAGAAGGGACGAATCTCTCGTGACGAAGCTGAAAATGAAGGACGGGATGAATGCGACGAGCGCAAGGAAGATCGCTCCGAACAGCGTGATGCGGAAGTTGATCTTCTTCAAGTACTGGGCGGTGGGCTTGCCGGGGCGGATACCCTGGATAAAGCCGCCGTTCTGCTGGATGTTCTTGCTCACGTCCTCAGGATTGAACTGGATCTGCGCATAGAAGAACGCGAAGATGAAGATGAGAACAACGAGCACGAGCACATACCACGGCGTGCCGCCCGCAAAGTTGGTATTCCACCAGTTGAGCGCGCCGCTCCACGAGGGAACAAGGCTCATGATCATGCTGGGGAAGGAGATGATCGCAAACGCGAAGATGAGAGGCATAACGCCGCTTCCCGTGATCTTCATCGGGATCACGGAGCTCTGCCCGCCGTACATCTTGGTGCCGCGCACCTGCTTTGCATATTGCACATGGATCTTCCGTTCGGCAAGGTCGACATAGACGATGCAGAAGAAGATGATGACGGCAAGGGCGAGGAACCCGATCACCTCGAACAGAGGCGCAAGGTTGTTTGCCGTGATCTCGGTGAACTTACTCACGATGGAAAGACCCGCCGTGGAGATAATACCGATAAAGATGATCAGGGAAATGCCGTTGCCTACGCCGTAATCGGTGATGCGTTCGCCGAGCCACATGACGAGCATGGCGCCGCCCGTATAGATCACGGTGATATAGATGATGGCAAGCCACTGCTGGTTGAAGAAGAGCGCCCAGTTGACTGCGTCGCTCTCGCTCATCGAACCGAAGCCGCCCGCAAAGTTGACGATGATGCCGATGGATTGCACGACGGCGAGGATGATGGTGATGATCCTCGTGATCGTGGTGATCTTTTTCCTGCCTTCCTCACCCTCTTTCGAGAGGCGTTCGAGCGCGGGAATGCCGACCGTAAGGAGCTCCATGATAATGGATGCGTTGATGTACGGCCCGATTCCGAGCGCAAACAGCGTGCCGTTGGCGAGCGCGCCGCCCGTAACGCTGCTCATGAGTCCGAGGAAGCTGTTGCTTCCGAGTGAGCCGATCTGGTTCTCGATGAAGCCTCTTGCAAGGCCCGGAACGGGAATATAGCAACCCAAACGGAATACAAGAAGAAGCAACAGGGTGATGATGATCTTCTTTCTGATGTCTTTGTTCAGAAAGGCATTCTTGATTGTTTCAAACATGGTTTTACTCCTGTTTTGCCGAATTCCAAATGCCGCGGCAAGAAGAGTTACTCAACGACTTCCGCCGTGCCGCCCGCCTTTTCGATGGCAGCTTTTGCACTTTCGGAGAATTTCTTCGCGCGCACAGTGAGGGCGACGCTGAGCTCCCCGCTTCCGAGTACCTTCAAGCCGACGTTATTCTTCACAGCCTTTGCAAGTCCGTTCTCCATGACGAAGCCGTAATCCACGACCGTCCCTGCGGAAAGCTCGCTCAAAGCGGAAAGATTGACGATGACGTAGCTCTTGCCCCACTTGTTGTGGAATCCGCGCTTGGGAAGCCGTCTTGCGAGGGTCATCTGCCCGCCTTCGAAACCGGGGCGGACGCCGCCGCCCGAACGCGCCCATTGACCCTTGTGTCCCTTGCCGCTCGTCTTGCCCAGCCCGGAGCCGATGCCCCGTCCGAGCCGCTTTGCGGAAGTTCTTGCTCCCTCTGCGGGAGATAAAGTATCTACTCTCATTGCTGTCTCCTTATACGTTCTCCACCTTTACGAGGTGCGCGACCTTTTTGAGCTGGCCCTGCAAAGTGGGGCTGTCCTCAAACGTCTTTTCCGAACGGATCTTTTTGAGTCCGAGCGCGGCGATCGTTCCTTTTACCGACTTCACCTCGCCGATCGGGCTCTTGATAAGCGTAACTTTTACCATATCGACCTCCTCAGCCCACGATCTCTTCCACGGTCTTGCCGCGAAGGAGCGCAACTTCTTCCGCCGTTTTGAGCATAGCGAGCCCTGCAATGGTCGCCTTTACGCAGTTGACGGGATTTTGGGTGCCGTGAGACTTCGTTCTGATATTCTTGATCCCCGCAGCTTCCATAACGGCACGGACGGGACCGCCCGCGATCACGCCGGTACCTTCTTCGGCGGGCAGCATGAGAACGGCGCCGCGCCCGAACTTTCCGAGGATCTCGTGGGGAATGGTCGTATCTACGATCGGCACGCGCACGAGGTTCTTCTTGGCGGCTTGCGTCGCCTTTTCGATCGCCTCAGGCACTTCCTTTGCTTTGCCCTGACCGTAGCCCACTTTTCCGTTGCCGTCGCCGACGACGACAAGCGCGGCGAATCTCATATTCCTGCCGCCCTTGACCGTTTTGCTGACGCGGTTGATGCCGATGAGCTTCTTGATGAAGCCGTCGTCCTGTTCCTGTTTTCTTTGAGGTCTGTTCTCTCTTGCCATGACTTTCTCTCCTCGCTCAGAATTTGAGTCCCGCTTCGCGTGCGCCGTCTGCGACCGCTTTTACGCGCCCCGTATAGAGGTAACCGCCCCTGTCGAACACGACGGTTTCGATCCCCTTCTCTTTGGCGCGCTCGCCGACCGTCGTTCCCACGATCTTCGCCGCTTCCGTCTTTGTCTTGCCCGCGACCTTCTCGCGGACGGACTTTTCGAGGGTGGAAGCGGAAGCGAGAGTCACTCCCTTCACGTCGTCGATGACCTGTACATAGATGTGATTAAGACTTCTGTAAACGTTCAAACGAGGCGTTTCCGCCGTGCCCGAAACATGCTTGCGGACGCGGGCGTGGCGGCGCTGTCTGACCGAATTTTTATCAACTTTCGTTATCATGATTTACGCTCCTTTACTTTTTGCCCTTGCCCGAAGTTTTGCCTTCCTTATGTTCGACATGCTCGCCCTTATAGCGGATGCCGTATCCGTGATAAGGTTCGGGGATGCGGATCGCGCGAAGATCTGCGGCGACCTGCCCGACCAGCACCTTGTCGATCCCGCTCACGGTGATCTCCGTCGGCGTGGGGCATTCGAGTTTGATGCCCTCCGGTTCGGCGAACTCGACGGGATGGGAATATCCGACGTTGAGCACGAGCTTGTTGCCCTGCTTCTGGACCTTCCAGCCGACGCCCTTCACTTCGAGGCTCTTGGTGAAGCCTTCGGAGACGCCCTTTACCATTCCGGCAAGGAGCGCCCTGTAAAGTCCGTGCAATGCGCCCGTCTCTTTGGCGTTATCGAGCGCCGTGAGCTTAATCTGTCCGTCCTCGACCTTGACTTCGATCGCCTTGCTGGCGACCTTGCGCGTAAGTGTGCCCTTGGGTCCCTTTACCGTGAGGAGGCTGTCCTCGTAGGTAAGGCTGACGCCTGCGGGAACTGCGATACTCATTTTACCGATTCTCGACATAATTCCCTCCTTAGAATACGTAGCAGAGCACTTCGCCGCCCACGTTGAGCTTCTTCGCCTGCTTATCCGTCATGATACCTTGATTCGTGGAGACGATCGCGATGCCGAAGCCGCCCATGACTTTGGGCATCTCCTGCGCGCCGCTGTACATGCGGAGACCGGGCTTGGAAGCTCTTTCGAGCCCGCCGATCACCGAACGTCCGTCTGCATATTTGAGCGTGAGAACGAGCTTCCCGTTATAGCCGTCCTCCGTTTTCTCCACGCCTGCAACATAGCCTTCTTCGAGAAGGATCCGCGCGATCTCGGACTTCATCTTGGAAGCGGGGATCTCCACCGTCTCCTTCCTGACCATGAGCGCGTTCCTGATTCTTGTGAGCATATCTGCGATAGGATCCGTCATATCTTTGCCTCCTTACCAGCTCGACTTCTTCACGCCGGGGATCTGTCCCTTATAGGCGAGATTCCGGAAGCAGATACGGCAGACGCCGTACTTCCGCAAAACCGCGTGAGGTCTTCCGCAAATGGAGCAACGGGTATATGCCCTTGTGGAAAACTTGGGGGTTCTCTGCTGTTTATTGATCATTGACTTCTTTGCCATCTTCTTCTCCTCACTTCTTGAAGGGCATTCCGAGCGCCCTCAAAAGCTCTCTCGCTTCCTCGTCCGTCTGCGCCGTCGTTACGATGCAGACGTCCATGCCTCTGATCTTTTCCACCTGGTCGTAAGTGATCTCCGGGAAGATCAGCTGCTCCTTCAAGCCGACCGCATAGTTGCCCCTGCCGTCGAACGCCGTCGCGGAAACGCCGCGGAAGTCGCGCACGCGGGGAAGCGCGATCGAAACGAATTTATCGAAGAAGTCGTACATTCTGCTGCCGCGCAAAGTCACTTTGAGCCCGATGTTCATCCCCTCTCTCACCTTGAAGTTTGCAACCGACTTCGTCGCTTTGCAATACACGGGTTTTTGCCCGGTGATGAGTTTGAGCTCGTTTTCGATGATCTGCATCGACTTCTGGTTGTCTTTGATGTCGCCGAGCCCCGTATTGATGACGATCTTTTCGAGCTTGGGGACCTGCATCACCGTGCTGTAACCGAACTTCTTCATGAGGTAGGGAATTACCTCCTGGCGGTACTGCACCAACACTCTGCTGGGCTCGCGTTTTTCCGCGGGAGCCTCTTTCTTTCCCGCGGGCGCCTTTGCGCCCTTTTCCGCGGGAGCCTTTTTCGCCTTTGTTTCAGCAGGCGCTTTTTTCTCTGCCATAATTACTCCTTACCGTCGGCATGGTTTTCGCCCGTAACAGCGGACGTTTACTCGACGGGTGCCTCCTTATCGGCTTCTTCTTTCTTGCTGCGCTTTCTCGTTCTCTTCTTGGGCGCCTCTTCCTTCTCTTCGGCGGGAGCCGCCTTCTTTGCCTTCTTCGCATACGCCTTGTCGAGCACGGCGCCGCACTTCTTGCACACGCGGACCTTCTTTCCTTCCACGAACGCATGTCCCACTCTCGTCGCTTTGCCGCACTTGTCGCAGACGATCTCCACGTTGCTCACGTCGATGGGAGCTTCTTCGGTGACGATCCTGCTGTTCTCGTTGGCTTTTCTCGCCCTCTCGTGCTTGTGCACGATGGCGACGCCCTCTACGACGACGGTGTTGTTCTTGGGGAAGGTGGCGAGCACTTTGCCCTGCTTCCCCTTATATTTGCCCGTTAAAACGAGCACATTGTCGTTTACTTTGATCTCCATATTACAGTACCTCCGGAGCGAGGGAAATGATTCTCATGTAATCTTTCTCTCTGAGTTCTCTTGCGATGGGTCCGAAGATACGGGTGCCCTTGGGCTGCTTCTGCGCGTCGATGATCACCGCCGCGTTGTCGTCGAAACGGATATACGTCCCGTCCGGACGGCGGATCCCCTTTGCGCTTCTGACGATGACCGCTTTCACGACTTCGCCCTTTTTCACCGCGCCGCCGGGGGTAGCGGTCTTTACCGACGCTACGATCACGTCGCCGATATTTCCCGTCCTGCGGAAGGAGCCGCCCAAAACACGGATGCAGAAGAGCTCTTTCGCTCCCGAATTGTCCGCCGCTTTCAATCTGGTTTGAGGTTGAATCATAACCTTTTCTCCTCCTTTCCTTACTTCGCCTTTTCGACGATCGCGGCAACGCGCCAGTTCTTATCCTTGGAGAGCTTCCGCGTCTCCACGATGAGCACCTTATCGCCCACGCCGCATTCGTTGAGCTCGTCGTGCGCCTTGAATTTTCTGGTACGGGTGATCGTCTTTTTATACACGGGATGTTTGCTCTTGTCCGTGACTGCGACGACGACCGTCTTATCCATCTTGTCGGAAACTACGATCCCGACTCTTTCTTTTCTCAAATTTCTTTCCATTGCCGTCTACCTCACGCCTTTAATTCCCGTGCGCGGATCTCCGTATTCACTCTTGCGATGTCCCGCTTGCACGTTCTGATGGAGAGGGGGTTTTCGAGTTGTCCGCTCGCATGGCGGAACCGCAGGTTGAAGAGTTCGCTCTTCAACTCTTTGAGCTTCTTTTCAAGCTCAACGTCGGTCATATTGTGAAATTCGCTCGCTTTCATTTGATTTCACCGCCTTCCGCTTGATTTTCGCAATCCGACTTCTTGACGAATTTGCACTTGACGGGGAGCTTATGCCCTGCAAGACGCATCGCCTCGCGGGCGATATCTTCGGGCACGCCCGCCATTTCGAACATCACTCTGCCGGGTTTTACGATCGCGACCCAGTATTCGACCGCGCCCTTCCCGGAACCCATACGGGCTTCCGCAGGGTGGCGGGTAATGGGCTTGTGGGGGAAGATATCGATCCATACCTGCCCGCCGCGCTTGATGAAACGGGTCATGGCGATACGGGCAGCTTCGATTTGGTTGGATTTGATCCTTCCCGCCTCTTCCGCAACGAGACCGTACTCGCCGTACGCCACAAAATTGCCCTTATGCGCCGCGCCCTTCAAGGAGCCGCGGTGTTGCTTTCTTCTCTTGACTCTCTTCGGAATTAACATTACTTGCCTCCTTCCGCCTTCTTCGCGGCTTTCAGGACTTCGCCCTTATAGATCCAGCACTTCACGCCGATCATGCCGAACGTGGTATGCGCCTCCGCAAATCCGTAGTCGATATCCGCACGGAGGGTTTGGAGGGGAATACTGCCGTCGTGATAATGTTCGCTGCCCGCGATCTCGCGGCCGTCCAAACGCCCGGAGACCTGCATTTTAACGCCCTTCACGCCGGCGCGCATCGTTCTGCCGATCGCCTGCTTGATGGCTCTTCTGAACGCCACGCGCTTTTCGAGCTGCGCCGCGACCCCTTCCGCCACGAGCTGGGCGTCTGCGTCGGGCTTTCTCACTTCGATGACGTTGATGCTGACCTGCTTGCCCTTGGTGAGCTTGGAAAGGTCTTTCTTGATGACCTCGATCTCGGCGCCCGCCTTGCCGATGAGCACGCCGGGGCGACCCGTATGGATGGTAACGACGATCTTGCCCGCCGCCCTCTCGATGAGGATGCGCGAAACAGCCGCCGCATAATACTTCTTTTTCAGGAACGTGCGGATGGTATAGTCTTCTTTGAGATATGCGCCGAATTCCTTCTTGTCGGCATACCACTGTGTATCCCAACCCTTGATGACGCCGACTCTCAGACCGTGAGGATTAACTTTCTGTCCCATGTTACATATCTCCTTCCGCTTTCTTTACATCGAGGATGACCGTGATGTGGCTCGTTCTTTTGAGGATCGCATGCCCTCTTCCCTTGGAGACGGGCTGCATGCGTTTGAGGCTCGTACCGCCGTTTGCGAAGCATGCCGCAACGATCAGATCTCCTCTGTCCATGCCCTGGTTGTGCTCGGCGTTGGCGACCGCGCTCATGAGCACTTTGAGGGTGGGCGCCGCGCCGCCGTTCGGAAGATGTTCGAGGATCGCCTTCGCTTCCAGAACGCTCTTGCCGCGGATAAGATCGAGCACCGTTCTCACCTTATAGGGCGAGATCCTGATATATTTCGCAACCGCATAGGGGCGCTTTTCCTTGATCTCGGCGACCCGTTCTGCTTTTTTCTTCATATTACCTGCCATTGCTCTTCTCCTTATTTACCGGGCGCGGTGGTTTTCGCCGTATGACCCCTGAACGTTCTCGTGGGAGCAAACTCGCCGAGCTTGCAGCCGACCATGTCCTCTGTGATATAGACGGGAACGTGCTTCCTGCCGTCGTAAACGGCGATCGTATGCCCGACCATCTGGGGGAAGATCGTCGACGCTCTCGACCAGGTTTTGAGTACCTTCTTTTCGTTTGCCTCGTTCATCGCCTCGATCCTTGCAAGGAGCTTGGCTTCGACGTAAGGTCCTTTCTTGATACTTCTCGACATTTTTTTCTCCCTCCCTTAGTTGACTCTCTTCAAGATGAACTTGCTTGTCGGGTTCTTCTTCTTTCTCGTCTTATAACCGAGCGCGGGCTTGCCCCAAGGGGTTTCGGGACCGGCGTGACCGACGGGAGACTTGCCTTCGCCGCCGCCGTGCGGGTGATCGTTCGGGTTCATGACCGAGCCGCGGACGGTGGGACGGACGCCGAGATGACGGGTCTTTCCCGCTTTGCCGACGCGGATGATGTCGTGTTCGAGGTTGCCGACCTGCCCGATCGTCGCCTTGCACGTCGCGGGGATGAGCCGCATTTCGCCGGAAGGCATTTTGATCGTCGCGTACTTCCCTTCGCATGCCATGATCTGGGCGAAGATCCCGGCGCTTCTTGCGACCTGCCCGCCCCTGCCCGGCTTCATCTCGATGTTATGCACCATCGTGCCGACGGGGATGTTCTTCAAAGGAAGGCTGTTGCCGACCTTGATATCCGCGTTCTCGCCGCTCATCACGACGTCGCCGACGTTGAGCCCGACGGGAGCGAGGATATACCGCTTTTCGCCGTCCGCGTAAACGAGGAGAGCGATGTTCGCGCTGCGGTTGGGGTCGTACTGGATGCTCTTGACCTTTGCGGGGATATTGTCTTTATTCCGCTTGAAGTCGATGATGCGGTATTTGCGCTTGTTGCCGCCGCCGATGTGGCGGACGGTGATCCTTCCCGCGTTATTTCTGCCGCCCGACTTTCTCTGGTCTTCAAGAAGAGCGCGCTCCGCGGGCTCCTTCGAAAGTTCCGAATAATCGGGCACTGTCATGAAGCGGCGGGCTGCGGACGTGGGTTTATATCTCTTGACTGCCATTTCGATTCTCCTTTTGATTACGACAACGTATTGAAGTATTCAATGGGCTTGCTGCCCTCTTTGAGCTGGATGTACGCCTTTTTGGTCGTGGGGGTATAGCCCTGGTTCCTGCCCATTCTTTTGAGTTTACCGCGCTGGGTTACGGTGTTCACGCTTGCGACCTGCACGTTGAACATCTGCTCGACCGCGATCTTGATCTGCGTTTTGTTGGCGCTCTTCGCCACGATGAAGGTGTATTTCTTGCCGTAATCGGTCCTGTCGGAATGATGATCCGGATCGGCGGGTTGAAGCCCGTCGTAGCCCTTCTCCGTGAGAACGGGTCTTAAAATGATATTTTCGGGTGTCATACCGCGTAAGCCTCCTCGATTTTTTTCACCGAACCCGCCGTGAGCACCACAACGGCGCTGGCAACGATTTCGTAAGTGCTGATCTCTTCGACGGAGATCGTCGAAAGTCCTTGCAGATTTCTTGCGGCGAGGATCACGTCCTCGTTCTTCTCGTCCATCACGACGACGGTGCGCTTGTCAAGGTGCAACGCCTTCTGGAACGCCGCCATCTCCTTCGTTTTCGCCTCGCTGACCTTCAACTCGTCCACAACGAGCAGTTCGCCGTCGGCGACCTTCTTGGAGAGCGCGGAGAGAAGCGCGCCTCTCTTCGCCTTATCGTTCATCTTTTTGGAAAAATCGCGGCTCTTGGGCGCAAACACGACGCCGCCCTTCGTCCACTGGGGAGCGCGGATGGAGCCCTGGCGCGCACGGCCCGTTTCCTTCTGTCTCCACGGCTTCACGCCGCCGCCGCGCACTTCGGTGCGGGTAAGGGTGCTCTTCGTCCCCTGGCGCTGGTTGGCAAGATAGGTGACGACCGCCTGGTGGATGAGCGGCTCGTTGTATTCCGCGCCGAATACCGCGTCGGAAAGTTCGAGCTCGCCGACCTCGACGCCTTTCATATTATATACTTTCACGTTTGCCATATCAGTTCTCCTTCTGCTTTACGCTATTCGAAATGGTGACGACGCCCCCTCTCGGTCCGGGGATCGCTCCCTTGATGAGGATTGCGTTCCGCTCTGCGTCCACTCTCACGATTTCGAGGTTCTGGACGGTGACGTTTTCCACGCCCCACTGACCTGCGAGGTGCTTATGCTTGAACACGCGGGAAGGATCGCTGATCGAGCCCATCGAGCCGGGCTCTCTGTGGACGGGGCCCACGCCGTGCGTTTCCTTCAAACGGTGCTGGTTCCAGCGCTTGATCACGCCCGTGTAGCCGTGCCCTTTGCTGACCCCCGCGACGTCTACCTTATCGCCCGCCGCGAATATGTCCGCCTTCACGAAGTCGCCGGCTTTGTAGCCGTCCACGCTGTCGAGGCGCACTTCTTTCAAGACCTTGCAGGGCTTTACGCCCGCCTTTTTGAACTGCCCGCAGTCGGGCTTGTTCAGAGATTTTTCGCTCGTCTCGCCGAAGCCGAGTTTAAGCGCCGTGTACCCGTCGCTCTCCACCGTCTTTACCTGTACGATGGGGCAGGGACCTGCTTCCACTACCGTGACGGGGATCATCTTCCCGTCCGGCGCAAAGATCTGCGTCATGCCTGCTTTGCGCCCGATGATTGCTTTATTCATGGATAAAGTTCACTCCTTAAAAATTTTATTTGTGAATACCGCGTAAACAGTATTTCAACTTCTCTTTTTGCGTTCCGATTTTAGCCCAGCTTCACCTTGATGTCGACGCCTGCGGGGAGGTGGATGCTGTCGAGAAGTTTCGCGTTGGGGGAGTAGATGTCGATGATGCGCTTGTAGGTGCGCAGCTCGAACTGCTCGCGCGAATCCTTGTCTTTGTGCGGGCTGCGGAGAATGGTAACGATCTCGCGCTCCGTGGGAAGCGGGATGGGACCGGAGATCTTCGCGCCGCCCTTTTGCATCGTCTCAACGATGCGGCTCGCGGCCTGATCGACGAGCTCGTGATCGTACGCCGATAATTTGATCCTGATTTTCTGACCTGCCATGTTTCTTACTCCTTTTTATACTAACTTGGTTTTGCTTACGTCAACTTTACCGTGCGTATCGAGGTTGTTTCCAGTAAAAAACACCTTCTTGTTTTTGCGGTGTCTTACGCAAAAGCCTCGGTTAGTCGCAGGAGTCGCGCTCCCACACTTGTCAACGGAAATTATCTGCCGAGGGGCTTTCCGACCTCGATTTTTCAGTAACTTCCCGTCTCAACCCTATACGCCACAATAACGCAGCTTGGTAATAATAACACACTGTCAAGCTGTTTGTCAACCGATTTTATGCACTTTTTCCCTATTTTTTAACCGCAATGCCCGAAATTTCCTTCCAAAAAGGCGGAAAAAAGCCTCTGGCAGGCAAAAAACCGCCTTTTGGGCGGTTTTTCATGGATTCACAGTTTGCCTGCGGCGGCGAGCATGATGATGTAGACGATCGTCAACGCCGCGAGGGTCACGAGCATGGGGACGACCATCTTTCTCATCACCGTGAAAAAGGTGCGCGCCCGCTCCTTGAAGGGGACCTTCTGGCGGGGCGTTTTTTCCTTGCGCGTGCCGCTCATATCGGCGACGGTGGAGCCGTCGTCGTAATAGACGACCTTCACTTTCTTTTCGCCCGTCTGCTCCGTGGGCTGTCGCTTCTTTGCGGACATCAGTCCTCCCGCCCCGTTTCTTCTTGCAGCGAGACCGCCTTCACGGGACCTTTCACCTCTCCCTGCGGGTAGCAGTGGCATGCGGCGAAGTGCCCCGGCTCGTACTCCTTGTACGCGGGAGCGATATGCTTGCACACTTCCATCGCCATAGGGCAGCGCGTATGGAATTTACAGCCTTTGGGCGGATTTGCGGGCGAGGGAATATCCCCTTTGAGCACGATGCGGTTCATCTTGACGTCGGGGTTGGGGTTGGGCACCGCCGAGAAGAGCGCCTGCGTATAGGGATGCAGGGGGTTTTCGAAAATGCTCTTCTTGTCGCCGAACTCCACCATGGAGCCGAGGTACATTACCCCGATATGGTCGGAAATATGTTTGACGACGGAGAGGTCGTGGGAGATGAACACATAGGTGAAGCCCATCGTCGTCTGCAACCGCTTCAAGAGGTTGATGATCTGCGCCTGGATGGAGACGTCGAGCGCGGAGACGGGCTCGTCGCAGATGACGAGCTTGGGCTGGACGGTGAGCGCGCGGGCGATACAGATCCTCTGGCGCTGACCGCCGGAGAATTCATGCGGGTACCGCTCGTAATAATAATCGCGCAGACCGCACTGCTCCATGATCTTCAACACATAGTCCTTGACCTGTTCCCGCGGGACGATCTTGTGCACTCTCACGGGCTCGGAAAGGATCCCCCCCACCGTACTGCGCGGCGGAAGAGAGGAATAGGGATCCTGGAAGATGATCTGCATCTGGGTGCGGAGCGGTCTCATTTTGGAGGGAGAATATTTTGCGATCTCCTGCCCCGCGAAAAAGATCTGCCCGTCGGTGGGCTGATAGAGCTTCAAAATCGTCCGTCCGAGGGTGGTCTTGCCGCAGCCCGACTCGCCGACAATGCCGAGCGTTTCCCCCGCTTTGAGCTTGAACGAAACGTCGTCCACGGCGCGGAGGGAAAGGGTGACCTTGCCCGCAAGCGTCTTTTTGAGCGGGAAATATTTCTTCAAGTGGCGGACTTCGAGCAAAACGTCGGGATCAGGAGGCAGGTCGGCGTCGGCTCTTGCCTTTTCTTCCCGCGCCGTTTCCTCTTTGGCGGCTTCGGCGGCGTCGTCGAACGCGGCGAACTCACTCGCCTTCGTCCGCTCCAACTCCTCTTGCCGCTCCTCCTTTTCGAGCGCCTCTTCGTATGTTTGCGTTTTCTTAATACTCATCGACGTTCTCCTTGGCGTTCTCCCGCGCATAGAGATGGCAGGCGACCCGGTGCGTGGGGCTTACCTGTATCATTTCGGGATAGTCCCCGTAACATTTTTCCATGCAGCCCGAACAGCGCTCGCGGAAATAGCAATAGTTGGGCATATTCACGGGGTTCGGGACGTTTCCGGGGATATTGAAGAGGGAGTCGGAGCTCCCTTGCATGGTGGGTTTGCTCTTTTGCAGACCGATGGTATAGGGGTGCATGGGGTTGTGGAAGATCTCCGACGCGGTGCCCTGCTCGATGATCCTGCCCGCATACATGACGACGACGTAGTCCGCCATTTCGGCGATGACGCCGAGGTCGTGGGTGATGAGCAAAATAGAGCCGTTGATACGGTCTTTGAGCCCGCGCAAAAGATCGAGGATCTGCGCCTGGATGGTCACGTCGAGCGCCGTGGTGGGCTCGTCGGCGATGATGAGGCGGGGATTCCCTTCGAGCGCCATTGCGATCATCACGCGCTGGCGCATACCGCCCGAAAGTTCATGCGGATAGGAATGGTAGACGCGCTCCGGCATTGCAATCCCGACGAGGTTGAGCATCTCCATGGAACGGCGCTTTGCCTCCTCTTTGGTCGCTCCGGGCACATGGAGAAGGGTCACTTCGTCGAGCTGGTTGCCGATCGTGAACACGGGGTTGAGGGAAGTCATGGGCTCCTGGAAGATCATCGCGATCTGCCTGCCGCGGAGACGGAACATCTCCTTGATGGGCATTTTGGCGATGTCGAACACTTTTTCCTCCATCTCATAGAGCTTGGTGCCGTATTCGTCCCTCTTCTGGACGCGCTCCATGACGGGCTTGCCCTCTTTGTCGACCTTTTGCACCGTGACGTCGCGGAAGAGCTTTTTGCCCCGCTCGTCCCGCTTCTGCCTACGCTCCATGACGGGTTCGCCGTTTTCGCCGAGCACGGGTTCCAAGACGGGTTTGAAGAGCTTTTTGCCCCGCTCGTCCCGCTTCTGCCTGCGCTCGGTCACGGGTTCGCCGTTTTCGCCGAGCACGGGCTCCAAGACGGGTTTGAAGAGCTTTTTGCCCCGCTCGTCCCGCTTCTGTCTGCGCTCGGTCACAGGTTCGCCGTTTTCGCCGAGCACGGGTTCCAGGACGGGTTTGAAGAGCTTTTTGCCCCGCTCGTCCCGCTTCTGCCTGCGCTCGGTCACAGGTTCGCCGTTTTCGCCGAGCACGGGCGAATAGGTCGGGCGGAACATCTTCCGTCCCTTGTTGTCCGATTTCTGTTTGAATTCCCGCACGGGTTTCCCATCTTCGTCGAGCAAGGGCTTGCCGTCCTTGCCGAGCACGGGATAGAGGATTGGCTGTCCGTTTTCGTCCGTCCACCACACGGGTTCCTTGCCCGTCTGCTTCATCACGGGCTCATAGACGGGATTCCCCTCCTCGTCGTCGTCCCACACGGGCTCCTTGCCCGTCTGTTTCATCACGGGCTCATAGACGGGATTCCCCTCCTCGTCGTCGTCCCAAACGGGTTCCTTGCCCGTCTGCTTCATGACGGGCTCATAGACGGGATTCCCCTCCTCGTCGTCGTCCCAAACGGGCTCCTTGCCCGTCTGCTTCATGACGGGCTCGTAGACGGGATTCCCCTCCTCGTCGTCGTCCCAAACGGGCTCCTTGCCCTTTTTGACATAGACGGGCTCGTAGACGGGGTTCCCCGCTTCGTCGTCGTCCCACACGGGAATGGGATTCCCGTCTTTATCGAGCTTGAAATCGAAGGACTTGAAGCGGATGCTCCCCTCGACGATCTGCCCCTGCGGACCCTGCAAAAGGCGCATGATGGACATGCTCGTGACCGACTTCCCGCAGCCAGACTCGCCGACGATGCCGACGGTAGCGCCCTGCGGCACGTCGAAAGTGACCCCGTTCACCGCTTTTACGACCCCTTGGTCGGTAAAGAAGTAAGAATGGAGCCCCTCCACTTCGAGGATATTTGCGGGGTCTTTCATCCCGGTGACGAATTCCGATTCTTCCGCTTTGCGCCGCTTATATTTTTCGAGCGCCTTTACGGTTTTATTGTTTTCTTTGGCGATGGCGCGGATCTCTTTCCCGGAGAGGTAATGTTTTTCCTCTTTTACGGGAGCTTCCTCGCCCTCCGTCTTTTTCTTGAACAAACTCATATCATCTCCTCATCTTGGGATCGAGCGCGTCTCTGAGGCCGTCGCCCACAAAGTTGAATCCGAGCACTGCGATGATGATGCAGATTCCGGGCGGCCCCCAGATGTTGAAGTACCTTTCGAGGATCGCCGCGTCCTCCGCCGCGTTGACCATCGAGCCCCACGAAGCGTAGGGAGGCTGCACGCCCAGATTCAGGTAGGAGAGGGACGCCTCATACAAGATCATGCTGCCGAGCGAAAGAGTCATGGAGACGATGAGCTGGGGCATGACGTTGGGCACGAGGTGTTTGAAGATCTTTCGCGCCGTGGAATAACCCATTGCTTCCGCCGCGACCATGTATTCCTGTTCCCGCAAAAAGAGGATCTGCCCGCGGACGAGCCGCGCCGTTCCCGACCACGAGAACACGGTGAGGAAGATCATGAGATAGTAGATACGGTCGGAGCCCTTTACGCCGATCGCGTCGAGCACCGAGCCCAGAATGAGCAGAATGGGAAGCCCCGGCAGGCACATGAGGATGTCGCAGATACGCATGATCACGTTATCGACCTTCCCGCCGAAATAGCCCGCGATGCCGCCGAAGATGACGCCGATGATCATGATCGCAAACACGGCGATAAAGCTGATGAGAATGGACTTCTGTCCGCCGTACATGAGGCGGACGAACACGTCCATGCCCGTCTGATCGGTGCCGAGCCAGTGGGAAGCGCTCGGATAGGAGCGGGTATTGATGAGGGAGTGCGTCTCGGTCACCTGATAGAAGGTATCCTTGAATGCCTGTTCCTCTTTTTCTACCACGTTGCCGTTCGCGTCGACATATTCGCCGTTTTCGTTCGTGCGGGGGATCTCCAAGAGTTTTTGGTTCTCGTAGTCGGTGGGACCGTTATAGTCCACTTCCGTCTCCGCCCAGCCGCCGTGCTCGTTGGGGATCGCCGACATGATCAAAGGTCCCACCCACGAAAAGAGGATGAGGGAAAGGATCATGACGAGCCCGATGATGGAGAGCTTACTGCGGAAGAACCGCCGCGCGACCATTCTGCCGGGGGACATGAGCCGCACGTTTTTATCGAGGGGTTTTTCTCCGTCCTCCATGCCCGCGCCGTTTTCGGGAATCCCTTCGGGGAGGGTCTCTTCTTCCAACGGAGTTTCATTGAACACTTCATTCATTCGGAAAGTCCTCCTTTAAGAGAGCTTGACGCGAGGGTCAACGACCATGTACATGAGATCGGACAAGAGCACGCCGATCACGGAGAGGAATGCAAGGAACATGTTATACGTCATAATGACGGGAATATCGCCCGACTGGGTAGCGGTGAGCGCCCAGTTCCCGATGCCGGGAAGCCCGAATACGTTCTCGGTGATCATCGCGCCCGAAAAGAGGGAGGGAAGCACGCCCGCCATCATCGTCACGATGGGGATCATCGTATTGCGGAAGGCGTGTTTATAGATGACTTTCGTCTCTTTGAGCCCCTTTGCGCGCGCCGTGCGGATATAGTCGGAGTTCAGCACTTCGAGCATGTTGGTGCGCATATACCGCATCGTGCCGCCGATGCCGAGGATCACCGTGCAGAGAATGGGCAGGGTGACGTGGCGGAGATAGTCGCCGATCTGCTCAAAGAAGGTCATATTCGTCAGCGAACCGTTTACGAGCCCCGAAGGATAGAACAAACTGAGCGGCGGGGTCGCGAACGCCTTTTGCAGCACCCTTCCGAGGAAGAAGCTCGGCAGCGAAATGCCCACCATGACGAACACCGTTACCACATAGTCGCGGATGGAATACTGGTGGGTCGCGGCGGTCACGCCGAGCGGGATCGCGATCATGTATTCGAAGATGATGGCGATGAACGCGATGATGAAGGAGACACTCATATGGCTGGCGATCTCCTTCACGACGTCGTTCCCGGAGACGAAGCTCTGCCCGAAGTCGAGACGGCACAGCGATAAGAGCCACGAACCGTAGCCCCGCAAAATGCCTAAAAAGCTCGAATCGGAGAGCCCGTACCGCCTGTACATCGCCTCGACCGTTTCCTGCGGAATGGTTGCGCCGCCCTGGTTCATTTGGGACAGCCGCTGCATGACGAAGTCCACGGGCATGCACCGCACGAGGATGTAAATGATCAGGGAAACGCCGAGCAGGATGATGATCGAGAGCCCTAATCTTTTGAGAATGTATTTGAGCATAATTTACTCCATAGTCCTGCCGACGGCGTCGGCAGGACTTTTCGGTATGATTTTTCGGAAGGTTTCGCGCCCGCGGCGCGGTTCCCCTCTTGCCTTACAACAGATCAGGCGACGAATTCGAGTTCCCAGATCTTCGCAAGGGGCGAAGTGTAGGGGTTCACGGCGAGCACGCCGTTCTCGTTGTGGGGCATCGATGCCTCGGAGATCACGTTGAGGTTGTAAGCGTACAGCGTCTTTCTCTGGTAGAGCGGAAGCTCGATGGCAAGGTCGAGCACAAGGCTCATCGCCTGCTTGTAGAGGTTGGCGCGCCGCTGCTTGCCGTCCGCCGTGCTGTCGTCGATCTCACGCGCGTTGTCGATTTTTTCGGAGAGGTCGTTGAGGATCCTCTTTTCCTCGGCATACTCGCCGCCCGCTTCCGTCTTGATCGCGTTGTAGCCCCAGGCGAGCACGCTCGTCGCGGTGGAATTCTTATGATAGACCTGATACATATCGGGGTCGATCGTGGAGCCCCAGGCAGCCGCCCATACTTCGAGCGAACCGGTGGAGAGTTTGGTGAGCGCGTTTGCGTCGGGCTTGATGGTGACGTCCCAGCCGCAGCTGTTCAAAAGCTCCATTGCGTTCTTGAACACGTTGTAGGCGGGGTGATCGTACATGTTCGCGCCCGCGATCGTGAACTCGATTTCAAGATCGGATTCGGTATAGGCAGAGGACTGCGCCATGTACTGGTTGATGAGGGTGATCGCTTCGGAATTGCTCTGTTTGATATCCGAGCTCTTGGGCTGCGCATAGTCGTGTCCGTTGTCTCTGTCCATGCCGGCGATGGGGTTTTCCCCGTTGTAAGAAGCGCCGACCTCTCTCGGATACGCCCAGCTCACCGCGGACATCGGCCAGTAGATATTCACCGCGGTACCCGTCTGGTAGTATTGCAGGGCGAGCGAGGTGTTCATAGCCGCCATGATCGCCTTTCTCAGTTCGAGCTGTTTTACTTTCGAGGCGTTGATCCCGATGTAGCCGTAGCCGAGCTGCCAGCTATCCACCGAGCCGATCCCCTTGCTTTTGAGTCTCTCGATCTTTTCCGCATTCTCTTTGGTGAACTGCGGGCTGACGAAGTGGACCTGTCCGCTTTCGAGGGTGGAGAGCGCGTTGGAGATCGGGGTCTCCATATAGCGCATTTTTTCGATCTTGGGCACGAATTTGCCGTTGTCCTCGGCTACGCCGTTCAAAGAGAACTTCGGATTTCTCACATAATAGACGAGGTTATCCGAGAAGAATTCGGTTTCGCCGGGCTGGGTGCTGTCGTTTTTGTTCGAAGCGATGTAGGGACCTGCGCCGAACGGGATCTTGTTCTTGCTCGCGCCCCAGCTGTTATCGCCCTGCAAAATGGAGGTTTGGAAGTCGAAATCCGCCCATGCGACGCCGAACTTTTGCGCTTTGATGTCGACTTCCGTCACGTTCTGCCAGCACGATCTCTTCAAGAGCTGGCTCGAAGAAGCGTCGTCCGAAATGGCGAGGTTCTTCTTGGTAATGCTCTGGTTGCCGCCCTTATCCGAATAATAGTGGTAGGGCGCCACGGTGAAGCCGAAGTTCCACTTCGCCTTGGGGTCGATCTTGTTGATCGTGATGCGCAAAACGTCGTACGTTCCCGCTTCCTTGGGGGTACCGTCCGCGTTGTGATCCCTTGCGATGGGGTAAGTCTTATCGCCGATCGTAAGTACGGTCTCCTGGGTGTCGTGTCCGAGGGAGTTGACGCCCTCGATCTTCTTGTATCTGAGTTCGCTGGAATCGATGTTGCCGTGGAGGATAACGTCCTTCGCCTTCGCGACATATTCGGTAAATACCTGCGTTCCCGTTGCCCAGTATTTCAGAATATCGGAGAACGCGCCGACGACGTTGCTGTTGTAAACGAAGTTGATGGCAAGCTCTTTCGTGTTGACCGTTTCGGGATTGTACAGAAGGGTCGCCTTTTCGATCTTGCTCTTATCGTACTGATTGGTGTCGGGGTCGCGGGGATATTCGATCTCCACGTTGTGTTCGGCATACATGAAAGAGATGATTTCGTTAAATCCCTTTCCGATCTCTTTGCCGTTGTAATAGATGGGCGCCGTGTTGTAAGGGGCCTCGGTATAGGAGCTGATCGCGCTCTTATAGTCGCTTTCGAGCTCGTCTTTGAACTTCGTGAGCGCGTTTTTGTAGTCCTCTTCGAGCTGGGCGCGCGCGGTTTCCTGATCGTCGGTGCCGATCGCGTTGAGATAGCGTTGCAAGCATACATGCCGCTTGATCGCCGCCTTCATCTCCTCCTCGGTCGCCGTATGTTTGCCCGTAACGATGTTGCTCTCGGAGACTTCGTCATAGAGATCGACGAGTTCCTGCAAGCGGTCGTTCGCATAGGTGTTCGCCGTGTTGTTGAGCTCTTCATCCTGCGAGTCGTCGCTCGTATCCGACTGCGTTCTGTACGCCTGCAACCCGACGATGTCCGTCGAATACATGGTCGTCGAGCCCGTGTAGGCGGGGTCGAGATAGACGTAGAGGTTGAACATAACGTCGTTCATCGTGAGCGGCACGCCGTCCGAGAATTGAAGCCCGTTTTTGAGGACGTAGTAATAGTTGGTCTGGTTCTTGGCGGGATCGTACTCTTCCTTATAGTCGAGCACGACGGTCGGCTCGTCCTTTCCGTAGGCAAGTTCGCCGTTCGCGTCGGTCGTGAGCATGGAGATCTGCGTCTGTCCGACGACGTCCATATCCGTCCCTGCCGTGGAATAGAAGGGGTTATAGAGCTCGTTCAGATCTTCCGTCATGATGACGAGCGCTTCCTTGTTTGCGGGAATGCCGCCGCAGCCCGCAAGGACGCTCAGGCTCCCGACGCTGAGTACCGCGCCGACGGAAACCGCAACTGCCCGAAGAAACAATTTACTTTTCATTTTCCTTATCTCCTTTTCTCTATTTGAATTAAAATATCAACCGATCTTGATCTCACCCGTGGAGGAGTCCACGACGGACGCCTTCAAATTCTCCGTTCGGAGGGTGATGTTTGCGAGCGAAATGCCGCATGTTGCAAAATTGCCAGATAAGAGCCCTACGTCATAGACGTGGCGGATACTCGAAAGTCCCGTTTCGGGGTTGTATCCCCTGTCGATGTAAATGCTGTCCGCGATGAAGAGCTCGCCCGAAACCTTAACGTTGGTCATGCGCGCGTCGTTGCTCAGTTCGCCCGCAAACAGCCCGAATACGGAGCCTATAATTCTGGACGCCTGTTCGAGGCGGTAAGTAATGTTTTCAAAGGTGATGTTCTCGAACGCCGCGCTCGCCGTGATGCCCCCGAACAAGCCGCCCTTTCTGTCGTCCGACGACGTCTGGCGGACGACGACGCCCGAAATGGTGTGGTGATTGCCGCGGAAAGTCCCCGTGAAATCGTTGCCGCTGAGCGCGATGGGCCACTCGTCCTGCTCCGTGTAGTTAAGGTCGGCAAGCAGTTCGATGCTGTGTCCCGCTCCGGCGTTTTTCGCAAGCTGCGCCTTGTCCGAGACCCGGTACCAGAGCCCGTCCTCCCACTTTCCGAAGTAGCGGGCGACGTTGCCCGTTGCCGTTGCCGTATCCTGATCCCACGTCCCTTCGTTTTTGAACTCCGTTACGGCGTTCTGCCCGCTGTTGCAGTCGTCCTCCGTCCCGTAGGCGGAGAGGAAGGTCTGATTGAGCGGCTGGCTGAATTTGCCGTATTCGAGCACGCCCGTCTCCTCATTCCATGCGGGAATGGCGACCGCGGTATCTTCGGAGACCGTCGGGTTATAGCTGTAACTCGTAACGGCGCTCCAAACGAGCCCTTCGTCCGAAAAATTCTTGCTTCCGCAGGTCGGGATCTTGCCTCCCTCGGCGGCGTCCCCGATGGGGTTATCGCACACCTGGGGTTTCTCGCCGTAATACAGTTTTTGGCAGGACGTACACCGCCATTCCTGCATCTGCCCGTTGAGTTCATAGGTGAAGTAGGGCACCCATGCGGCATAGAGGGTGAAGGCGTACTCCCCTTCCGTGTATTCGAAATCGTCGCGTTGCAAAATGGAATTGAAATCCCACTTTTCGGCATAGGTATAGCCCTGCGGCTTGCCGAATTCGGAGAGATAGGTCTTTTGGACGTTTCCGTCCTCATCGTAGACGGGATTCCCGCCCGCGTCGAGCAGATCTGTCTCCACGTTGCACACGTTCCCCTCTTCGTCGAGCGGGGAGCCGTCCTCGCCCGTGCGGGGCGCCTTCTGCGCATACCAGCCCGCGAGGAAGTACCCGCTCCGCTCCACGGAAAAGATATTTCCCGATCCGCGCGCGGAATTGTCGGGCGCGTAGAGTTTTACGCCCTTTTGCACCTGTTCGTACGAATAGGTGTCTACGACCCTCGTGTTTGCCTTGCTGGAAATGACCCCCCCGTTCGCGTCGTAACAGACGGAGAAGTTGAACCCCCGCTCGGCAAGATCTTTGTAAGGGCTCGCGGTGCTGCATGCGCCGAGGACGAGCGCCCCGGCGCACAGAGCGCCCAGTGCGATGATGATCTTCGTTCTCTTTCTCATATTATTCTTCGTCCAGATCGTTTCCGGTCTCTTCCGGTTCTTCTTCGGTCGCCATGTCCTGCGCCCCTTCCGCCGCCTCGTTTTCCTTTGCGCCGTCTGTCTTTTTATCCTTCTTCACGAGCATGACGACGGCGACCGCGATGAGCGCTGCCGCGGCGACGATGCCGAGGAGAACGTAGACCCAAAGGTGAGGGATCACTCTCGGTTCGGTGGGGTCTGCTTCGGGCGGGGTCTCCTCCTGCGAGAGCAGGAAGCGGATCCTGTTTTCCGCCGTTTGGAGCACGTTGTAGTTATCTACGCGCCCCTGCTGATCGGCGGAGAGTGCGTCGTAGCCGCTGCGGATCCCCTCCACTTCCTCGCGGTCTGCAAGCGAAACGGGGGAAGGAAGGGCGTTGATGCGGTCGATGATCTCCTGCGTTGCGTCGCTGATCGCGGTGGGACCGTCGAGCACGACGTCGAAATACTGTTCAAAGAGGAAGTTCTCATAGCCCGTGCCGTTGATGGGGCGGACCATGACGAGCGTCTTGTCCTTGTGGATCTCTCTTCCCTCCGGCGTGCCGATCTCCGCGATGAAGTTCGCGCCGTGGAGCACGTTCGTAGGGTCTGCGAGCCAGCTCTGGAAGGGCACGATTTTCAGCCCGTGCTCCGTCGAGTTATATATATAGTACGCGACATTATTAGAGAGATAGCGGGGCACGTTGGACGAGGTGACTTCTTCGACGCTCGTTTGGTACTGCTCTTCGAGAATCGGCGCCTCGATGCTCGTGAAGGAGACGGCGGAGAGCCCGTCGCATTCATAGAAGGCTTTATCGCCGATCGCCTTAACGCGGCGGCTGAGCTGGACCGAGAGAAGGGGCGCTCCGCGGAATGCCTGCGCGCCGATGCGCACCACGTTTTCCGCCACAGAGAACGATTTTTCCGCCTTCATCTTCGGATAGGTGATGAGGACGAGCCCGCTGGGGCGGCTGTCGTAGAGCACGCCGTCGATGACCTTGACCGAACGTCCCGCGTCGAACGTCGTGTTGCCGTCCGCGTCGGTGAAGTCGGAAATGGCGCATCCCACGAAGGGATTCTCACCGAGCGAGAGGATCCCCTCGCCGAGCGAAACGGAGACGACCTTGCTGTCCGCAAAGGCGAAATCGCCGATCATGAGCGCTTCGGACTCGAAGCTCACGCTTGTAAGCCCCGTATTGCGGAACGCGCTGCTGCCGATGTAGGAAGCTCTTTCGAGACCGTTCACCGCGGTGAGCTGCGTGCAATCTTCAAACGCGCCGTCGAGGAAGAGCGGGGCGCTCTCCTCCGCAAGGGTGACTTCCTTTAAGGGGGTGGAAGCAAAGGCGCCCGCCCCGACGCTGGTAACGTGGGTAAGATCGATCTCTTCAAGCGCGGAGCAATGGAAGAACGCATCCGCCGCGATCGACGTGAGCCCTTCGGGCAGGGTAACGCTGCTCAGCGTTTCCACGTAGGCAAACGCACCCTCGCCGAGCGGCAAGCTCTCTTCGCCGCAATCAAGCCCCGTAAGAGTGACTTCCTCTAAGGAGGCAGCATACGGCATCACCCGCACGGGAAGAAGGCTTCCCGTATCGAAGCGGATATATTCGATCTCCTGCCCGGAGAAGGCGTAGTTGCCGATGCTCTTCACCGAAGTAAGATCGATCTCCGTGAGATAGTGGCAGTTAAAGAAGGCAAATTCCCCGATGACGGCGTTATCGCCGAGCGTGACCGTTGTGAGCTTGCCGCCGTAGGTTCTGCTGCTGATGGTGTACTCTCCGCCGCCCGCGCCCTGGAAGGCGTACGCCCCGATCGTGGCGTTATCGCCGATCTCGACCGAAGTGAGGGCGGAAATATAGGGATCAATGATGGTATTTACCGTCTGGCTCCCATAGGTGTAAGAATAGCCGCTCGTGGCATACGCGCCGACCAGGGAGGATGCGCTCATCGAGGTGAACGCGCCTTCGCCGATCGTGGCGTTATCGCCGATCTCCACCGAGGTCATAAGAGGATTTGCAAAGAACGCGCCTTCGCCGAGGGTGACGTTATCGCCGATCTCCGCTTTATTAAGCGTGTAAGTGACGAGGACGACGAGCTGTCCGTTCTGCGTGGAGTACCTTTGAGAGCACATCTGCGCAAAGGCGTAATTTCCTACCACGGCGGAATCGGGAAGCGTGACCTCTCTGATCGGCGACATGGCAAACGCCTGATCCCCTATCGTAACGCCTTCTTTCAGGTTGGGAAGCGACGTAATCGCCGTGCCCGCAAAGGCGAATTCGCCGACGCTTTCAAGCTCGCCGAACTTTGCGTTGCTCAGTCTGGAACAATCGGTAAAGGCGTAGTCCCCCACCTTCGTCACTTTGGGAAGGTTTACGGAGAGGAGGTTCACGGCGGCGGAAAATGCGCCGACGTCGATCTCGGTGATCGTCGAATTGTCGAACTGCGTAACGGAGGGAGCGACGAGCGCAAGCGTCGTCGTGCCTTTTTTCGTGAGATACTTCTTATCCGTACTCTGTTCGAAGTAACGGTTCTGCGAATCTACGTCGAGGGTCTCGATGTCGGTCCCGCGGAGGGCGTTCTGCCCGATGACTTCAACGTCCGCACCGAGTTTGAGGCTTTGGAGCTGGGTGCAGCCGTAGAAGATCTCGGCGGGAAGGACGGCGGCGTTGAGGCTCATGGCTTTGAGCGCGGCGCATTCCGCAAAGGCGCCCGCGCCGACCTTGACCTTGCTCGCCTCGATGGAGACGGTGGAAAGTCTCTCATTCCCCTTGAAGGCATAGGCGCCGATCGACTGCGTATCGGAGGGGAGCTGGATGCTGATGAGCCCCGCGTTACGGAAGGCGGCGTCGCCGATCGCGATGATGGAGCGGAAATCGAAGCTGACGAGCTTATCGCAATCTTCGAATGCCTGCTGGTTGATGAATTGCAGGTTGTTTTGATTGTTGTTAAAAGCGACCTGCGTTAAGTTGGTGCACCCGATGAAGGCGCCCGTCTGGATCTTGGTGAGCGTGGAGGGCAGGGTCACTTTCCGGAGGGCGGTGAGGTTCGCAAAGGCATACATGCCGATCGTCTTTACCCCTTCGGGGATCACGACCTCGGTGATCGTATCATCGCCGATGTACCACTGCTTGCTGTAATAGGGGTCCTCCTCGGTGATCTCGTCGCCCGCGTTAAGGTCTTTGGGAACGAGGTTCCAGTTCGAGAAGGCAAACTGCTGGATATCGGTGATGCCGAGATCTTCGGGGATCACGACTTTGTCGCCCAGCCCCATATAACTCAAAAGGTAAGGACCGTTCGTGGTATAGGGCGCCTTTACGGTAACGACGATCGAACGGGTGGTGATCGTGGGTTTGTATTCGCCCGTATCGGGGTCGAGCATGCGCAAGAGGACGGTGATCGTCGTCGTGCGCTCATAGTTGAGGGCGTTCCCCTTTTCGTCTACGTTCTTGGCGACGATGGTGCCTTTTTCGTCCACCGTTGCGACGTTCGGGTTACTCGACGTAAACTCAACCTCATAATTTTTATCGTCGAAATACCCTCTCAGATCGTATTGAATGGTGACCGATTCGGAGGGGAGCATTTTGAGCGCATAGGAGTTGCTCGAAGCGAATTTCACCTCCGTGCCCGGCTCCGTCGCGCCGAGGTCGCGCTCGTCGCTCGAAACGAAGTAATAGACGCGGTTGACGAGATACCCCGTAAGGCGGAAGTTCTCGGCAACGGGGCGGTCGAGTTTGCGGTATCCGGGATCCCCGTCTTTGAGCACTTTCACCTTAACGGTCGTCGTAACGTCCTTGTTGAAATTGCTGGTCGCGGTGAGGATAATATCGCCGCTCGAAACGCCGACGAGTTTGCCGTTCACGACGCGCGCGATCTTCTCGTCGCTCGAAGTGTAGTTGATGCTCTCCATCCAAGCCTTATCCTGCGTGGGGAACACTTCGGGTTTGAGGTTATACACTTCGTTCGGGCTGATCTGGATCTCTTCGTCGGGGAAGTCGATCGTGGCAATATTATCGGGAATGGTAAGTTCGTACATCGCGGTGTTTTGCGCGCAGTCTACGACCTGCACCATAAAACTTCTGTGGTTGTACGAGCTCTTTTTGAGCTGCTGGATATAATCGGTGAGCTCGATCTGCACCACGCCCGTGGAGTTGCGTTCGCTGACGACGGGAATGGGATAGCGGGTGAATCCATAAATGGTATAGGGCGCCGAAGCTCCCGCGGGGCTGTTTGCGATATAGCCGGGGATGATCGCCCGCACATAGTGGTTATCGTAAATGCTCACGTTCGCGAACAGTCTGTTCGTCTCCGTCGATCTGTCGTACTCGTAGGTGTATTCCACCCCCGTGACGATGGGCGCGGTGAAGTCGGTATAGAACGGGAATTCGAACGTATCGTTCGCGACGTGCCCGTCCTTATAGTCGATATAGCCCTGCAAGCGGAAGATATATTTGGTATTGTTTTTCAGATCGTAATCCGCGACGTTGAAATCAACGTCGAAACTGCTGCCGTAGATCGCGCCGCCGTAGTTATACGCCTTGGAGCGGTTGAGCTGTTCTTTGGTGAAGATGACCTCCCCCGTCGAAGCGTCGGTCACGGTGGCGACCATGCGCTTTGCGCCGCGCAGAAGTCCGAGCTGTACGCTGCTGATGGAGTTGATGCCGCCATCCTCTCCCGTCTGGTTGGTGAGGGAGATATGTTCGCGGTCCGCGGAGATCTTGCTCGTGGAAGCGGGGTCCTGCAAGAAGGGGTATCCGCCGAGGTAGGCGATATAGTCGTCATACAAGCCGCCGATGGGACGGGTCGCATAGGCGTCGGGAAGGGTCTTTTCCAGCGTCTCCTTGCTGTCGTCGAGCTCGTCGGCGTTGGTGGCGAAGTAGTCGAGGTCAAACAGAGGGGGCTGGCTCCAATCGCCGTAGTAGGCGAGGAACGGCGCGTTCAGACCGATCTGATTTGCGCTGTCTTTCGAAGTGAGGGTAACGAAGCCCTCCACATACATCCCGTTTTTGAAGGATGCGTCGAGATAGCTCTTGTTCTCCTCCGTCAAAGTGACGGTGAGGGTGACGGTGAGGGTGGAATTGCCCCTTACGGTAACGATCCTGTCGGGAGCGCCCTCGACTTCGATCTCGGCGCCTTCGAGCAGGTAGCCCTTCTCGGTGACCGTGGTGTCGCCCTTGTAGGTGAGGGTCTCGCTCACGCCCTCCGTCATGACGATCGCGCCGACCTCATAGCGAAGGTCGCCGCTTTTGAGGTTGACGATGTTGAATTTCATCCGATATACGCCCGTCTTTGCGGGGTCGTCGCCGAGCTCGATCTTGGTCTTATCCATTACGGTGGGCTCTTCGGCGTCCCGCTCGAAGGTCTGCAAATACGCGGGCGTAGAGGTGGATTCTTGGAGATTTGCGAGCCCCGCCCCCTGTTTTCTCACGGAGAAGGGCAAGCCGTTCGTGTTATAGGCGATGTCCGCGGTAGACATCATGAGCTGGTTGACGGTCGCGGTGATCTGCCGTCTTATTTCGGGGGTATTCCCGTCGAGACCGAGGGTATCTTTCACATACTGGCGGACGAGCGCCGTAACGCCCGCCTGGTTGGGGGACGCCATCGAGGTGCCCGACAGACGGTCGTAGCTCTGTCCGGGGACGGCGGAATAAATGTCGCCGCCGTGCGCGGTAATTTCGGGCTTGATGCGGAGATCGGGCGTGGGACCCCACGAGGAGAAGTCGGACATGAAGGGACCCGCCTTTTGGTTGCGGCTGACGGTGATCTTGCCGTTGCCCCCTCTCACGAGCATTTCGCCGTCGTCCTGCGAGAGCGAGCAGACGGGATAGTCGCCGAGGTGCCCGACGTTCATGGCGATGGTACCCGAAACGTTGTTATAGATGATGCACCCCACGGCGCCGTACTGGCGCGCGAGGCTGGCTTTTTCTTCGAAGTTCGTCTGACCTCTTCGGATGAGGGCGATCTTGCCGTGGAGGCTGCCGTCCGAATATTGCACGAAGTTCTGCGCACTGCCGATGCCGTCGATGATCACGTATTCGAAGTCGCAGGTATCGACGCCCTCGGAAATGAGGTTCTGCTTCACGGCGTTATTGAGGAGCTCGGTGACGAAATCTTTGGGCTTTGCCGCGCTGTCCGAAGCCTCGGTGTAATACACGACCTGCCCGTTGTAGCGAAGATATGGCGTTTTTACGCCGCTGATGGAGGCGACGGAGAGCGCCGCGTCGTAGGTGGAAGGCGCGCCGACGGTGGAGGAATCGGGGTTGCTCGTAAGTCCGAGGTTGCCGTTCTTTTCCGAACCGAAGGTGGAGTTGTAGTCGTTGGAAGCGGCGGCAACGAGGCTGATCCCCTCTTCCTTGACCCTGTCGTACACCTCGTAGCGGATATCTTCGTCCGTTTCGCGCGAGAAGCCCGCGGCGGTGCCGAGGGACATGTTGATGACGTCTACGCCGAGCGTGACGCAATCTTCGAGCGCGGCGATGAGCCAGGAAGTTTTGGCGCCCGACGAGCTCTCGGAGAATACTTTCATGACGGCGAGCTGCGCGTTGGGCGCAACGCCCGTGATCTTATCGTCTTTGCCGACCATAACGCCCGCGACGTGGGTGCCGTGTTCGCTGTTGATGGGAGCGACGTTGTCGTCCTTATCCGCATAGTCGTACGCATAGGGAACTTTGCGGCTCAGATAGACGTTTGCGGGAGTAAGTCCGGGGGTCGTTTTGGAGGCTTCGAGCTGACCGATCACCCCGCTCAACGATTCGGGCGTGATCACGTCCGATTCTTCGTCGTCGGTAAACCGCGAAACGTTGAAGGCGGAGTGGGTGTAGTCGAGCCCCGTATCGAGCACGGCGATCACCGTGCCCGTTCCGTCGTATGCGGATTCAGAGCTGTCGAAGATCCCCGTGGATTCGTACACGTTGACGTCGTTGGTAACGACCCGCGATTCGCACATCGCATACTCTTCGCCGACCATAACGGCTGCCTTCCCCTCCATCGCGCCGCAAAGCCTGCCGAAGTGGTTGGCTTTGATGAGCACTTCCACGCCGCCGAGCAGCGTATCGTAACGGTCGCCGATCTCGTAGGGCACGCCCGCGTTCGAAAGGCGGGTAAGGAGGGTTTTCGTCTGCTTTTCGATGGCGGCGGAAACGTTCCGTCCCTCTCCGGACGCGGCAAATTCACCGAGCGTGAGATCGGTGTCGAGGGAATGATATACGTCGAGAACGGTATCCGTATCGAGGCACAAAATGACCGAGATCTCCCGGTCTGCGGGGATCGATTCGGGAAGCGCTTCGGTGACCGACCTGTCGTAATACTGCGTCAGATCCGACTTTACCGTTCCCGTCACGTCGGATACAAGTCCTTTCACGGCGCCGCTATCGGCAGGCACGGAATTTTCCTGCGCCGAAAGCGCGGGCATCATTGCGGAAAAAACCATCGTGCCGGAGAGTAACAAAGCGGATATGCCGTACAAGACCTTTCTTTTGGATTTCATGATTGTCTTTACCTCCGCGAAAAACTTTCTTCGAGCATAATACCGTACTATTATAACCGATGCCAAATTTTTTTGCAAGCATTTCAACGGGGCAAAAATTCATCCATTCCCTTTATAAATAGCAAATTCTCAAAAATTGTGAAAAAAGTATGAAAATATACACGTTTATTCAAATATTTTTTGCCCGCCGCGGGAGGGAATTATTTGCATATATACCGAATATTTGTCGATTTTCCCCTTTCGGACGGAAAGAAGAAAGAAAAAGTCACCCAAAAAAGAAAGATTCAAACACTTTCTGCGCACGGAGAACATGCGGGCGATGTCTGGCGGAATTTGTAAAAATTTTTTCGAAGATCGCCCCCGCGCAAAAATGAAATTATCGTGAAAATTTTTCCGCAACCCTTTGACCACAATATCTTGTGGGGAGGAAGAGGAAAACCTCAATTTTGCGCCCGCCTTCCCCCCGCTCTTTCCTTCCGCGCAAGAAAAAAACCGCCCGAAACGAGCGGTAAGGCAAGGAAGGCAACCCTCTGCGGTCGCCTGTTTTTTTGGAATTTCGGGGAAAATGTCCGCGACGGAGCGATCCCCGTTTTAAGACATCAGCCAGATGAGGACGGCGCAGACGACGGCGCCGATCGCCGCCATGAGCACGATCTGCCAGAACTTGGGCTTATCGGCAAACATCTCGCGCTTGGAGACCATGCGGTAGATGAGGATGCCGCAGGAGGCGAAGATGACGATGAGCATGCTGACGGCGATGATGATATAGAGGGTGACGCTGAGCTTGATCGCCGCGGCGGGATCGCCCGAACCGGAGAGCACCCCGGTGAGAAAGGCGAGCACAATGGCGCCGATCATGGCGCAGAGCGACATGATTTTGAGGCTCTTGTTGCGGGCTCCCATATCCTCTCTGAGGGTGAAATTATTCAGCCACAGATACACGCCCACGCAGGCGACGGAGATGAGGTCGAGCATGAGCGTTACGAAAAACAACAGACCTGTCATAAAAATTTCTCCTTATTTGAGGGGACGCATGCGCGATCCCGTTCATTTTTTGAATTTCGCGGCAATGTTGCCGAAGAACTCCGCCGCCTGGGCGAAGCGCTGTTTACAGCCGTCCGCAACCAGCCCGAAGAGGGCGGTGAACTGCTCGCCGCGCAGGGCGATCCGCTCTCCCAACGCGGAAAACACCGCGGTTTTTTGGGAGAAGTCGAAGAGGGCGAGCCACTCTTCGGAGATCGCCGCGTTGGCGGAAACGGTTTGCGCGAGCGCGGCGAAAAAGGGCGGAAGCAACGCGCAATTTTCGGCGATCGTCTTTCCCATCTGCACGGCGTTCTGCCCGATGCGCGCGGGAATGGCGGAGGACATGTTCTGCCAAACCAGCGCGCCCCAGGCGGAGAGCCGTTCGCCGAACCCCTTGTAAACGCCCGTAAAAATGGCGATGATGAGCGCCGCAAAGAGGATGACGGCAACGGCGATGAGGGCGATCTCAATGCCGAGATACACCTTCTTTATGAGAAAATCGCCGATCGCGTTGAACCGCGCCGCCCGCTGTTCCCTCTTCTCCTGAAGGTACGATTCTTTGGAGCGCTCCGTCCCGCAGACGAAGCAGACCGAAACGTCGGATTCGTTCACGGAAGAACAATTTTCACAGATCCAACTCATAGGCAATTTCGTCCGCAAGCTCGTGCACGTTTGTCGCGCGGCTCCCCTTTCCGATCGCTCTGAACGACCATTCGCTCCCCCTGCGGATCGCCATCCCGATGATGAGAGCGGTATCATAGCGCAGATTATCGAGCATCCGATACTCCACGAGCGGGCGCTTGGTATCGGGATCGTAGAGACGGATATACAGATTTTTGACATCCGCAAACGTCTGCCCGCGCTCGACGCAGTCGTAGATATTGATGACGAAGATCAGGCGGTCGCGGCCGTAGGGCACTTTGTCGAGATAGACGGTGATGTTCTCGTCGTCGGCGTTGACGCTTCCCTCGCCCGTGAGGTTATCCCCATGGTGGATGACGCATCCGGAGGGATGTTGCAGATTGCCGAAGTAGACCGTCTCCCTCTCGCCGCTTCCCGCGACGATCACGGAAGAATCGACGTCCATGTTTTCGTCGCCGCATGCGGGATCCCAGCCCAGACCGACGTAGATCTTGGAGAGCGGCTTATCCGCGCTCTGGATCTTGATTTCCTGCCCCTGCGAAAGGCGGATGACGTCCCCCGCTTTGTATCCCCCGCCGAGCATGGGCGCGGAATAGTCCACCGAAAGATTTTTGCAATAAATACACTGGAAGTTGTATTTCCCGTTCCTGCGGCAGTCCGCGCCGCGGGTCGGGCAATCGCAGCCGCCCACCACCCGCGAGCCGCATTTGCGGCAGGATTGCAGGTTTTCGTTCGTGGAAAAGGATGGCTGCTCTATTTCCGAAGTCATGAGCGCCGCCTGGTCCTCGCCGATCTCGATGAAATTGACGACCTTCCACGTTGCGCCGAATTGCTTGATTTCAAGCCCGAAATGTCTGCCCGTTTTGGAACAGACCGCCTTCACAAATTTGGTATTTTTCATTGCGGCTCCTTAGATCCCGTCCGTAGAAAATGCCGAACGGAAAGAATTAAAATTATACTTGTTGTAAGATTCGTAGATCGCAAAGACAACGCGGCTGAAATAGCGGCGGAAGTCCCGCTCTGAGAGCACGAAGCGAAAACGCGCGGCGACGTCCTTTGCGTCGTTGCCGAAAGCGCCGCATCCCCACGCGCCGAGCACGACCGTTTCATACCCGCACGAAGCGGCGATTTTGAGCACGCTCCCGATGCGGCGGTCGAATACCGCCGCGATCTGCCCGTCGTCGAGAAGGCGCGAATCCCCGCTCAGGTCGGGCGCCGCCGCCGAGATCACGGACAGCGTATAGGGCGGGGCGAAAAGTTCTCCGTCAAGTCCTCGGAAAACGACGGTCTGCGGAGAGAGCAACATGCTCTGCGCGCCGTCCGTTCCGGCGTGCGCGGCATTGTAGGCGTACATCTCCTTCCCCCGCTCGCTCGTGAGCGAGGCGTAGAGGGTACTGCGGCGGCAGAGAGACTCCTCCTGCGCGATCGAGCCGTAGAGGAATCCGCCGCCCGCGTGATAGGCGTTCGCAAAATTGAGCACGAGGGTGCGCCCGATCCCGAACTTCTTCGCCGCCTCGAAGGAGTCGGCAAGTTCGACGAGGATCTCCCCCCGCAGACGCTTTTCGGGCAGAGACAGGGCGTCGATCCGCTCAGGCGTATAGAGTTCCGCCTCGCGGAACGCGGAAGGGTCGGGCGAGAGAACGATCTGCTCTCCGCCGAGCGAATATCCGTTTTGTTCGAGAATGGAAAGGGTCTCCCGTGCGATCTGGGTATTGTTCATGTCAGTCGAGATAGCGCCGGTCGACGCCGGCGGCGAGATAGGCGGTTCTTTCCCGCGCGATCTGCTGTTTTGCAGTGAGGAGAATGTTCTCCGTTCCCGCACAGACGATGTCCGCCCGTCTCGTCCAAAGGCGGTCGGCGGACATCTGCGCGTCGCTTTTTCCGTAATAGTCGTTGGTCTTTCTCCCTCCGGCGCAGTCCCATGTCACGTCGACATGGTAAAAGTCTTTGCCGTTGAAGCCGACGACGTTCCACGCATGCCCTTCGGCGTGCCCTCTGATTTTCCCGCAGAGCACTTCGCAACAGACGCCCTGCGCGTCGAGAAGGCGCTTATACGCCTCGGCATACCCCTGGCAGACGCACTTCCCGTTGATGAGGGCGCCGTAAGCGCTCTGCATATAGCTCCGCTCCAACGGATTCGGCTCCTCTTCCTTGTGGTAGACGACCGTCCGCGCCAAAAAGTTGTGGGCGATATACGCCTTCGTCTGGGGGAGCATGGAGGGGGTGAAGAGCACGCCGCACAGTTCACGGACCTTGCGCTCCACGGCGGAAGCCATCATGCCGAGTTTCACTCTTCCGATGCGGTAGAGGAAAGTGACGCACAGACACTGCGCGTTTCCGATGGACATCCCCTTCAAAGAGCAGTTCACGAGATTCGAGTAAAAGCCATGATAGAGCGTGACGAATTCGGAGACCTTCGCCGCGCCGTTCACCCCTTTCGGGAGCCCGATGACCTTTACGGATTCGAAGTCGCGGACGGCGTCGTGTAAGATATTTTCAACATCGTCCCCGCTTTTTGCCGACGCGATCGCCGAAACGGGCACCTCCGTGTTCTGATAGCGGATCTCCGCAACGACGCCGCCGAAGCCGCTTCGGAGCGAATAACCGGCGAGATAGAACACGAGCGCGGGGTTTTCCTCCAACACCTCCGCAAAAAGCGCCTGCGGCATGGAGCCGGAGATCGTAACGGTAGGGCGGAAGGAAAGGATCGCCTCTTTGATCTTTTCTTTTTGCGCAAGATCGGAAAACACTTATTTTGCCTTTACGAAGCGAAGAATTTTGAGCGTTTGGATGGTCATAAAGCGCGCTTCGCCGCTCGCTTTGATGAGGGCGTACCCTTTGGCGCCCTTCCGCGTTGCCTTCGCGATGCCCTTATATCCGCCCGACGTCACCGCTTCGAGGTTGAAATCGTACTTCGTAGCGTCCTCTTCCCAGAGCGTTCCGTCGTCGACGATCTCCAAGTCGGAAGAGCCCGCGGCGGGCGCGGCGGAAGAGGCTGACGGCGCGGGAGCAGCGGAAGGAGTGGACGGCGCGGAAGAGGTTGCGGTAGCTCTCCCCTCTCTTGCCGCCATGCCGAGGATCACGAGGTTTTCCACGGTAAATTTCCGCTTACTGCCGTCGCTCTTGTAAAGTTCATAGAGCTTGGTGCCCCTGTGGTCGAGCTGGGCGGAAGCGATATAGCCGCTCGAACGCAGTTTCTCCTCGTTGAATACGATCTTATGCTCGCTCCAAGGCGCGCAGAAGCCCGTAGGAGCCGCGGAGACCGCAGGCGCGGGCGTTGCCGCGGCGGGTGCGGAAGGCGTTGCCGCGGGCGCGGAAGGCGCAGAGACAGGCGTTGCCGCCGCGGGCGCGGAAGGCGCGGAGACGGGCGTTGCCGCAGGCGCGGCGCCCGGCAGAAAGACGGGAGAATCCGCGGGAATATCGAGCACCCGCTTGGTTTTGAGAATTTCCAGAACTTCCTGCGCGGTGGGACGGTTTTCCGGTTCGAGTTGCAACATGGCGACGAGAAGATGGCTCAGATAGGGCTCCGTGATCTTCTCGCTGATCACGAGCTGTGCGCCCGCGAGGAGCGCTTCCCCGCAATAGACGGTAGCACCGCTGTCCTGGCGCTCTTTGAGCGGACCCGTGAGCCCTCTGATCGTAGGGTGGTCCCCGTCCGCGAGATAGTCGTGAAAGACAAGTCCGAGGGAGAACACGTCCGATTTGGTGGAGAGGAAGGCGAGCGCCTCCTCCGCCATCTCATAGATGAAGCACTGGGTCAGTTCGGGAGACATGAACGCCTGGTCGCCGCCGATCTCTTCCGGGCGGATGTTGTCGATGAAGTAGCTTCTGTCGAAGTCGATGATCTTCGCGACCGTCCGTCCCGAACTGTTGCGCGCGGCGAGGATGTTCGACCGTTTGAGATCGCTGTGGACGATCTTCTTTCTGTGGATGTTGTGGAGAGCGCCCGCGGCGGTAAGCATGATGAACAGCTTGTCCTCCTTGGGCAGACGGAGAATATCCGTGTCCTCGATGAGGTTTTCGACGCGCTCGGAGGCTTCGATGTAGAAAATATCGTCTACGAACCAGTCGGTGGGCAGGATGATATTTCCGCCCGGACCCGCCAGGCTGGAAAGCGCCTCGTTGATGGCGATGCGGTTATTCTTGAAGGAGTCGAAATCCGCCTTCAAGCGGTTGTAGAGGGCGTCAGAAGTGGAACTGTCGTGCCGCGGCATTTTATATTCGCCGTAGCGTTTCAGAAAGAATACTTTTCCCCCCTTCGTCCCCTGCGAAGTGTACCCGATGTTAGAGACCTTCCAGTCGGCAAGCAACTCATAGCCATGCACGTTCATTTCAATTTGCTCTCCTCAAAATTTCTTTTGTAGCTCTCTTCATATTCCTCATAGATCTCTTCGCGCGTCCGGATATCCTTTTCGAGCTGTTTGATCTGTTCGAGAAGCTGTTGGGTTTCGGGCATCTCTTCGAGTAATTGCCGGGGGATAAACCCGCGGTGGTTCGTCCAGATGTCGGCAACGATCGATTTGGCATTCGCCTCACAATAAGGTTTGAAGAACTGATCGGGCAGCCCCTCTTTGTCCTCTTGCAATTCGCGGCGGGTCTCGGCGTTTTTGCGGATCTGCTCGATCGCTCCGCGCAGATCTTTTTGCAGGAAGGAATACTGTTCGGGGAAATCTATGGCGTCGAGCGACAGTTCCCCTCTGATGAGGCGGTCGGTCAATTCCCGGATCGTCGCTTCATCATCCCCCCGATATCGTTCTTCAAGCGCCAGAAGCCGCTTGCTCTCGTCGCGGTAGTCTTTCGTAAATTTGCCGTTTGCGGCGTCGATGATTGCCGAAATGGCGGATTCGAGCCTTTCAAGATAGGGGCGAAGCTCCTCCCGCGCAGTCCCTTTGCACACCTCTTCGATCTTTAAGAGTTGCTCCTTCCGTTCGCGGACGGCTTCCGCGCAACTTTCGAAATCTTTCACCACCTCGTCGATGGTCTGTTCATAGCGTCTGCGCTGCTCTTCGATCTTTCTCTCGCAACCCGCCGCCGTGATGTAGGGGTTATCCTCGAAAAACTTTTTGCGGATCGCATACTTTCTGAAACAGACGCCGCGGATCCAGTAACGGCTCACGCATTTGCGCACCGCTTCGGCGGCCTGGCGGTCGCCCTCGTCGAGGTTGGCAAGCTGTTCGTCGATATTGCGGAGCGCCTCCATAAAGGGCGCAAAGCGGGAGACTTTCATCTTCTCCTTGACGAACTCGCAGACTTCATCGAGGTCGAACAGCTTCTCTTTGAGCCCGAATACGGCGTCTTGAAGCGCCGCTTCCGCCCGGTTGCGCTCGTCGAGATAGTCCCGTTCGAGAATGCCTTCCAGACGGGAAATATACTGCTCGTTGATGCGCTCTTTTCTCTTATTTACGTCTTGCTTCACGGCTTCGAAGTCCTCGTAGCCGATCGCCATGAGCGCGATGGTATTGCTGTCGTCGTGCGTGCCGATCTGGGCAAATTGCCCGTCGAGGATGGTTGAAGTTTGCTCGAAGCTGTCCGATGCTTCGAGCGCCTGCAAGAACAGACATTCGAGATCGAACGGCGAGGCAAAACACTGGCACTTATAGCACCCGTCCGAAGCGTTGAAAAGGAGAGCGGGCTTTTCGATATGGAGCATGCGTACTTCGATCTCGAACGGCTTGGTGAGGGTGATGAGGTTGAACATCGTCTCGTCCCGCTCGTGGTCGTCGGTGATCTGCGCAAGCCCGTCCGCGTTCCAAAGATACCCGCGGGAATCGCCCGCCCAAAGGCAGAGCACGTCCGCGCCGTCCTCCTGCTCGTCGACGAAGCTCACCGCGAGCGTGGAGGGCAGAAGATAGGACCCCGTCGTTTTGGATTCAAGTTCGAGCCCCATGCGCTCTGCACAGCATTCAAGCTGCTGTTGAAGCCTCTTTGCAAACCCGTTCCCGAAATCGCGCAGGATCTCCGCTCTCTGGCTGTCGTCCTGCGCCTCGCGGTATTCCTTGAAAAGTTCGCTCCGGGCGTCGGGATCGTAGAATTTAAGCTCATAAAGGGTGATAGCGGTCACGAGGCGGGAAGCGAAATATCCGCTCGTCCGTTTCGCGCGGGGATCGGGATCGGTAAAATAAATATCTTTCAGCTCGAACAATTCGGAAAAGCTGTCGAGCACGAATTCCTTGAATTTTTCATCCGCCGTCGAAAATTCTTTTTCGGAAAAGACGATGTCATAGAATTTTTCGCGGTCTAAAATGTCGGGATTGATCTTGGTATGGGGATAGCCGCCGCGTCCGCCCAAGCCGTCGGCAACGATGAGCAAGCCGTCGTCCGCATAGGGGCGTCCGTCCTCACCCGTATCAACCGTCCGTCCGTCCGAGAGCTTCGGCGACTTTTTTTGGTGTTGGAGGGTCATGTACATAATTGATTTCTCCTTTATTTCAATAGGACATTAGGCGGATCGTAGAAACAATCCGCCTACATCGTCCGATCCCCTTTCGGCGCTTCCGTCAGATGGATTGCACCAAGAGGTGGATACAGGTTTGAATATCGGTATCGTCGCAACCGGCGCCCGCTTTGGAAGCGGTATGGAAGGTATTAGACCATTCCACCATATCCGACCACGGCTCCATATCGGGAGCGAATACCAACAAACGCTTTGCGCGTTTTTCCATGCTCTGCCCTTCCCAGAGATCTCTGAGCCCTGCCATGTCGGCGGGCATATCGGCAGGATATGCCGCGGCGCCGCTTCTTTCGCCGAGCGCCAAAGGGGAGGCGTCGGTATAGAGGATGATGACGTGACGTCTCACGGCGCCCGTTTTCACCCAGTCCGACTTCATCGCGAGCGCAAGCGCTTCGAGAGAGTTCTCCGGCTCGTCGCCGCCGCCCGAAGCCTCAATGCGTTCCACGAAGTTATGGAATGCCGCGCTCTCTTCGTCGAGAACGAAGAAGGGAGATTCGACCATCGGCTCGGAATCGACGCCGTAGTCTCTGAACGCGATCACCTTGATACGGAGCTGCTGGACGCTCTTCTTCTGCGCTTCCATCTCGTCGACGAATTTCCGGTAGAAGGAAAGAGCGTTCGCCTTCACGTCCTCTATGATTGAAGCCATGCTCCCCGTAGCGTCGATACACATCACGATATCAACGTTATAGTTGGCGCCTTGACCCGACGCCGCACCGATTGTAATAGGCATAAATAGTTACCTCCAAAAAATTTTTTCATTTGAACCGCCCGCCGGTCAAAGCGAGGCGATAAAATCTTCGATCGGAAGCATTCCCTTTTCGATCATGAGAAGCTTATCGTTGTATTTATCGACGGTGTAGCAGGCGCATTCCACCATGTAGCGAAGCACATTGGTGGAAATGAGGCTACCCTTATAGCTCGTCGTAAGGCGGAAATACACGGTGCCCTTCGAAATGTCGTAATCGAAACTGCCGTCCGCGAGAACGTAGTTGATCTGGCAGGTCGCGATCGCGCCCTCTACCCGCCGCTCCTCGCTGAAAGAGAAGGGAAGGCGGGAAAGCATCCGCACGAGGTCTCTCTCTTCGTCCACCGCCATGATGAATTCCATCGGGATATCGTCGCCGTTGACGATGAAGCGGACGATGAGTTTTTCATCGTTTCTCTCATATTTCCAGTTGATCTCGTCCAAAGATTTGCAAAGGGTCGCAAATACGGACTGTGCGTTCTTCAATTTCTTTTCGTCAGCCATCTTTTTTTCCTCCTCAGCTCAAATACTTGACGATCTCTTCGTTGCTCATGTCCGACTTGGCGATCATGAGGAATTTGTCGTTATACTCGTCCACGGTAAAGCAGGAGCAGTAGAGCATATACTCGAACAGCTCTTTTCCGACAAGGCTCTCGCGGTAGCTCGACGTCATGCGAAAGACGATATGACCCGTGAGATAGTTGTAATCGAAGCTCCCGTCCACGAGACTGTTGTTGGCATAGCTCACGGCGATGGCAAGCGCGGTGCGCTGGTCTTCCGGGATCGTATAGGGCATCTCGGAGAGGAGCATCACCAAAAGGCGGTCGGGATCCACTTCGATCCGCACGTCGATGGGCAGATCGTCGCCGCGCGCGCTGCAACTGATCTTAAATTCCTGTTCGTTCTTGGTGTAATGCCACCCCTTTTCGTCGAGCATCTCGCAGAGCGCTTTATACGCCGCGCGTGCCTGTTTCAAGTCTTTTTCTTCCGCCATAAGAAACTCCTTTCAATTTATTAAAAACCGAGCACGGTTTTCTTCCGAAGATTGAGCGCAAAATCCTTCTCGCTGCTGGCGCGTTCGAAATCGTCCTTGGTGAGCACGATCTCCGTCTTGTCGCCGAGCTGGCTGCGCATCGCCGCCTTCGCCCAAGTGCGCTCGAAGAGATTCCGCACGAAGCGCGCATTGCTGAATTCCTTGGAATTGAGCACCTCGTCGGAGAGCGAGGTGAAGTACGCATGCGCCGTATCGAGCAAAAATTCGTCGTGTTTGAACTTACTGCCCACCATCGAAACGAAGATCTCATAGAGCTGTTCGCCCGTGAAGTTCGGGAATTCGATGGTATAGGGCATTCTGCTGGCGAGCCCGTGGTTGCCCTCCATCAGGGTGTTCATCTCGTCGGTATAGCCCGCCATGATCACAACGAAATCGTTCCTGTGGTTCTCCATTTCGGCGATGAGGGTATCGAGCGCCTCTTTCCCGTAATCTACGTCGCTCCCCTGCCCGCGGTAAAGGGAATACGCCTCGTCGATAAACAGAACGGAGCCGTAGGCGTCGCGGCAAATGCTCGCCGTCTTGGGCGCCGTTTCGCCGACGTATCTGCCGCAGAAATCCCGCCCCGCATATTCGAAGAATCCGCCGACGCGGAGCACCCCCCGCTCTTTGAGGATCTTGCCGATGATCCGCGCGACCGTCGTCTTGCCCGTGCCGGGATTGCCCACAAAGCGCATGTGGATGCAGGGGCGGTCGGAAGATCTGTCCTTTACGGAGAGTTCGATCTGCGCCAGGATCTCCTCGATGCGGTCCTTGATCTTCTCGTGACCCACGAGGCGGCAGAGCTGTTCCATGCCCGTGAGGGAATCCTCCCCCACGTAGTCGCAGAGTTCCTTCATGTCGGCGCGCGTGATGAGATCGCTGCTCTTTTTGGAGAAGGAATTGTTCACGAGCTTTTTATAGATGAGTTCGCGGGCGACCTTCTTTATGGTATTGAGCCCATAGAACTTGCCGTCGCGCTTTTCTTCGGAAATGCGTTGCTGGAAATATTCCCACGCCGGACGAGACACTCTGAACCCGTACCTGCCGATCTCTTTTTCGGCGCAGCTCTTGATCTCGGTGCGGTTGAGCGGCGGGAAGGCGACCGTGCGGATGCAGATGAGGTCGCTGAGGGAATAGCGCAATTTTTCGATGATGTCCTTGTCGAGGAAGGGCACGCGGAACACGACGATAAACTGCTCCGCCGCCTTATCCAGCAATTTGAGGAATTGTTTGAAGAAACGGTTATCCGTCTTATTGATCCATTCGCTGATGTCGACGCAGAGAATGCGGACCTTTTTCCTGTCCCCCGTATCGAGGACGCGCAGAACGTCCTGGAAGGGTTCGAGGCTCTCCTTATATTCGCCGAGCTTCAACTCGATCACGGGGCGGGTGCTCATCGAGACGAGACCGCAGGCGGAGATGAGCTTGCCGAAGAGTTCGAGGTAGGTCGAAAGTCCGCTCCCCTCGCCGATGGCGAAGAGGTAGTTCTGGTTGAGGAAGATGGGGAAGAGCTCCCGCGATTTGATTTCGGGGGCGATCCGCACGATCTCGCGGGCGAGCGCCTTGAATTCGGAGACGCCGATCAGCTCCTCGATGGACGCCATCACGCTCTCCGCCGTGGGAGGAGCCGCGCCGAAAACGGACGCCGCGGGACGGAGCACGGGAACGGGCGCCGCCGCGGTTGCGGGCGCCGCCGCCACGGCAGATTCCTCCGCCGCTTCCTTTGCGGGCGCCGCTTCTTGCTTCGGCGCAAATTCCGCCACCGTGAGGCTCAACACCTCGTCGATCGCGGGAATATCGTATTTTGCGGTAAGGATCCCCGCGATCCGCTCGCAAACCGCCTTCTCGTCCGTCTTTTCGGCGTCGAACACGACCTCGATCCCCGTGAGGGAATCGTTCATAAATTCGATGCCCGTAATGTCCTGCAATCCTTCTTTGATGACGGAAATGGGAAGAACGTCGTCGTCGCGGTGTTCCAGCACCCATTCGCCGGTAAGTTCGATCACGATCTGTTTTTTCATTTGGATTCTCCCGAAGAGCCGTAAACTCTTCCACTGTTTTTTATTATATCATATCTTCTTTGCATTCGTCAAGCGGGTCGTACAAAATTTATTTGCATATATTTTCCCAAAACGGGGGGAAGGGGGTGCAAAACCACCGTTTTGCGCCAAAAAAGAGACGTCCGCACCGGACGCCTCTTCGCTTGATATTCTCTGCCTTACTTGTTCATGCCCTCTTGGACGGCGACCGCAACGGCGACCGTTGCGCCGACCATCGGGTTGTTGCCCATGCCGATGAGCCCCATCATCTCCACGTGCGCGGGCACGGAGGAAGAACCTGCGAACTGCGCGTCGGAGTGCATTCTGCCCATCGTGTCCGTCATGCCGTAGGAGGAAGGTCCCGCCGCCATGTTGTCGGGGTGAAGGGTCCTGCCCGTACCGCCGCCCGAAGCCACGGAGAAGTAGTTTACGCCGTTCTCCACGCACCATTTCTTATAGGTGCCCGCAACGGGATGCTGGAAGCGCGTGGGGTTGGTGGAGTTGCCCGTAATGGACACGCCGACCTTTTCGAGCTTCATGATGGCGACCCCTTCGGGAACGTTGTCCGCGCCGTAGCACTTGACTTTCGCGCGGGGACCGTCGGAATAGGGAACTTCCTTCGTGACGGTGACCGTCTCGGTATAGGGATCGAACACGGTCTCGCAATAGGTGAACCCGTTGATACGGGAGATGATGAACGCGGCGTCTTTGCCGAGCCCGTTCAAGATCACGCGGAGCGGATTTTTGCGCACCTTGTTGGCGTTCATGGCAATGGAGATCGCGCCCTCTGCGGCGGCAAAGGATTCGTGACCCGCAAGGAAGCAGAAGCAGTCCGTCTCCTCGGAGAGGAGCATCTTGCCGAGGTTGCCGTGTCCGAGACCGACTTTTCTGTTCTCGGCGACCGAGCCGGGGATACAGAACGATTGCAGTCCGATGCCGATCGCCGCGGCGGCGTCGGCGGCTTTTTTGCAGCCCTTCTTGATGGCGATCGCCGCGCCGACGGTGTACGCCCAAACGGCGTTTTCGAAGCAGATGGGCTGGGTGCCGCGGACGAGCTTATCGCAGTCCACTCCCTTGGAAAGGCAGATCTCCCTGCACTCTTCCACGGAGGAAATGCCGTACTCTTTCAGCGTCGCGTTGATTTTTTCGATCCTTCTTTCATAACCTTCAAACAGAGCCATGTTGCGCCTCCTTATTCCTTACGAGGGTCGATGTACTTCACCGCGCCCTGTTCTTCCGAAAATCTGCCGTAGTGCCCCATCGCCTTCTTCCAAGCCTCGTTGGGCTCGGTTCCCTTCTTGATGAAGTCTGTCATCTTGCCCAGAGAGACGAACTCATAGCCGATGACCTGGTTGTCCGCGTCGAGGGCGAGGCGGGTAACGTAGCCCTCCGCCATTTCGAGGTAGCGGACGCCCTTTGCGGCGGTGCCGTACATCGTGCCGACCTGCGAACGGAGCCCCTTGCCGAGGTCTTCGAGCCCCGCGCCGACAACGAGCCCGTCGTCGGAAAATGCCGACTGCGTTCTGCCATAGACGATCACCCCTTGTTTCACGTTGAGGGTGAGCTTGCATGCGCCCTGCTGCGGCGCGCACCAGCCGATGCCGTGCGTGAAGCCGCTGATGTCGGTGATCTGCTTTGCCGCGATCCATTTGCCCTCTTCGGGAATGGGAGCGGGGTCATGTTTGGGACCCTTGGCAACGCAGCACATCTCTTCCACTTCGCGAGAATATTGCATTGTGATTTTTCCTCCATAAAATATCCCCACGCGGGGATTTGATTTCAACAGCCATTCTACCACATTTTGGCAAGAATTACAAGCGGTTGCGGCAAAAAAGTTTGCTCCTATATCTCGCTTCTGCCGATGAGATAATCGACCGAGATCTGAAAATAGTCTGCGATCGCCCAAAGGCTATGGATGCACGGCTCTTTTTTCTTCAAAAGCCATGCGCTTACGGTGTTCTGCTTCACCCCGATCTTCGAAGCAAGTTGCACCTGGTTCAACCCCTGCTCTTTCATCAATTCCCGGATGCGCTCCGCGACTAAAATCTCCATAAATCTTATCTCCGATTTATTGACATTTTAGCCCCTTAGGAGTATAATATTCGAAAATAGCCCTATGGGGCTAAGCGGGGGGAAAGAAGCACATGGTGACTGCCATAATTGTTACGGAGATCATTATCAATACGCTCTGCATGATCGCCTGTCCGCTGATCGCGAAGGCGAAGGGGCGGAGCGTTGCGGGCTGGTTTTTCGGTGGAATGCTTTTGGGAGTGATCGGTTTGATCATCATCTCGTGTTTGGACTGATGAAATAAAAAAACGCCGCCTGTGGGCGGAATTTGCGTAGCAAGTGGTGGGGGTATGATTGCCTGCGGCACCCCTTTTTTCTCTTGCCTCCCCCCCAACCTTTTGGGGGGAGATTTCTAAATACGTCATGTTGAGCGAAGGCGTTAGCCGTAGTCGCCCCGTGCGCTGTTCTGTTTCTCTAAGCACGGCACGAGCCGCAGGCGAAGGAAACATCGCCTTTCTAAATCCGTCATGTTGAGCCGCCGCAAAGCGGCGTGTCGAAACATCTCCTCAGCGTTTAATAAGACTGCGGTGACCCTTCGACTTCGCTTCACTCCGCTACTTCGGAGCTTTGCTCCTCGTGCCGCCCTTCGGCAACATAGAACGTGCGGGCGGGGCAGGGTGACATATTTGGAACGTGCGGGGCAGGGTGACATATTTTAGAATACTGTGCGTTGGAAAACCACGCTTTTCCATAAGCGCCCACAATTTGCCGCATACCTGCGGCTTCTTGCCCGATGAAACGACCAAGAGGACAACCAAATTAAACCGCCAACGCACGTTTCCTCGAACGATTCTTTACGACGACGCCCCGAAGGGAGCGGAGGAGCAAAGAATCGTCCGAAACCTAAAATCCCCTGCGCGTTGGAAAACCACGCTTTTCCATAAGCGCCCACAATTTGCCGCATACCTGCGGCTTCTTGTCCTTCAACGCGAACGAGAGGACAACTAAGTTAAACCGCCCAAGTCCGTTTCCTCGCGCAATTATTTACGAACGCAGTGAGCAAAAAATTGCGCGAAACTTAAAATCCCCCTTTCAATATTCATTTCGTCCCAAGAGAAAATCTACGCTCGTTTCAAAGAGATCTGCGATTTTTACCAACATATCGAAAGAACACTCACGTTCTCCGGATTCCCAATAAGAGACCGATCGCACCGATACATTAAGACGCTTTGCAAGGTCGTTTCTCGAAAGTCCCTTTTCCGTCCGTAATTCATTCAGCCGCTCGCCAAAACGTTTCATGAATTTATTTTAGAACATTTTGTTCCAAAACGCTTGGCATGGAACAATTTGTTCCGATATAATAAGGAAGCGGTATCTCTGCGGCAACAAGGAAAAGGGGGGCGGTTTACCAAACGGGTAAATCCGGCGCTCCTTTTCTTAATTTTCATCATTCCGCCCGCGCGCTGTTTTTCTCTAAGCGCGGCACGAACCGCAGGCGAAGGAAACATCGCCTTTCTAATCCGTCATTCCGAGCTTGTCGCCCCGCGCGCTGTTCTGTTTCTCTAAGCGCGGCACGAGCACGAAGTGCGAAGTAGGAATCGCCTCAGCATTAATAAGACTGCGACGACCCTTCGACTTCGCTTCGCTCCGTTCAGGGTGACGTAATAAAACAAAGGACACCACCCCCCTACCCCCCCTCCTAAGGAGGGGGCAAGATTCCTTGCGCGAGAAGAACCACGCTTCTTCGCTGCGCGCCTCAATTTGGCAAACCCTTTTGCCTTCTTGTATGACAACGCGACCAAGAGGACAACCAAATTAAACTGCAAACGCTCGTTTCCTCGCGCAATTTTTTTTCGAACATAGTGAGCAAAAAATTGCGCGAAATCTAAAATCTTTTTGCCTTAGGCGGAATTCACTTCCGCCGTGGGCGCCTCAATTTGGCAAACCCTTTTGCCTTCTTGCCCTTCAATACGACCAAGAGGACAAAACGGTTAAACCGCCCAAGTCCGTTTCCTCGCGCAATTTTTTACGAACATAGTGAGCAAAAAATTGCGCGAAATTATATCTCTATATGTTCAAAACCCTCTCTGCCCGACCGTCTGTAAAAGATCGCTTTTCTGCCGATGACGGCGACGACTTCCGCGCCGAGCAGGTCGGCGATATTCGCGGCGATATTTTCGCCGTCCTCGCCCGCGGCGGGCAGAAGGTTGACTTTGATGAGCTCATGGGCTTCGAGGGCGTCGGAAATGCCGTTTAAGAGGTTATCCGAGATCCCCTCTTTGCCGACCTGCGCGATGGGTTTCAGGGTGCTTGCAAGCGATTTTAAGCGCGCTCTCTGTTTTGAAGTAAACATAGATGTCTCCTTATAACGTATCGTTTTGCCTTTTTACGGCACAAATTCGAATTCCGTTTCCCCGACGACGACGGTGTCCCCCTCTTTACAGCCCATATCCGCAAGCTGTTTGAACACCCCTCTCAGCTTCAACACGCGCTGGAAGTACATCATCGAATCGGGGTTGTTGAGCACGACGTTGCGGCAGAGCATATCGATGAGCCCGCCCGTGAGCACATAGGCGCCGCTCTCGTCGCAAAAGATTTCGCAGGTGAGCCCCTCGTCCCCGTCGAGAACAAAGTCCTCGTCGGCGGGGATCCTCTCCTGCGGCGGCAGGGTTTTGAGCATTTCCGCGCACGCGCGCACGAGCGCTTCCGTCCCCTCCCCCGTAAGCGCCGTAATGGGGAAAATGGGGTATTTCTTGCCAAATTTTTTACGAAACGCCTTCAAATTTTCCTCCGCGCCGAAGCAATCGCACTTGTTCGCGGCGATGAGCATGGGGAGCGCGGCGAGTTTTTCCGAATAGGCTTTGAGCTCGGCGTTGATCTTCACGAAATCGTCCAGAGGGTCCCGCCCCTCGACGCCCGAAATATCGACGACGTGCACGATCATGCGGGTACGCTCGATATGGCGCAAGAAGTCGTGTCCGAGCCCCGCCCCTTCGCTCGCGCCCTCGATGAGACCGGGAATGTCGGCGGCGACGAAATTTTCGTCGTAATAGGACACCACGCCGAGGTTGGGGGAAAGGGTGGTAAAGTGGTAATCGGCGATCTTGGGTCGCGCGGCGGAGATTTTCGAAAGCAGGGTGCTCTTGCCCACGTTGGGGAAGCCGACGAGCCCGACGTCGGCAATCACTTTCATTTCGAGGATGAGCACATGGGGCTTTGTGGCAACCCCTTTTTGGGCGAAATTCGGCGCATGGCGGCGCGCGGTGGTAAAGCGCACGTTGCCCTTGCCCCCTCTTCCGCCCGAAAGGAGAAGGATCTTTTCGCCGTCCTCAAAGGCGTCGCAAACGATCTTGCCCGTTTCGAAATCGCGCACGAGGGTGCCGCAGGGGACTTTGATCACGACGTCCTCGCCGCGTTTGCCGGTGCACTGGTTAGAGCCGCCGCGTTCGCCGTTTCCGGCAAAGAATTTGGAAGTAAAGCGGAAGGCGAGCAGATCGGTGGTATTGCGGTCGGCGGTGAGATAAACGGAACCGCCGTCGCCGCCGTCGCCGCCGTCCGGGCCGCACGCGGGCTTACCCTTATAGGCTTTGAAGGAATTCATGCCGTCGCCGCCGTCGCCCGCTTTTACGGTAATTTTCACTTTATCGATAAACGGTTTATTGTCCATAAGAGCAGTATAGCAGAAAACGCGCAATTTAGCAACTAAAAACGCGCTCCGGCTCTCCCTCCCCCTACCCCCCTCCTTGGAGGGGGCGTTGTCTGCCCTCTCCTTGAGGAGAGGGTGCCGAGTGTAACGAGGCGGGTGTGGTGGACTGCAAAAAGCCATGTAGAACGAGATAGTCACTTGCCCTCTCCTTGAGGAGAGGGTGCCGAGTGTAACGAGGCGGGTGTGGTGGACTACGAAAAAGCCATGTAGAACGAGATAGTCACTTGCCCTCTCCTTGAGGAGAGGGTGCCGAGCCTGCGAGGCGGGTGTGGTGGACTACGAAAAAGCCATGTAGAACAAAGAGGCGTCTTACCCTTCCCCGAAAATATGCTTCCAAATGTCCTGTTTTACCGCGTCGAATTCGCGATGTATTTGATAGTTGCTATAACGCAACACGGTATAGCCTTGAACGTGTAAAAAGGCGTCACGTTCCGAATCTTCCTTTTGTTTTTGTTCTTCAAAATGCTGTGAACCGTCTAATTCTATAACAAGTTTGGCAGAAGCACAATAAAAATCGACAATATAACGATCGATGACAAATTGTCGGTGAATCTGACACGGTAAATCACGCAGAAAACCATACCATAGCCTACGTTCTTCCTTCGTCATATTCTTTCTTAGAGAGCGGGCATAGGGAGTTAAATTCGGGTTATTCGTGTTATTCATAGAAAAATTATATCTCAGAGAGCTCAAAAAATCAAGTATTTTTTACCCCCCTACCCCCCTACCTGAGGAGGGGGCAGTTTTTCTTGGCGCCAAGAAAAAC
>CANRNP010000004.1 GCA_947632015.1 uncultured Clostridia bacterium | reverse complement strand
TCCTTCTCCAACCCGGGGAACTTCCGCCTCGACATCGAAGAGGCGAAGAGCGGTGGCGTCTCCGATCCGAGAAATTCGAGCCTTATCAAGATGTTCAACCTTATCAGCATCGGCGAACGTGCGGGGAGCGGCATCCCGAGCATCTATGCGGCATGGCACAAATTGAAACTTCCGATACCCACGCTCACGGAACAATTTGAACCCGAGCGCTCGACGCTGACGCTCTCCATCGAAAAAGCGACGATAAAAAGCGACGATAGAAAAGCGACGATAAAAAGCGACGATAAAAAAGAGCGTGTCAAGACCTCGATCCAAAAGCGGGAAATCATTCAGTATTTGACAGACCACGCCTCTGCAACGACTCCCGAACTCGCAGAACTTTTGGAGATAAAGCCGACGCGGCTGAAAACCATTCTCTATGAGATGATCGCAGACGGCATCGTCGTCGCGGAAGGAAATAATCGCAACCGCCGTTATCGGTTAAAGTCATAAAAAATTCTACGAAAAGGCGCACCTGCGGGTGCGCCTTTTGAGTGAGTTTTTCTGATTACGCCGAAGCGAAAATTTGGGGAAATTTGGGGAAACTTTTCCGATGAATAGCCGAAAAATCGATTATGTAGTGGTAGCAATGAATATCAAACCACAAGATATGGGATTTTTCAAGGTGAACGATTTGCCTCTGACTCCGTCATTCGTTGGTTCGAATCCAGCTACCCCAGCCACATTGGGATAATTCGAACTTTTTTGTGATTCGCAAAACGTTCGGATTATCTTTTTCTATGGAAGAGTTCAAAAACTTCAAACTATAAAGCCAGGCGGGAGCGAATCGCTCCCGCCTGGCTTTATTTTATCCGCACAAGATAGATTGCATAAAGGAAATGTTCCATGTTGATGTCGCAAACTTTATTGACATTAGGATATTTAAGTAATTCCAAATTATCTTCAAACAGCAGGAATTTGTCCTGTCCGACGATTGGTTTCAACTGCTCCATGGAACGGCGAAAAGATTTCTTTTCATCATAAATGATATCCTTAAAGTATCGGTTCAAATTGCACATGGTAAGCTCGGCTTCGGCGCGTTCTTTTCTTGCCCTTGTCCAAAGGAAGCAATTCTGTCGTCCGTTCTTCATGACAACTTCCAGTAGACCGTCATTCAAAAGAATACGATATGGTAGCCACTCCTGCGAAAAATATTCCTGCTTGCGCCGAATGATCGCATCCGATACAACGGGGGGAATGCACTTCAAATTTTCTCTTGTAATACGGTGAACTCCGTCAAGTCTTTGATAGCCCAACGATTCGAGCGCATAATTATAAGCATCGGTATTGAGTTCTGACGATGCAATCAAAGTGTCATCTAAATCAAATACGAATTTCACATTGAGAATACTTCGAGCGTTTTTGCAGTTAAAACGGCCCCGCCATCCTGTAAAACTTGTCGGTTGAGACCGAATTGCGGGTCGTCATTATCCTCCTCTCGGTACATGACAAAACGTTCCCGCCCGTATGCCTTCGCCTTCTCCATGGCATGGCGGGAGCCGCTGTCGCCCTCACCCTTCAGATAGCTTGCAATCAAAATAATACGGTTTACAAACATTGCCTGCAATCCGTCACGGGCGATGAACCGACCGATCGCTCCTTGCCGCGTGTTGGGCTCGGTAACGTATTCTGTGATGACAAGCCCGCCGCTCTCCACGATCTGCTCTGCGAGCGCCGCATTTTCCTTGGGATAAACGCCGGAAAGCGTCGTCGGGAGAATGGCTACCGTCCTTCCGCCGCAGGCAAGGCACTCCCGATGGGCGACTGTATCGCACCCCCGCGCAAGCCCGCTGACGATCACGAAGCCCTTTTGGGCGAGCCGTCTCACGACCTTTCTCTCACGGGAAATGACCTTTTCCGATGGGTTCAAAACACCGACGACGGCAACATTGCGATCAATCTCTTTCAACAGGGAAATATCTCCCCGATAGGCGAAGATATATGGCTTTTCGCTCGCACGGAGCGAAAGACCGATATGCGGGAAATCTTCATCTGATGCACAGAGAAGATTTATTCCGTTTTCTTCCAATTCACGGGCATAGGGACGCAAATCAAAGTCGGCTGTTTGCAAAATCCTATCATGATCTCGCCAAAATGCGGCATTCGATTTTATGATTCCCATTTTTTTCAGAGCATATAGTTTTAAGGCACTTTCGGAATACATTGTCACTCTCTCGTTTTTGCAATCGCATACATTATAACACGTTTTGCGCCGAAATCATAGATAAATATATTCTATAAAAACTTAACATAAATTATATAGGAAACCTCCTGTCTTGTCAACAATTTTATTCGTCAAATGTTGCTCCGCTCATTCAAGACAAGCACGCGCAGCGATCTCAATAAAATAATCAAAAATAAAACGAATAGAACTTTTTTGAAGATCTTCAAATCATATTTAGCTCCCTTTGCGGGAAGGCGGCGGAAGCGCTTCAAAAAAAGCGGGAGGAAAAAAATTTTTCGCCCCCATTGACATTTTTCCTCATATTTGCTATACTGCAACCATGAAACCTACCGAAAAAAAGGTTACCATCCGCGATATTGCCGCGGAAACGGGGCTTTCGCTCAACACGATCTCCAAAGTGCTCAACAAAAAACCGTACTATTCCAAAGAGACGGAAAGACGGGTCATGGAAGCGGTCCAACGGCTCGGATACATCCCCAACGCGATCGCATCGAGTTTGCGCGCGGGGCGTTCCAAGACGGTCGCCATCGTATTCGACGACCTCATCAACCCCTACTATTCCGTTATGACGTTCTCGATCGCGCGCAATCTCGCGCAGTCCCGCTACGACATAATGGTGTTTTCGAATTACGGCGCTTCCAGCTTCCTCGACGCCACCCTGTTCAACAAGATCGTCTCCCGCAAGCTCGACGCCGTGATCTCCTTCCTTGAACCGCAGCCCGAACTGACCGACACCATTGTGCAGTCCGGGATCCCCTTCCTGCTCGTCGGCAGAAAGGGAAACGACGAGCGCATCGACGCTCTCGCGCTGGACGACGCGGAGGGCGGACGGCTGGCGGTAGAACATCTCATCGGGCGCGGGCATACCCGCATCGCCTATATCGGCGCCCATCCCGCCATCAGTGCGGACGCGGGGCGTTTTCAAGGCTATTGCGAAGCGCTTGCCGCGCACGGCATTCCGCAGTGCAACGACTACGTTGCCTACCTCTCCGACTATCAGACCTTCGAAGCGCTCGCCCGACGGCTCACGGAGCTCCCCGTGGACGCCGTGTTCTGCTTTAACGACAGTTTCAGTTATTCCATCATCGACGAACTGCGGCGGCGGGGAAAACTTGTCCCGCGGGATTATGCGTGGGTCGGGTACGATAACATCCAGCGCGCGCTCTCCCTCCCCGTGCACCTGACGACCGTCTCGATAGATACCGACTACATGGGCAAATGCGCGGTGGACGTGCTGCTCAAAAAGATCGAGGGCGACGATTCCTATCACGAAATTCTGAAAAAGCCCATCGCGGTCTCCCTCGTCCTGGGAGAAACGACCTGAATATGCAAAGCGCCCGTCCTGCATCGGACGGGCGCTTGTTTGTTATTCTTCCGACTTTTCGATATAGGGAGCCTTTACCCTCTTGGAGGGCAACCGTCCCTTGACGGTACACCAGCCGTCGTCGTCCCAGGTGAGGACGGACATTGCAAAATATCTGCCCTTCCCCTCTCCGTTATCGTTGACCCAGACGTGATAGAAAATATAATACGTCCCATCGTCGTCGATGAGAATGGAGTTGTGTCCCGGACCGACGAAGTTTCCGCCGCTACCGAGAATGAGGTCGCCGACGTTTCCGTTTCCCGCGAGCGCGCGTCCCGCGGAATCCTCATACGGTCCGAGCGGATTTTTCGAACGCGCGATCCGCACGTTATAGGTACTCCTCAGCCCTTCGCAGCAGGTGCCGCTCGAACCGAAGTAATAATACCAGCCGTCGCGGTAGATGACGTACGATCCCTCGAAAGTGGAGCCGTCCCAAGGACCGGGTTTGCCCGAAATGAGAACTTTGTTCTCGCGCACATACTCGACGCCGCCCTCGAATGCGAGCCCGTCGTCGGTCAGCTGTGCGCCGTAACAGCCGCGGAAACTCCCCCAGATCATGTACAGCTTGCCGTCCTGCCCGCGGAATACGCACGGGTCGATGGAATTGTCGACGCCGACTTCCTGCGAGAGGAACAGCTTGCCATGGTCCGTCCACGGACCTTCGGGATGATCCGCCGTCGCAATGCCGATCCCCGGATTTGCGTCTCCCCAGGTGGAGAGAGAGTAGTAGATGTAGAGTTTATCGCCGAGGCGCACGATGTCGGGCGCCCAGACGCCCGCGCCCCTCGTCCCCCATGAGGGACTTATGCCGAGCGAGCCGACCTGCGTCCACGTCACCGCGCCGTCGTCCGAACGGAAAATTTTCTGCCCTGTCGTATAGATATAGAGGGAATCTCCCCAGCGAAGAACGTGAGGGTCCGCCATATCCTGCGCGACGACGGGATTGTTGACGTACACCGTGTCGTGCACGGCGGGAGGAGCGGGATCTGAGCCGGGATCCTCCACGGGGGGGTCGGTACCGGGATCCTCCACGGGAGGATCGTTTCCGGGGGTTTCTGCGGGCGTTTTGGGGCCCACACAGCCCGCAAAGCACAGCAACAGCGCGCATAACATGGCGACTGCCGCCAAAACATATCTTTTCATGGGTCCTCCTGTTGCGCCCCGCGGGGCGCATTCTTTACAGCTGGCGAACTTCGCCCGCTTCGAAGGTAATGGGGCAAAAACTTACCCGCCTGTTCTCGCTCGGATGACGGGGATCGGTATGGACGTGAAAGACGCAATAGTCCGTGCCGTCGTTTGCCGTCACCACGCAGTTGTGTCCCGGACCGCTGAGATCGCCCTCCGTATGAAGGAGCGGATTCTTCTCCGATTTGCGGTAGGGACCGAGCGGAGCTTCGGATACGGCGTATCCCATCGCATAGGTAGGCGCCGCATAAAACCCCGCGGAATAGAAGAGATAGTACAGACCGTCGCGCTTGACGATGAACGGACCTTCGTTCCAGCGGCAGTCCCCCGTCACCGTCTCCCACGGGGCAGACGGGCTCAAAATGGGCACGGGCTCCCCGACCGTGCGGGTGAGCGTATCGTCGAGACGGACGGCGAGGATATGGCTCTCCCGTCTCCCGTCGACGACATACTGGGAGCAATCGCGGGAAAAGAAGAGATAGTTCTCCTTGCCGTCCCGAAGGACGTGCCCGTCGATCGCGGCGTAGCCGAAATCGAACATGGGCCCTTCGTTCACGTCGATAAAAGGTCCGAGCGGGTCGTCCGCGACGGCGACGCCGATCAGCAAAGTATCGTCCCGCTTACGGCGCGCCGTGTAGTGCATAACGTACCTGCCTTGGTGAAAGACCACTTCGGGCGCCCAGAAATCGGTGTAGCCGAAACTTTTCTTTCCCGCGGCATATGCCTTCACCGGCTGCGACCAGTGCACCAGATCGTGCGAACTGCGGCAATAGAAGCCGTCGATGAAGGAGGTTGCATAGAGATAATAGGTGTCGCCGCACAGAAGTACGAAGGGATCCCCGATCCCGGTAATATCCGTCGTAGTGATGTGTGTAAGATTCATGGGTACTCCGCGGCGCGCCATCACGATTTGGAGCCCGTGTTGGCGACGCTCTCGATAATTTTATTTTGCAAAATCAGATACACGATCAACGTGGGCAGCATCGAAGTAATGGCGCCCGCCATCGTCATGCCGTATTGAATGTTGTTGTCGCCGAGCAACTTCGCGATTCCGAGCGGCAGGGTGAGATACTTGCTCTCCACGCCCGCCATTGCGATCGAGGGCCAAAGGTAATCGTTCCAACTGCCGATGAAGGTCATCATCCCCGCGACCATGAACGCCGAACTGCAAAGCGGCACGATGATGCGGAGGAAGATCCCGAACTGTCCCAACCCTTCGAGCTGCGCCGCCTCTATCAGTTCTTTGGGTACCGACATGAAATATTGCCGTATCAGCATCATGTACAGCACGCCGCCGAGACCGGGAAGGATGAGCGCGAGGACGTTCCCGTTGAGGTTCATCGACGTAATGAGCTTATAGAGGGGAACGAGGTTGATCACGCTCGGAACCATTGCCGTTGCGAGCAGAAGCCCGAACACGACGTCTCTCCCCTTCCACTTCGCTACCCCGAACGCATAGCCCGCGAGCGCGGCAACGATGAGATAGAGCACGGTATGGACGCCCGAAACCATAAAGCTGTTCAACAGCCAACGGAGGACGGGCGAATTCTCATCCGAAAACAGCTTGATGTAGTTATCGAAGGAGAATTCCCGCGGGATGATGGACATGATGTCGGTTAAAGCGTTCTTTTTGAAGGACGTTCCGAATGCCCACAGGAGCGGCAAAACGCAGAGGAGACTGATGAGGATGAGCAAGACGAGCGCCACGATCTTGCGGCGGCGTTCGCCGATATTGAATTTTGCCTTATACTTTTGAGGCTTCTTTTCCATCAATCGTTCCTCCTCCGCGCAAAAGCCGCCTGAATGAGGCTGATCGCGATCATGATCAATCCGAGCAAGAGCGCCATCGACGCCGCAACATACGGCCGGTCGAAGAGGTTTGAGACGATCACCATGAGGGCGACCTGCGTCGTTCGCTCCGGGCCGCCCGCCGTAAGAAGGAGGGGCTGTCCGTAGATGTTGAAGGACGCGAGGATCGTCATGATGAGGACGACCACGATCTGCCCGGCAAGCAGCGGGAGGGTGATCGTAAATACCGTTTTGAGATACGAGGCGCCGTCGATCGCGGCGGCTTCGTACACCGTCTTATCGATATTTTTCAGACCCGCGCCAAGTATTACGATATTCGTTCCCATCGTCCACCAGACGGTCACCACAAAGAGGGAGATCCACGCCCATGGCTGGGAGCCGAGGAAGTCTATCTGGCTCATGCCCATCGCTTTGAGCGCCGCGTCGACGAACCCCGTCTCAACTTCGAGCACCCGCTTCCACATCAGCACGACCGCCGAAATGGAGAACACGGTCGGCATGAACAGGAGCGCGCGGAAGAATTTATATCCCGCGGGCTTGATGTCGAGCAAGATCGCGATGAACAGCGGAATGACGATGAGCAGGGGCACGGAGATCGCCACGAAAAGGAGGGTATTTCCGAGCCCGCGGAGGAAGTCCGACTGGTAGACGAAATCCTTGTTGAACAGGATGTTATAGTAGTTCTGGAAGCCGACCCACTCCCCTTTGCGGTTGGTGAAACTCACCGCAATGCCGCTGAAAAAGGGATAGATAAAGAACAGCGCAAAGATCGCAAGGAAAGGCACCGCAAAGAGGAACCCGTAAAACTGCTTTTTGAACACCGTCAACTTATGCAGGACCGGTTTTTCGAAAGATTCCATTGCATTCTCCTTTCGCAGTGCGATCAACCGTACATTTCGGTGCTGACAGCTCTCTTTGCCTCTTCTTCCGCTTTGGTAAGTTCGCCGCGGATGTCCGAATCCGCGCTCTTCATGATCGTCGTGACATACTGGAATACCGTTTCATAGCCCGATTCGAAGTAGGTCGCCGAAGCGGCGGTACGGAAGTTCGCGGGATCGCCGTACAAACTCACATAGGGTGCGTTCTTAAAGGTATCGCTCTCGCGCGCCGCGTTGAACGCGGGGATCTGCCCTGCGGTGGACCATTCGGCGGAGTTCTCGCCCATCCACTTGATGAAGGTGACGATCGCTTCCTTTTTGCGCTGGCTGAGCGCGCGTTTGGTTTTGGCGACGCAGAACACGTGCGAGCGCGCCATCACGTACTTGCTCGCGGCGTCCGTCTTATCGGTGAGCATTCCCGAAAGGCTCATTACGCCGAGGTCGTCCCCGAAGATCTCCATGAGGCTCGAAAGTTGCCAGCAGCCCTGGATATGGAAGGCAGCCTTGCCCGTCGTAAAGAGCTGCAAGTCGGCGTCCGTGCCGAGGTTTTCGGGGGAAACTTTATACTTGTAGATGATGTCGCGGAGATGTTCCGCAGCCGCCGCGCCCGCGTCGGAATTGAACTTCGGCTGGCTCGTTGCGGTATCGATCTCCTCGCCGCCCTCCTGATAGAGCGCGGTGGTATAGGTGAATTCGGTGGGCCACAGCGTGGAAATGGGAAGTCCCCAAACGCCCTGCGAGCTGTTCGTGAGCTTCTGCGCGAGCGTCATGAGCTCGGTGAAGTTCTTGGGCAGGGGGTTGTCGCCGACGATGCTCTTGTTATAATAGAGCACGATCGGGTGGACGTCGAGAGGGAAGCCGAGCACGCCGTCCTCCGTTTTGAGGGTGGACATAACGTTCTGCTGATACCCGTTGGGATCGATCGTCTCCTTTGTGAAGAAGGAATCGTCGATCGGCACGATGTACTCTTTCTCGGCGTAATTTTTCACGAGCTGGCTGTGAATGATCGCGATGTCGGGACCGTTGTTGGGAATATTGTTTTTGAGGTTGTTGTAGTGCGTATCGCGGACGTTGGACTGGTGATCGACGTGGATCTGTCCCTCATACGCCTGGTTGAACCGCGTGATCATGCGGTTAAACACGGTGAGGTCGGCGCCGGTCACGGGCGTCCAGAGTTTGAGGGAGACCGACCCCGTGACCGTTTGACCGGGATTCTCGCCCCCTTTTTCGGGCTCTTCGCCGCCCCCTTCGCCGCAGGCGACGAGGGAAAGAGACATTGCCGCCGCCATAGCTACGGCAGCGAGGCTCAGCCAAAATTTTTTCAATTTCATATCATTCTCCTGAAAATTTTATTTCCGCCACGATCACACGGCGGGAAGGGGCTTCTCCTCTTTTGTCGGCGTTTTGCCTTCCACATAGGGGAAGCCGTCCTCCCATTCGAGCTTATCGAGGAGGAGGTTGCGGCGGTTGGAATTGCCGTACATGCCGTCCTTCGACGTGTCGAATCCGTGATAGAGCAGATAATAGTCCCCGTTTGCGTCCTGGATAACGGCGTTATGCCCTACGCCGACGAATTTGTTTCCGCCCTGCACCACGACGTCGCCGCGCCCCGTGCCGAGCATATCCCTTCCGTCCGAACCGACGTAAGGACCAAAGGGATCTTTCGACCGCGCAACGCGGACATGGTAGGTGGAATTGAGCCCGTCGCAGCAACTGCCGCTTGACGTAAACAGATAAAAATAGCCGTCTTTTTTGATCACATACGGCGCCTCATAGGTGCCGATATTGAAGGGGGTGGAAGTATCGAGCCCCGCAACGCGGACCTTCGCGTTTTTTGCCTCTTCCAACCCGCCTTTGAGGGCAAGCCCGTCCGAAGTGAGCTCCACGCCGTACAGCCCGCGGAAGCTCCCCCAGATCATGTAGATCCTGCCGTCGTCGCCCTGGAACACGCAGGGGTCGATCGAGTTGTTTACCCCGATTTCGAGCGAGGTGAAGAGTTTGCCGTGATCCGTCCACGGACCGAGCGGATGGGAAGCCGTCGCAACGCCGATCCCCGGATCGGGGTCTCCCCAGACGGAGAGCGCGTAATACATGACGAAGGTATCCCCTATCCGCACCACGTCGGGCGCCCACAGGTTTGCGCCGATAGTCCCCCACGTCGGCTTTCTGAGGTCGGTAAACGCCGAATTTTTGAAGTACCAGTGCACCAGATCTTCCGATTCGAGAATGGGAACCACTTTTTTATTCGAGACGTTTTCAAGGGGGTCGTCACTCGGTTTCCATTCGCCGTAATCCTCGGTCGCGTACGCATAGTACTTGCCCTCATAAGCGATGACGCAGGGGTCGGCAAACACAGGCTCATACACGGGATTCGTATATCCCGTAGGGCCTTCGGGGGGCGGTGCGGGAGGGGGTGTAGGGTTTTCCCCGCACCCCCCAAGCACGGGCAGCACAAGAGCGGCTGCCAAAAGCAAAACGGGAAGTTTTTTCATGGTCTGTTCCTTATTTTGCAGGGACTTCTACGATTTCGAACTGATAGACCGTAACGGTCGCCGCCGGAGCGCCGCCGAGCAGCATACCGGCGCGGAGCCCGGTGCAACCTTCCTGCGAGAAGGAGAACTCCCATTCGAGCGTCTGAACTTCGGTGGTAACGGCAAAGTCATGCGCTACGTTGCCGCCATAGTTATCCTTGCGGACTTCCACCGTCACATTGCGAGCCGTGGAGGCCTTTATTTTGAGCACAACCTTATAGGTCTTGCCGACTTCGAAAGACTTACCGTCCTGACGGAGCTGGATCCTCCAAGCCGCATCCGTAACGCCGCATTCCGCCTGCACATACTTGCCGTCGGCATCCTCGCCTTCGGTGAACTGCGCGCCCTCGCTGCCCCAGTTCTTCATGCCGAAATCGAAGTTGGGATTTGCCATCTGCCATGCTTCGTAATTCGTGAGGCTTACGGAATCGATCCAGATAATGCTGTCTTTGTTCGCGGTACCGCCGCCGCCGACCTGGATGTTGAAGCGGACTTTTGCGGAACGGGAAGCGATGTAGTAAACCGTGAATTCCTGATATTCGGTCGTCAGGTTGAACTGCGCCTGAGGCGTATCGATTTCAAGCTGGAGCTGTCTGTTGCGGTCTGCTTTCGCGCGGATCTTCGCAACGTAATGCACGCCCTGCTCAACGGTAACTTCCTGATAGGATTGAATGCGCCACCAATCGCCCGAACCGGGATCGTTGATCGTGATCTTCATGGCGCCGTCGTTTTCGCCGTTTGCTTCCCATGCGATCGTCGCGCCGTCGGCGCCGGGGCTTTCCGCATTGATGTCGGGCGTCCAGAAACTGATGTCCTTTGCAAAGTCGGCGTTCTTGATGTCATAAGGATTTTCCTTTACGACCTTGACGGTGAGCGTACGATAGCCGATCGCGGTGGGACCGTTTTCGTTCTCGATGACATAGGCAAGCGTTACGGTGTTATCTTCCATGGGGTTGAGCGGAACTTCGCCTTTCACAGCGATCTGTCCCGTGAGATCGGTCGTTCCGTCGGATGCGGTCACTCCCGCCTTCGGGTTTGCGATAAACGCCTTCAACTCGTCGGAACCGCCGTTAAGGGTGAGCTTATCGAGCCCCGTGAACGTGACATTCGGGCACTTCTCGATCTTTTCGATCTTGACGCTGTCGAACGTGATGTCGTACGTTGCCGTGGGGTCCGCTTCGAGAATGTAACCGAGATAGAGCACGGCTTTAACGCTCGGATAATCCTTATTCGCGGTGTAGTAGCTCACATAGTCCGCATACTCCGCGGTGGCGGTGTAAGGGGTAAGTCCCTGCAACATTGCATAGTTGTTCGCCACATCCTCAAAGCCGAAGGCAAAGGACTTGCCGTTCGTGGACTTCGCGCGGACGGTGATCTTATAGGTCTCGCCCTGTTTGAGGTTGCACTGCGACATATACTGCATGCCCCACCAGCTGTTTCCGCAGTTGGTAATGTTGAACTTGGGCTTTGCCTTGCCGTTCTCGGTCACCTTTTCGAGCGCCCCGACAGAGCCGGGGAGGTCGAGCTTCCAGTTGTTGAAGCCTCCCGAATTCGTCGTTTCGGTAAAGTCGCCGTTGGCAATGTTGTGTTGCTGTTCTACGATGATCTCGCGGGACTTGAACTCCTCTTTGTCCCCCGATTTCGCCCCATAATATACAAGATAAGCGCCTGCAAAATTATAGTTGAAATCTTCGTAGTCCTCGTAGACGCCGAGTTTAGTGAGTTCCTCTTCATTGTCCTCATAGGTGAGCACATAGAGGCTCGAAGTGATGTCTTTTCCTTCGGTATCCTTTACCGTGATGCCGCTGCAAGGGTCGTACACGTCCCCGACGGCGATCGTTTCGTTGGTGAGCCCCGTCCAGGTAAATTCTGTCGTCTGCGAAGGTTCATTGCCGCCGGGGGTCGTTCCGCCGGGGGTCGTACCGCCGGGAGTCGTTCCGCCGGAGGTCGTTCCGCCGGGTTCGGCGCATGCCGCAAACGCAGAGAGCGCGAACAGGAAACTCAACGCAAGCGGAAGCAAAAAGGTCTTCTTCATAACATTCCTCCAAAAATAGTTTTGGGAGCACGTCCGCAAAAAAGGTGAACGTTCCCCTCTTTGCCCCTACTTTATCATATCTCACAAATTTTGTCAATAATTCTCAACGCTATTTCACCAGATTTTCACAAACTTCACCTATCTATCACATTCTCAGCCCTTCCCCGCCAGTTTTCTCGCAAGCTGACCCCTCACGGCCCCAATTTTTTTATTTTGTTAAGGGGTTGCCGTGTTATTTTTTGAGTAATCGTGTTATTTTTTCGGAAAACAGGGAACAGACGCTTCGCCGCGGAGATGTCCGTCCGTCGCTTTGAGCGTAAAGCCGCTGTCGCCCGCGCGGACGACGGCAAGCGCTTCGCCGTAATAGGTATCTGTCGAGGTGCCGAGATACCCGTCCCGGTTGAACGGGCAGGCGTTGCCGAGGGCGACGAGTTCCCCTCCTTCGACCTCCACCGCGATCGCTCTGTGTTCGAGCGGCTTCAAAGTCCCCTCTCTATCGGTAAAGCGCAGGCGCACAAAACAGAGTTCGCCCGATTTTATCTCCTTCTTTTCGGGCAGGACGGAGAGCGCCGTCTCCCCGCCCGCCGTTTTTAAGGCATTACGGGCAAGCTCCCTGCCGCCCTTATCTTCGGCGACGGCAACGATCTCCCCGCCGCGGTATTTTACCTTGAAATCGAACCTGCAATTCTTTTTGAACTTCTTTTTCCCCACCCGTTTGCCGTTGACGAAAAGTTCCACGACGGGCGCGCGGGAATAGACCTCTACCCGCGCGGGCTTGCCGTCGAGCCCGTTCCAGCTCCATGAGGGAAGGGCGTTGGAGAACTTCCACGCGGACGGAAAATGCTTCTCCTTCGTGTGGCTGACGGGCACGACCGCGATCTGCGGCGTTGTTTCGAGCTCGAAGGCGACTTTCGTATAGAGCGCTTCGCCCAAGGGGCTTCCCGTGAGGTCGAGCCTGCCGCTGCCCGCCGCGATCCACCCGACGCTTCCGCCCGGCGCGGGAGCATATTCCTTGTATTCCCAACTGCCGACGCCGGCTTCGCCCAAATAGTCGATGCCCGCCCAGACGAAATCGCCGATGAGCGCGGGGTGCGTTTTTGCAAGTTCCCAAAAGAGATAGGCGTCCGAACAGAACGTTTCGCTGCCCACGATCACCCGATCGGGATATTTTTTCATGTCGTGCAAGTAGCGTTTGATGCCGTAATTGTAGCCTGCAACGTCCATATTCGCAAAGGCGTCCTTCGTCACCCTGTCGCAGAGGGGCAAAGTTGCCATCGTCTTCATGAACCCCGCGCCGAGTTTTCCCGCGAGGTTGTTGAAAAATTCCGACCCCACTGCGGGTTTTCTGCCCTTTTTCGCGCTCGCCTGCTTTTCCGCCTTCTTGTCGGAGTACTGCCCGAATCCCATCTTGTACATGGCGTTGAACCAGATATTCACCCCGCAGGTGACGGGACGGGTCGGGTCGAGCTCGTGCAGATAGTCCGTAAACTGTTTCGTAAGCGCAATGCCGCGCTTTTCGGAGGTCTCCCCCACCTCGTTGCCCGTGGAGTACAGAATCACGGACGGGTGGTTAAAGTCCTTTTCCGCCATTTCTTTCAGATCCTCTCTCCAAAAATCGGGAAGGCGCGCCGCATAGTCGTACCGCGTCTTATGGACGTACCACATGTCGGCATATTCGTCCATAACGAGCATGCCGAGGCGGTCGCAGGCGTCGAGCAATGCCTTGGAGCAGGGATTGTGCGCCGAACGGATCGCATTGTAGCCCGCCTCCTTCAAGAGCGCAATCTTTCGCTCCTCCGCTTCGGGATAGGCGCACGCGCCCAAAATACCGTTGTCGTGATGGATGCACGCGCCGCGCAGGATCACCCGCTTCCCGTTGATACAAAACCCCTTCTTCGCGTCGCATGCGATTTGGCGCACGCCGAAGGGAATTTCCCGCACGTCCTCATGATAAGTCACGCGGCAGGTGTAAAGAAAAGGCGTTTCGGGCGACCAGAGTTTGACGTCGGGAAGGAGCAGGCTTACCCGTTCCCCCTCGCCCTGCGCCACAATATTTCCGCCGTCCTCAATTTCAATCTTTACGCTTCCGCCGTGGGATGTCTCCACCGAGACCTCCACTTCGCCTTTCAAAAAGTCCGCGGTGACGATCTTCACCCCGTTTGGCAAAATATGTTTTTCGGGAAGTTCGTACAGCCATACGGGGCGGTAAATGCCCGAACCCGAATACCAACGGCTGTTGGGCTGATCGGCGTTTTTTGCGGTCACGGTAAGAAAATTTTCACCACGTTGTAAAAAATTTGTAACATCGAGGAAAAAATCCGTATAGCCGTAGGGGCGGAAACCCGCCTCTTTTCCATTCACCCGCACGCGGGCGTTTCGATAAACGCCTTCGAATTCGAGATAGAATTTTTTCCCAGAAATATCCGACAAGGTAAAATTTTTGGCATATTCATAGTTATGCCCTTCGAAAAAACCGATATTTGCGCCGCCCGCGCTCTCCGCCGTGCGCGGCTCTTCGAGCATCGCGTCGTGCGGGAGAGAGACGGACTTCCATGAGCCCGCTCCCTCTTTTCGGTATCGCCACCCCTCATTGAAACAGATCTTCGGCATAATTCTCCTCATAAAAACGGGGGAGAACGCCTGCAAATTTGCAAGCGTTCTCTGCCGGGAAAAAATCCGTCTTTTTCGTACCCGTTATTTCTTTTTTGCTTCTTTTTGGGCTTTCTTCTCTTCCGCCGCCTTGCGCTTTGCTTCGAGCGCGGCTTCGTATTTCGCCTCTTCTTCCTCGAAATTCAAGCCCTTCTTTTCGCACTTGGCTCTAAGCTCCGCCTTGCGGTTCTCCTCCGCAACGCGATCCGCCTCCTCTTCTTCGAGGCGCAGACGCTCTTCGGGTTCGATCCATTCCTCGCCGCGTGCAAGCGCTTCCGCCTTCTGGCGCTCTCTGATCTGTTCATGGTCTTGCTTGATAAACTTCTCTACACCCATGAAGAGGAAGAGCAGCACGATCACCGCATAGCAGAGCGTTTCCCCGCCGATGAAGATCCACTTCATTGCCGTCTGCAACGCGGGCGTGGGATCGGAGATCATCGCCGCCGTGTAACCGTTCGCATTGAGGGCAAGATTGAGGATGCCCGTTGCAATGCCCGTCATTCCCGCCATAATGGCGCCGTAAATCGTCATTGTGAGCCCGTCCGTGCGGAATCCGTGCTTCGCCTCCTGATGGTCGAGAATGTCTGCAAGGAGTGCGAGCGAGAGATACATTGCGGGCGTGGAGCCGAGCGCCTTGACCATAAACGAAACCGTCACCACGATGAAGTTTTCGGGCGCGATAAACCCGATCGCCCCGCCGATCGCAGACAAGATCGCTCCGAAGAGAATGGCTCTTCCCTTGCCGATCTTATTCGAGAGCGGCCATGCGATCACCATGCCGAGCGCCGTGGGAATGGCGCCGTAGATGGCGAGCTGTCCCGACCAGAATCCGCCCGCATCCTTCGAATATCCTCCGTTCTGCGGGAAGAACGATTGACAGTAATAGAACTGCGACACGTTTTTGAGCATTCCGCCGAGCTGATAGAGGAAGAAGAACACGATCATGATGATCCAAAACTTATCCGTAAAGCACACCTTCGCCTGTTTGCCGAGGGAGACGCCCTTTTTCGTCTCCGTCTTGGCGAGCGCGAAGGATTCCTCCGTCACACGCTCCCGCGTGAAGAAATATTCTATCACGATGCCGAGGAAGGTGATGACGACGAGCGCGATCACGAATATTTTCCACGCATTCAAGGACGCCGTTTGATCGATAACGCCGTTCTCCGACACAAACAGAAGCCCGATGAAGAAGGGAAGGATCATCGTCGTAAGCCCCATTGCGGCGAGCGACGTCGCGTTGGAAATCGTGGCGAGCAAAGAGCGGTCTTTGCTGTTGCGCGTAGACAAATTCACGAGCGCCGCATGCGAGGTATAATAGAACGGATAGGCGATCGCAAACCAAAGGTTATACCCCACCGCGAACAGAATAAGGATGAGGGTATGATTGCTCTCCGTCGGCGCGGGCGAAAAGACGAACAGAACGAGCAAAGCGAGAATGCTCAGCGGGATCGCGACGAGCAGGAGCGGCCGCGCCTTGCCCGCCTTCGTCCTGCTTCGGTCCATGAGCCGTCCGACGAGAATGTTGCCGATGATGACAAACACGACCGAGATAACGGGCAGCCACGTTACGAACCATGCCGCCCAGCTCATCATGTCGAGGACGTCCGTCATGTACTGGTTGAGATATCCCGACAGAATGCTGTTTGCAAGAAGCGCCAGCGTCGGTCCCAAAAAGTAACCGAGCGCCCCTTCGGGAAAGATCTTTGCCTTTGCCGACTTGATCTTCGTAGACAAGAGCGGCGTTTCAAAGATGCTCTTTTTCTGTTTTTCTTCCATAATTTTCACCTCTTTTTATCCTCTTGCGTGAATATCCCCGCCCTCGGCGTGACGCCGAAGCAGGTTGCAAGCTCTTTTAATTGCGCGTCGGTGATGGTATTTATGCGCGGAAGATGGGCGGTGAGCATATAGACCTGCGCCGCTTTTTCCACCGTTTCAATGAGCCCGAAGGTTTCGTCGAGCGTTTTGCCCGCGCCGTAAATGCCGTGCATCCCCCAGACGACGAGACGGTACTCTTCCATTTTCTTTGCGGTCGCCTCGCCGATCTCTCTCGTGCCGCAAACCATCCACGGGAGCACGCCCACGCCGTCGGGAAATACGACGATACACTCCGTGGACATCTGCCAGAGCGTGTGCGTGAATTTTGCTTCGTCGAGCTCATGGACGTAATTCATGGCGAGCGTATAGGTGGGATGGCAGTGCATGACGACGCGGTTTTCGGGATCGACCCCAAGGCGCGCCATGTGGCTCATCATGTGGGCGGGGAATTCGGAAGTCGGTCTCCCGCCGTCCTTGAATCCCCACAATAGCTCCATGTTCTTCCCGTTCTTTGCAATGCGGATGATACCGAGATTCGTTTCGGGGTCGTCTTTGACGTTTTTGAAGTATTTTCCCGTCCCCGTAACGAGAAAGATCTTGCCCGCGATCGGCGAGGCGTCGAATGCCGTTTCGTTCCACCCCATAAAGGGCATGGTGCGGAAAATGTGGTTCAGATTGAGATATTCTTTGACCTCTTCCTCTTCGAGCAGGTAACTGATATTGCCGCCGTTGCGCTCATCCCAGCCGAGACGGTACATGTTTGCCGCTACCGAGCAAAACTCTTTGAGAAATTTTGCCTCATAGATATTTTTCATATTTTTATCCTCTCTTGCTTAAAACTTCTTTTTCGTATTTCTTTACTTCGGACAGCCAATCCGCGCCAACAACACCCGCGCGGGAAAGATATTCTTCCCACACGGCGCCGAACGGCAACGTTTTGACTTCTTCCTGTAAATTCATCAGTTCGGTAAACCGCGCGCTGTCCTGCAAGGCTTTGAGCTCTGCATTCGGTTGAAGAAGCGCAAAGAGAAGTGCCTTTTGCATATTTCTTCCGCCTGTTACCCAAGCCGCAATGCGGTTGATGCTTGCGTCGAAGTAGTCGAGCCCGATGAGAACTCTCTCCGTCGCGTCATTCCTTACGATCTCCTTCGCGATCTCTTTGAGTTCATCCTCAAAGAGAACGACGTGGTCGCTGTCCCACCTGACTCCCCTTGTGACATGGAGCGCGACCCTGTCGTAGAAGGCGAGGAGCGCGGGGATCTTATCCGAGACATATTCGAGCGGATGATAGTGCCCGTTATCGAGCAGACAGCAGATGCCCTTCTCCGCCGCATAGTTCTGATAGAACTCGTTGCTCCCCACCGTGTAGCTCTCGACGCCGATCCCGAACACCTTGCTCTCTACGGCGGGAATGACCCATTCCCTCTCGTAATTTTCAAGAATTTCGTCGAGAGACTTCTTTAAGCGAAGGCGAGGACCGAGGCGGTCGGAGGGCACGTCCTTAAACCCATCGGGGATCCAGATGTTGACGAGGCAGGGCTTTTTGAACGCCTTGCCTAAGTCTGCCGCGATCTCCATGCAACGCTTTCCGTGCTCCACCCAGAATTTGCGGGTAGCTTCATCGGGGGAGGAGAGCGACAGACCGTCCTTCATTTTCGGATGTCCGAAAAAGGTCGGGTTGAAGTCGATGCCGTCGAGCCCAAGCTCTTTCGCAAACTCCACCCACGGCTCGAAATACCGATAGGTATAGCCGTCGCGGTCCACCTTCCCCTTATCTTCGCCGAGAATGGCATAGCTCGCATGAAGATTGAGCCGTTTTTTACCGGGGATGAGGGAAAACGCCACTTTAATATCCGACTTCAACTCCTCAAAAGTGCGGGCGCGGCCTGGGTAGTTGCCCGTCGTCTGAATGCCGCCCGAAAGACTTTCCGAGCCGTCGAAGCCGATGACGTCGTCGCCCTGCCAACAATGGATGCCTATGGGGATTTCGGCGACCTTTCTTAAAGCCGTCTCCGTATCGACACCGAAATCCGCATAACGTTTTTTTGCAATTTCATAGTAAGTCATTGTTTTCTCTCCATCTGAATCTTCAAATTTCCAAGCGCCGTCGCCTCAATGGGCAAAGCGATCACTTCGAGTTTGCATGCCTCGGCGGTGAGTTCGTTCAGGTATTTGTTCTTCGCTCCCCCGCCGACGATATACAGCTTTTGATACTTTTTTCCGAGATTTTCTTCGAGCTCCTCGACCGCCGTCATAAAACTCGCGGCGAGGGACAGAAAGGCGCAGTTGAAATAATCCTGTTCGGTTCTCGGTCCCCTCTCGTTTTTGAACCACCCGTCGAACGCCTCTTTCATGCTGTCGGGCGCAAAGAAGATCGGGTCGTTGATGTCCGCATAATCGTGGAAACCGCTCGTTTGCGCTTCCGCCTCGATCTGCTCGAAGGGCTTTTCCGGACAGAGCTCCTCCCTGAGACGGTTGACCACCCATTGCCCCATGATGTTCTTCTGGTAACGGATGTAGCCGACGCCGCCCTCGTTGGAATAGTTCGCCTTTCTGCTCTTTTCGTCCGCGATGATCTTCGGCACTTTCACGCCGAGAAGGGACCACGTCCCCGAAGAGATATAGGGTTCGTCGCCCTCGATCGGGATCCCCTCCACGGCGCTTGCCGTATCGTGCGAGGCGCACAGAACGACTTCGCAATTTCCGCCGACTTCCCGCGCGACGCTCTCTTGGAGCTTGCCCAGCGCCGTCTTGGGCGGGCTGATCTTCCCGAACAGCTTTCGGGGAAAACCGAGCTTTTCCAAAATTTCTTTGTCGTACTTGCCGTCGCCGCCGAGAAGCCCCGTCGTCGTCGCGTTCGTGTACTCGTGCGCTTTGACGCCCGTGAGCTTATAGGAGAGATATTCGGGCAGCATCAAAAAGTCCGTCGCCCGTTGCAACCTCCCCTTCAAAAGATCGTCGTAGAACTGATAGATCGTGTTGAACGTCTGGAACTGGATGCCCGTTCTTTGGTACAATTCCTCGAAGGGGATCTTCCCGTGGACGAGCGGGACGGTTCTTTCCGTTCTTCCGTCACGGTAAGAATAGCAGGGCAAGATCTCCTTTTCGCCGTCCAGAAGAACGTAATCCACCGCCCAGGTATCGATGGCAAGACTTTCGATCTGCGGGTACTTTTTCAGCGCCTTTGCGATCCCCGCCTTCACGTTTTCGAAGAGGGAGGCGATATCCCAAGTGAGATGCCCCCTCTCCTCCTTTACGCCGTTGGGGAAACGGTAAACTTCCTCCGTTTTGATTTCGCCGCCGTCCTGCCAACCGACGATATGCCGCCCGCTTGACGCGCCGATGTCGATCGCCAAAAAATATTTCATATCAAATTCCGCACTCATAGGAATAGCTCCCGCTATCCGTCTCGTATTTTTCCCCGTTGGGAAGCTCGACCGTGCATTTTGTGCCCGCGGGGACTTTGACGTTCAAAAGGAATGTCCCCTCTTCGATCTTCCAGTCGCATGCCGCCGTTCCGTAGGGCGTTTCGACCGAGCCTTTTGCCGAAGAGATCCCTCCGCCCAAAAGCGGCTTTACGCGGAAACGCTTGTATCCGCATTCCGTCGGTTCGATCCCCGCCACCCTGCGATACAAGAAGTCGCCCACGGCGCCGCTCGCATAGTGGTTAAAGGAGATCATGCCGTCCGTCCCGTCGCCCTCGCCCGCGTTGAGGGTTCCGTCCGCCTTTAAGCCGTCCCAGCGCTCCCAGATCGTCGTGCCGCCCGCTTTCACCTCATAGAGCCACGAAGGGCATTCGGTGTTCATCAGCATTTTGAACGCCTCCTCTTCCTGCCCGTTATCGGCGAGCGCAAAGAGGATGAACGGCGTCCCCGGAAAACCCGTCGCGATCTTGTGATCGTTTTTTGCAACGAGCGCCGCAAGATGTTTTGCCGCCGCCCGCTGTGTCTTTTCGTCGGGGAACATTTTGAAGTGGAGCGGAAGAACGTATGCCGTCTGGAATTCGTTTTTGAGTTTCCCCTTTCCGTCGGTGAACACGCTGCAATAGGCGTTTGAGATTTTCCGGTAGAGTTTGGCGTATTTCTTTTCGTCCTCTTTTTTGCCGAGGATCCCCGCGATGCGGGAGATCATTCTGCTCGTATTCGCATAGCTCGCCGTCGCCGTCCATTTACTGCGTTTCTGCCACCCGCTCATCGTGGGAACGTCGGGCGCGAGCCAGTCGCCGAATTTGAACGGAAGAGGCATATTCCAGATATAACGATGCTTCCCGAAGCTCAAAAGTTTTGCCCAAAATCCGCATGCCTTATTGTATTTTTTCATGGAGGCATAGGACGTTTCGAGGATCTTTCTGTCCCCCGTCGCCTCGTACAGCGCCCAAGGGACGGTCACGCAGGCGTCGCCCCAGTTGTCGGTCGCGATGCGGGGGAAGGTCACGGGCATTCCGTAGCCCTGAACGGGGATCGTGTTGGGGATCCCGCCCGTTTTGAGCTGTTCCGCCCGCAGGTCTTTGAGCCATTTTTCAAGGAAGCGCGTCAGCCCGAAATTATAGACCGCCGTCTTGGCAAAGACGGAAATATCGCCCGTCCAGCCCATCCGCTCGTCCCGCTGGGGACAGTCGGTCGGGATGTCCACAAAGTTGGACTTTGAGCTCCACAGAATGTTTTCTTGCAGACGGTTGATCAGAGGATCGGAGCATTCGAAGGAGCCCGTCTGCTCCACGTCGGAGTAGAGCGCCAAGGCTTCGAGTTCGATGTTTTCCTCCTCGATCCCTTCTACGCCGACGTAGCGGAACCCCATGTAGGTGTAACGGGGAGAATAGACCTGTTCCCCGTCCTTACAGAGATAGATCGCCGTCGCCTTTGCGGAGCGGAGAAGAGCGGTATTGAGCGTTCCGTCCTTTTTCAAGAGCTCGGCATGGCGAAAGACGACCCGCTGCCCCCGTTTGCCCTTGATCTTCGCGCGGATGACGCCGGCAAAATTCTGCCCGAAGTCATACACAAGTTCTCCGCCCGAAAGTTTTGTGCGGGAAATCGGCTTCATGACCTCGTGCGCAATGACGGGCGAGCCATACCCCGCCACGATCTCCGCGGGGACCTTTCTCAATGTTTCGACCGCCGCCTTGTGCCATGCGATCGTTTCGGGATCGACCGTCGCGTCGAAAGTCTCTCCGTCATACAGGTCGCAAAAACGGAGATTTCCCTCCAAGGAAACATCCCAGCTCGCGTCGGTGCCGACGACTTCCGAAGAGCCGTCCGCATAGGTGAGGCGAAGCTCGAGAAGGAGCGCCTGACGGTCCGCACTCACGCGGTTCACGCGGTTAAAGACGAAGGAGCCGACCGCCCAGCCGCCCACGACCGTCGCCGTGAGCACGTCGTTTCCCGTGAGCATAGATGTCACGTCGTAGACCTGATATTGTAAATGATGTTCGTAGGAAGTAAAGCCGGGAGCAAAGTAATCCTTTCCGACCCGTTTTCCGTTGATGTCGAGACCGTAAACGCCCATCGCCGTGCTGTAAATGACGGCGCGCACGATCTTTTTTTCGGTTTTTATCCGCTTACGGAACAGCATCGGCACGGGAGATACATGCTTTTCGGTAAATTTGTACCTGCCGTCCGTGATCCATTCCGCCTTCCACGGGGTGTTGAGCCTGCCCGTTTCGAAGGTCGTTTCGGCGGTATCCGTCTCGCCGAAATTGTCCGTCGCCTTTACCGTAACCAAATAGCGGGTAAACGGCTTTAAGGGAGCGCCCTCATAGGGAACGAGGATCTGCTCTTTCGTCGTAAACGTCTGTCCGTTGACGGTGATCTGCGCATTCGCGAGCGCGGCTCCCCTTTTTTCGGATGCGATTGCAAAGGAAATTCTCGGCTTTTGTTCATCCGTAACGCAATTTTCCGCGAGATTTTCCACGGATAATCTTTCGATTCTCATGTCATCCCTCTTTCATTTCAAGGAGTTTTGCGGACGGCTTTTCGTCGGACCGAAAAGCCGTCCGCGCTTTCTGAGCCAAAAACTAATTCTTCTTTCTCTTTTCGATGATCTCGCTCGCAACGAACATCGCAAAACTTGCCGCCGTGCCGACCGAGAATACAATCAGTGGGATATTGATGACGTATTCCCACCAGACCATCTTGGAGACCGTGCGGGTCGTGGAGGAATAGCCGTCCATTGCGGCACTGTAATTCGCAACGATATAGAGAAGTCTGTGCGCCGCGTCTCTCAGCCTGTTTTGGAAGGTAGGACTGCTCTGCCAGCTGTTGGCGACCTGCGCGCTGTGGTCGAGGAAGAGATCGGTGCCGTTCATAAAGCCGTCCAAACGGGTCATGTAGAGCGAACCGTTGGAGCCGCACATATCGGTGAGCGAATAGCCGTCGAATCCCCATTCCTCGCGGAGGATCCCCATCATGAGATCGTCGCTTCCGCTCGTCCAGATGCAGCCCGCGCGGTTGAAGGAGGTCATGATCGCGTGCGCGTTGCCCCTCGACGGACGGAGCGCATATTCCCACGGAAGGAGATAAATTTCTCTCGCCGCCTGTTCGTTGAGCCAGATGCCGATGCCGTTTCTCTGGCTCTCCTCATCGTTGAAGATGAAGTGTTTGACATGCGCGACGACGCCCTGCGCCTGCATCGCCCTGATCTCATACATTGCGGCAACCCCCGAAAGAATGGGATCTTCCGAGAAATATTCCGCCGCTCTTCCGCCGAACGCAACGCGGTGGATATTGAGACCGGGCGCGTAGAGACCGTGGAGCGTCATGATGAGACCGGAATCGTTCTCACTGCGCGCGTCGGCGGCGATCGCTTCGCCGACTTTCTCATACAGTTCGATATTGAAGGTCGAGGCAATGATCCCCTCGCAGCTCATGGAGGAATAGCCCTTGGTGCTGTGGCTGACGCCGTAGGGACCGTCGTCCTCGTCGGTCAGAGGTTTGGAAATGCTTTCGACCGCAGGGGTATATCCGTAGCAGTCGGTGAGGAGATTCCAAAGTTCCTCCTCCGTCATCGTATCGAGAAGCTGTTCCCACTTCGGATCGTCGAATTCCAGCCCGCGCATCATGGCAAGCGTAAGCCCCGTATTTGCGCCCTGTTCGTGCGCTTCGGCGCCTTCGTCCTCCACGATCTCCTTATTGCTCGTGATGTCGTACTTTACGGTACCGTTTTCCGTAAGACGGAGCACCGTCTTTTCCTGCGGGAAGGTGCCCGCCCAGTTGAAGCGGGAAACATAGGTCACTTCGCCGTTCGAGCCTTCCGTTGAATTCTCAACGCCGTCGTAACGGTTCGGATCGAGGAAATCGAGCCTGTTCTTGATCTCGGCGCCGCCTTCGGCAGTTGCCGCCGCCTCTTCCGACGACGTGGAAAAGATCTCGGTATCCGTCTCTGCTTGCGACAGCGCGACCGCGGCGAGATCGGCATTCCCCTCCCCCGTCATGCTGCTTGCGTTAACGGCCGCCTTTCCGCTGCGGCTCTTGTTGAGAAGGATATTGTTGATCGCGTTGTGCGCGTCCTTTGCCGCGGTGAAGTAATAATCGCCCGCTTCGAGGATGTACGTCTTTGCGACTTCCGCATCGTAGGAGCGGAGCATTTCCCTGTTGATCTTGACCGTGACGGTCTCCGACGCGCCGGACGAAAGAACTGCCGTCTTGGCAAAGCCCGCCAGCTCCACGGACGCCTTCTCGATCCCGAAGGTCTCGTCATATACCGTATAAGGTTTTTGCAGATAGATCTGTACTGCCTCTTTCCCCGCGACATTCCCCGTATTCGTCACGGTCACGGAGACGGTGTAATCGCCGTTCTCGTCCGCGGGGTCCACGGTAAAGTTGCTGTAAGAGAAGGTCGTGTAGGAGAGACCGTAGCCGAACGGATAGGCGACCTCGTCGTCGTAATCGTAATTGCCGACGTTTGCGCGCTGGGTAACGACGTCCTCGTAGCGCGTTTCAAAATAGCGGTAACCGACATAGATATTTTCGACATATACGCCGAAATAGGTCTGCGTAGGGTTGAGTCCGAGTTCGCCGGCATTTGCGTAAGCGGAGGAAAAGCCTTCGTTCACCTTCCAGTAAGCTGCCGAGGGAGCCGCAAAATTATCTTTGAGGAAGGTATCGGACAGCCGACCGCTGGGAACGATGTCGCCGACAAGGGCACGCGCGACCGCGCGCATCCCCGTGCCGCCGGGAAGCCCGATCCACATTGCCGCGTCGATGTCGTAGCGCTCGTCGGACAGGAAATCGCACTGCACGGTGACCGCGGAGTTGATGAGCACGACGATCTTGGAGAACGTGCCGTTTGCCTTTAACTCGGCAACCGCTTCGAGAACGGAAACTTCCTCCGCGGTAAGGGAAAGATAGCTGCCGTCCAGCCCGTCGCTTCCGCTTGCCGAGACGTCGGTGCCTTCGCCGCTCATGCGGGTGACGGTGACGATCGCCGCGTCCCCGTACTGCGCATAGGCGGCAGAGGTTTGAAGCGCGGCGGGAAGGTTGCTCCACGCCTTTTCGTTCGTCTTGAAAATGGGATTTGCGGGATCGCTCAGATCCTGCCCGCGCGCAGACGCGCCGGGTCCCTCGTAATAGCTGTAAAGTTCGGGATTGACCTTAAACTCCGCGTCCTCTTCGAGCGCGGTCTTTAAGTTGACCTTCCCTTCGATCGCGGGGTTTGCTCCGGGACCGTGCGTGGCGTACATGGGAGACGCAGAGCCGCTCAAAAAGAGGGACACGCCCGCTCCCTTTGCGAGGGGAAGCGCGTTGTTCTCGTTTTTGAGAAGGACCAAGCCCTCGCCCTCAACATCGAGATTGACGCCGCGGTAGTAATCCTCCACCTCGTCCGCCGTCTTGAATTTTTCATAGCTGATCTTTTGGGAACCGTCCCCGTCGTCAACGGTATCGTTGGCGGAAAGTCCCAGCATTTCGTTGATCTGACCGCCGAGGATCGTGCCCGCATGGCTGAGCGCAATAAATACGACCATCAACGCGGCGAATACGATGCAGAGCGTTTCCCACAGTTTCTTCTTAAAGATCTTCATTGCGCCACCTCCGAATTTTCCGCTGTCTTGCCTGCCGCCCTGCTCTGTAAAAGCCCGGAAACGAGCGCGCAGACGCAAGACGCGAGCGCCGCGATCACGACCGTAAAATAGTTGACCTTATAAATGGGATCGATGGGGTCTACGGAAGCGAACATATTTCCGATGAAGTTCGTTTCCGTTACGATGAGCTCCAAAAAGCTCCCCAGCATGAGCACAAATACGGCATATTTGAGGATGCGCGTATATTCTGCGAATTGCTCTGTCTTGGGGAAAAATCCCGCGAGCACGTCGAATGCGAGAGCCAAAGTGAGCAAACAGAGCGAGACGGCGCTGAGCGCGATGACCGAGGATGCGAGCCTCCCGCCGTTATATTGCGTTGCGCCGTTTGCGACATAGTTTGCAAAACTGATAAAGATCAGAACAAACGCCGCGACGCCCGTATAAAAGTCCGCTCTCTGATAAAACGGTTTTGCGTTTTGCATAATTTCCTCCTGTTAAAATTTTTCTTTCCGTCCGCACGGTCTCCCGTGCGGACGGAAGATCCGATTTACCACTCTTTCCTGCGAACGGGGGGCAGAGCCGCAATCGCCGCCGGCAGACCAATCTCCGCCTTTCTCGCTGCAAGGAATTGAGGATATTCCGTCATCGTGAGCGCGACGTCGGAATAGATCGTGATGCTGTCGATCATCGGCGCCATCGCGTTGAACGTGCCGTTGCCGAAGAATGCCTGGTTGTTCGTTCTGAAACGGATGATGTTCTTCCCCGCCTGCAAACTCAGATGGATGTAGACGACGCAATCCTCGAACGGCGTTTTATCGTCGCTGAGATCTTCGGGCGAGTTGAGGTTCGCCGCGGGCATCACGATGCCGTCGTGCAAAATCTGCGTCAACGTCTGTTCGCTGCCACCGACAAAGATCTGATACTGCTCGTTTGCGAGGACCCACCACTCTCTGCCGCCGTCCTCGAAGGTATCGCTGTTCGGGTACTGGTCGGTGCCGAGGAAGATCGAGAAGTCCTTCATCTCGGACGAGACGCGCATCGAAAGAACGAGTTCGGAGACCGCGGATGTCGCGTTGATCTCGAAGTCGATATAAAGTCCGCTTGCGTACATGCCCGTGATGTAGAAGTCGTTATGGACGTCGCCGCCGTGGATGAGGTTGGAGTAAGCGATCATTCCGTGTTCGAAATAGTTGACCGAACCGCCGAAGCCCTGCTTACCCGCAAGGTTGACGAGCTCCGCCTGGAATTCGTACGGTTTGAGCATTCTCGCATACACCGTTTGCGCTTCGACATAGGCGGCGGAGAAGTTGAAGGTAGACGCGAAGGTCTCGTCGGTGTACCAACCTCTGAAATAATATCCCTCTAAGGCAGGTATCGTAGGTCCGGCGTTGATGATCGACCCCGAAATCTTATCGTTCGGGTAGAACGGCGTCTTATCGAAGGTAAATTCCTGATATTCGACCCAGTCCGTGCCGTTGTGATACATGAGGGTGACGGTGCTTTCGCTCGGTCCTTCTTGCTCTTCCTGCCAGCGGGCATAGAGCGTCGTGTTGCCCTCGATGGGCATATCGAAGGTAAATTCGCTGCCCGGTGCATATTCGGAATCGGTGTACCAGCCGACGAAGGTAAAGCCCTCTCTTTCGGGGGTATCGACCTGCGTAGCAGACGCCTGATACTCGACCTGCTGAGACGCGGGCGCGCCCTCTGCATTGGGATAATTGAGGTTGAATTCCACCGTGAACTTCGCCTTGACCCAGTTTGCATAGACGGTGAACGACGCCGAGACGTTCGTAAGATCGGCCTTGCTCGTGCAGGCGGCTTCGTTGTACCAGCCTTCGAGCTCATAGCCGTAGCGCGTGATGGCGTCTTCGGGAAGTTGCGCCGCGGAGCCGACCCCGACGTGGACGGGCACGCTTTCGGGATCTGCGCCCGCATAGTTTGCGGCGAAGGTAACGATCCAGTGGGTGCGTTCCCATCTTGCATAGAGGGTAAAATCTTCTTCGATGGGCGTAGTTTCGAAGTTGAAAAGATCATACGTTGCGCCCCTGCTCGTGCTCCAACCGAGGAAGCGGAAGTCCTCGCGCGTGGGAGGGGTCGGCGGCGTCATCGTCTCGCCGCCTTCGACCGTTTGCGAAACGGGATCCTGCGCGCCGTTATAATTATAGTCGAACGTAACGGTCGCCCTTGTAAGTTTCCAACCTGCATAGAGGGTGAAATCGCCGTCGACTTCGCTGTCGAAGTTATATACCTGGGTATGTGCGGAATCGGTGTACCAGTCTACAAAGGTATAATTTTCCCGCACGGGGGGTTCGGGACGGGCGAGTTTTCCGCCCATTTCGACGAGGCAGACCTCGTCGGGTTCGCCGTTGCCCTTACTCAACGTAATTCTGTATTCGCTCCTGAGCCAGTGTGCAAAGACGCTGGTGTTTTCCTCGATCCCGGATTCGAAATCGAAGAGTTCGTCGCCTTCCAGCGAGGTGTACCAGTTATCGAACGTGTACCCCGCGTATTCGGGATCCTCCGGGCGGGACACCTTATCGCCGACCTTTACGCGGACGGAAGTGCGGCCTGCGCCGGGGTAATTCCCGTAGAAGTAGACTTTTGCCGCGTCCTCCTGTTGCACGGCGTTCTTTTTTTCGAATGCACCGTTTGCAGCCGAAACCAAGAGCCCCATTGCGACAAAGACAGCAAGCACGGCGGCGAGCACAGAAATGAATGCAATTTTCTGTTCCTTCTTCATTGTGATGCTCCTTATAAGTTTTCGCCGTTTGAGCACGGCGTAAGCCCAAAAAAAGCGGGCTTATTTGTCTGTTTTTATAAAGTTACTCCGACACGATTCGACCCTTGTCTCCTCGTGTCGGAGATCGCTTGTACTTTTCCGCCCCCGCACGGGGGCGGACATTCAGTTAGTTATCAGTCCTTCTTCTTTTTGAGGACGAGAGCGCCTGCGCCGAGGAGAACGACTGCCGCGATGATCGCGCTGCCTGCGCCGATGACGCCGCCGCAACCGCCGGACGCGCCTGCTTCGCCTGCGTCGCCCTTATCGCCTTTTTCACCCTTTTCGCCTTGGGCGCCGGTTGCGCCGGTTTCACCCTTTTCGCCGGGATCGCCCTTGTCGCCCTTGTCGCCTTTTTCGCCCTGGGCGCCTTGAGGACCGGTTTCGCCGGTTTCACCCTTTTCGCCCTGAGGTCCCTGCGCGCCGACGACGTTGCCGAGGTCTGCGGTCGTGTTATCGGAATAGGTGACAACGAGGTGACCTTGATCGTTGATCTCGAACTTCGTTACGGACTTGCCTGCTTCCGCCGCGCCCGCTACGTCGTTCCAAATATCGCCGTCCGTCGAGTATTGAAGTTTGCCTTCGTTGACTCTGAACTGCACTTCCGTGGGCTGAGGAGTTGCCTCGCCTGTGACGGTGAGCGTGACGGGCACATCGTAGTTGCTCGTATTACGCCCACTTCTGACGCTTGCTCTCACGGTGAAGGTGTAGGTGCCGCCGGCGGTAGGAGTACCGCTGATGACGCCCGCTTCGGTGAGCGTAACGCCTGCGGGAAGCTCGCCTTCGAGAACCGACCAAGTTGCGCCGTCAAGACTGATGCCCTGTGTCGCCGTAGGACGAAGTTCCAACGCCGTTTCGCCCGCCGTGATCGTTTCGGGGATCGTGTAAGAGAAGGAAGCGGTGACCGTGAGCGTGTAGCTGTTCGTCTTGGTGATCCAGAGGTCGAACGCCGCTCTCACGCTGAACGTGAAGGTCCCTGCCTGGGTCGGGGTGCCCGTGATCGCGCCGGTGGACGCATTCAGGGTAAGCCCTGCGGGAAGCGCGCCGCTTGCGATCGTGTAGTTGCTTACGGTTGCGCCGCTGTTTGCGAAGCCGACATTCAGCCCGTTTGCCGCAACGCCCTGCGTAGCGGTGAGTTCGTTGTTGCCGACATAGCCGTCGAGAATGATGCCGTTGCGAGCATGCGCCGCGTTAGCATATTCGCTGTACATCAGCATGACCTGATAGCGGACAGCGTACCACTGGTTGTTGGAATAGTACTTCTTCTGTTCGCCGTCGTCCTTGCCGATATACACGCCGCCCTTCTGCCCGGTGAGCTCGTTCTCGTAATCGGGATCCCAAGTGCCGGAAGGATTCGTTGCGGGGGTGTTGCCGCCGCCCGTGCCTCTGCTGTTATAAGGTGCGTGGGTGAGCCCTGCACGGAGAGCAAGGTCTGCGGGGACCGCGCCGTTCTGCCCTGCATACATATCGCAGTGGAACATGAATCTGCTTGCGCCCCACTCCTCACGGACGAGCTTGTTCTGCGCCATGTCGTTTGCGGAAAAAGGAACCGCGCCGACGCGGGCGAATGCGCCCATCGCACCCGTTGCGCCGCCTTCCTGAATGGCGATCTGGAAGGACTTCGCATAGATCTCACGGAGCGCCTGCTCAGAGAGCCAGGTGAGGATGACCTGACCGTTACGGTCGGTCTCCTGGTCGTTGAGGAACATGTGCTTCAAGTGGTTGTTGACGCCTCTCGACTGGGAACCCTGTACGACTGCCGCCGCCATGATACCCGTCTGGATGCCGTCCTGTCCGAAGTACTCGAAGTTACGTCCGGAGAAAGGAGAACGGTGGAAGTTCATGGAAGGGTTGCACCATTGCGTTGCCGTGCCGCCACTCAAAAGACCCATGTTGGCGACGATGATGCCTTCGCGCTCTGCGATGTCGGTATTCCACGTTGCGCCGATCCTCGAATTGGAACCCCAGTTGTAGGTTCTGGTCCAGTTGGTGGGACCGTCTGCCGCGCCGCCCGTGGGAATGCCGAGGTTGGCTACGGGGCTGCCGTTGTTACCGCCGTTGAAGCCCGCGGTGTGCAGGTCTTGCCAGGTGAACTGGTTCATGAACTGCTTCCAGACCTCAGCGCCCGTCTTGCCCTGGAATCTGCCGCTCTGAATCTCATCTTCGCTGTCGAACGGGATCCCGGCAAGTTCGTTGAACATGATCCAGTCGGAATCCTCTGCCTGGATCGCGGCAAGCTGTGCGGCGGCGTCCGCCATCTGCGTCCAGCCTTCCATCTGCGCTTTCGTGACGTCGACGTTGGGTTCGCCCTTCTCGTCCATGAGCTTGTCGGAGTAGGTGTACTTGCCGTCCGCGTATGTATCGAGGTTGTACTGGTTCCAGTAGAGGATGATGTTGTTGACAAACCATTCCGTAACGGTGTTGCCGTACTTCTGCTCCGCAATATTCGTGACGGGAGGCTTCGGGAAGGTGCCGATGAGGTCGCTTCTCGAAAGAAGGGTCATCTCTTCCTTAAACACTTCATCTGCCTCGTTGATCTGACCGTCGCCGTTCCAGTCCGCGTCGTTGGTGCGGAGCGAGCTGTAACGGGTGCCCGTGAAGAGATTTTTGATCTCGTTGTCGGAGAAGTCGTCGAGTTGGAGATAAGCGTCCTCATCGACCGTGATCTCGGTCTTTTCCGTCTCATCGGTGCAGTGCGAGTTGTTGGAAGCATAGAGGGTGTAGGTGCCCGCTTCGAGCTCGTAGCCGATGATCTCGTTTTCGTTCGCGTCGTCGTAGTCGTAGGAAGCGAGGTCCTGAATGTTGACGGTGAGCGTCAACGTCTCGCTCTGACCGGGTTTGATGAGCCCCGTCTTCTGGAACGCAACGAGGTTGACCGCCGCCTTCTCAATGCCGTCCTTCTCATAAGGCGCGGAGTTGTAGATCTGAACGACTTCCTTCCCCGCAACGCTGCCCGTGTTCTTCACGGTGACGGTGATGTCGATGGTCTTTTCCTTCGCGGGATTGTCCACAGAGGATTCAACATTCGTCTTTAACAGGGTCGCGTTGGAGACTTCGTCGATCTTGATCTCGAAGTTCGTGTAGCTCAGACCGAAGCCGAAGGGATATACGACGGTGTCCGCAAACCAGTCGTCTGCGTTCTTGTCTTTATCGGCAGCCGCGCCCGTTTCGAGGTGCGTAATCGGATCGCCGCCGGTCTTATTCCATTGAATATTGCCGGCTTTGATCTCGGAGTACACGGTTTCGTAGTACTTGTAGCCGATGTAGATATCCTCTTCGTACATCACCTGGTGGTTCTGCCCGCTGTTCGCCGGGGAGCCGTCTTCAAGGACGAGGGTGTTGGAGCCTGCCTCGTTCTGCGTGTTGGCGCCGAAGTTGAACCAGGTGGGATCTGCCGTGAAGTCTTTATACCATTCGTTCACAGTCTTGCCGGAGGGGTTGATCTCGCCTTTGAGGATCTTTCCGAGCGCGAAGATGCCGTTCGTGCCGGGACGGTCGATGTCGAGGATCGCATTGATCTTTTCATCGTGTTCGAGGTTGTAGAGCTCCCAGTTGGTGGAAGCGTTGATGATGACGACGACCTTCTGGCAGGTATCTTTCGCCATCTCGATGAGCGCGAGTTCATCGCTGTTGAACATGAGCTCGTGCTTGCGGGCGACGGGAGCGTCATCTTCATCACCCTGATACATCGCGGGGTTCGCGTGCTTCCAGCCGCCGACGTTCTCCTCTTCGTTGCCGAGCGCTTCGCCGATCGTCGTGCCTTTCTTGCCGGACGAGTAGCCGGTGGAGAGGTCGGAGCCTTCGCCGCCGCCGATGCCGACGACAACGATACCGACTTTGTTGTAGAGACGGATGTCATCTTTGCTCACGGTCTTATAGTTGCTTTCCGTGATGCGGTTGGGGTTGACTTTGAATCCTTCCTGTTCGAGCGCGGGAGCGACGCTGGTGTTCGTCGTCGCGCCTTGGAGGCTCGTCGCGTCCTGCCCGAAGAGGGTAACAGACGACCCTGCGGGAAGAGGGAGCGAACCGTCGTTTTTGAGCATGATAATGCCCTCTGCTTCGATCTCCTCGTCGAGTTCCGCGGCGGCTGCCTGCGCCTCTGCAAGGGTATCATAGTCGAGAACGGCTTTGTACCCGTCGCGTCCGATCGCAGCGGCGTCGATCGCGGAGCCCATCGAATTGAAAGCGGGTGCGGCAGCGATGGCAAGCGCCACAACGGGCGCAAGTACTTTGCCGAACAACTTTCTTGTCTTGGTTTTCATATTTTCCTCCTTCTGAGATTCGATTGCGGGAGCCCATCCTTGGGGGGTACGACAGTCTCCCGCAATCATAAATTTATTTTATCATACCACTTTTTTTTGCCGTGTCAAGATTTGACAAAAATGTTGTAACTTTTTCATAAAAAGCCGCGAACTTTTGCATGTTTTTTCAAAATTTGATCAACTTTTCGGGAATTCCCGCCCTTTTATGCCCCTTTCTGCCCAAAAAACGGAATGAAAAACCGCCCCGAAACGCCTCGGAGCGGTCGCATGCGAGCAAAGATCAGAATTGAAAATACAGGAACGCCGAAGCGTTCTCGGAGGCAAGCAGGGAGAGCCAGAACACGGCGATCGCGACAATGAGATAAAAATAGACGGAGACTTTCTGCGCATAGATAGAGCGCTCCCGAACGCCGAGGAGCTGCGGCGCCCTCTTCGGGTCGTATTCCTCGAAATGCCACAGCAGACACATACAAGTAAGGGCAAGCGCGAACTGGAAGAGGGTGAGCGCCGTGAAACCGAGGCTTGCCGCCGCGCCGCCGAAATAGTTTTCAAAGCCCGTAAACAAGATGCGGAACACTTCGCCGAGTTGACCTACGGACGAGGCGCGGAAGATGAGCCCCCCTACCGCAATGGTAAACGCAAAGGGGATCCTTCTCAGCAGCAGAACGAACTCGTTCTTGCCGTTTACTTTCAGCTTGGCAAACAGCTTCCCCAAAGGCTTGAAGAGCAACGTTTCGAGACTCTGCATGACGGCGACGTAAACGCCCCAGATCGCGTACGTCCAGTTGGCGCCGTGCCAGAGCCCGCAGAGGATAAAGACGATGAAGATGTTCAGAACCTTCCGCGCCTTCCCCTTACGGTTGCCGCCGAGCGGGATATAAACGTAGTCGATGAACCACCTCGTAAGGCTGATATGCCAACGTTTGAACCATTCCGACCAGCTCACCGCCATAAAAGGACGGTCGAAGTTTTTCATGAGGCGGATCCCCATCATACGGGCGACGCCCATGGCGATCTCGGAATAGCCCGCGAAATCGCAGTAGATCTGGATGATGAAGAGCATGCCCGCAAGCAAGACGGACAGACTGTTTGCCGCGGCGAAATTCCCGAAAACGTTCGTGACATAGATCCCGCAGACATCCGCGATCGCGCATTTGCGGAAAAATCCGACGAGCATGATCCGAAAACCCGCCGCCATGTCGTCGGAGTCGAAGGTGTGCTCCGCCCTCAGTTGCGGGATGAGGTTGTCTGCGCGCTCGATCGGTCCCGCGACAAGCTGCGGGAAAAAGCTGACGAAAAGGGCATAGTAGCCGAGGTGCTTTTCGGGGCGGATCTTCCCGCGGTAGACGTCGATGACGTAGGAAAGGGTCTGGAAGGTATAGAACGAGATCCCGACGGGCAGGAGAAGTCCGAGAGAGAAATCGTCGAGTCGGAGGGAAAAGAGCCGCAAAAGGTCCACAACGCTCTGGATCAGGAAGTCGAGATACTTGAACACGACGAGCACGCCGAGACAGACGACGAGGGTCAAAATAAGCCAAAACTTCTTCCAACCCTTCTTCTCCGTCTTTGCGATCGCCAGCGCCGCCCCGTAGGAGACGAGCGTCGTTCCCGCAATGAGAAAGACGAGCCACGGATCCCAGCTCATATAAAAATAGTAGCTTGCCGCAAGGAGCAACACCCAACGGAACCGGTGCGGCAAGATCCAATAGAGGAGCAGGACCACCGCCAGAAACAGGAGGAAATACAAAGAATTGAAATTCATATCCTATTTCCCCTCTCTGTGCACGAAAAATACGGTGAGCGTAAGCGCCAGAAAAACGAGCGTTACGATGCTGATCTCAACATAGCCGGCGCCGAGCAGGCAGGCATAGACGGTCGTACCGAGGAAGATCCCCGCCGAGGCAATGGGAAGGATATAGCCCGAATCGCGCTTGATAAGATCGAATATGCAGATGAGAAGCGCCACGCCGTAAAGGGTAAGAAGCAACGGCGAGCCGAAAATAACGATCTCCATCACTCAAATAACTTTTTGATGTTCTGCTTATCGTGTTTGCCGCTCGACGTGAGCGGGATGACGTCCGTGAACAGGATGCGCACGGGGAGTTCATTCTTCGCAAGCCGCGTGCCAAGCTCCTGCAAGAGCTGTTCTGCGGTCATGGAATATCCCTTTTTGAGCACGACGAGGGCGCAAGGCACTTCGCCGTACGCCTCATGCCTGACGCCGACGACGGACGCCTCCGAAACGGCGGGCAAACTCCCGATCGCGTTTTCGATCCGCGCGGGAACGAGGTTGATGCCGTTGCGGATGATGATCTCCTTGATCCTGCCCGTGATATAGAGATTTCCGTCCTCGTCGAAGCGCGCCAGATCGCCCGTGTGGAACCACCCGTCGGCATCGTACGCCTTCTTCGTCTCCTCTTCGTTTCCGTAGTAGCCCACCATGAGCATGGGACCTTTGAGGCAGAGCTCCCCTTCGTGCCCCACGGGCAATTCTTTGCCGTTCGCGTCGCGCACGCAACCCGTGAACCAGGCAAAAAATCTGCCCACGCTGCAACGGCGCAGTTCGGCGCTGTCGTAATAGGTCGTACAGGTGATGCCGTACCCCTCGCTCATGCCGAAGGCGTTGATGAGCTTGATATCGAGATAGCGTTCGATGTAGGCGAACTGATCCTCAGGAACGGGAGAGCCGCCCATGAAGCCCGTTCTGAGCGCGCTCGTATCGAGGCGGAGCGTTTCATTCTCCTTCGCCATGGCGTAAAAGAGGGACGCAACGCCCACGATATGGGTGATGCCGTTTTCCGCAATATCGCGGAGCAGCGGAGCGGGCGAAAGGGACGCGGGGAAAAAGATAAAATTGCGCCCCACGAGCGCCGTCATCGGGCAATAGATCCCAAGGACATGGTTGAACGGCAAAATCGCACCGTAGCGGCTCTCCGGCGTGCACTCCCAACGGTGGATGAGGTTGCGGTTATGATTGATCGTCGCAAACTGCGAGATCGCCACGGCTTTGCCGACCCCCGTCGACCCGGAAGTGAAGATGAGCATGGAGGGCGCATGGACGTTCGCTGTGGGAAGGAAACAGAGCCGCGCGGGAATATCCGTCTTGACAAGCGGGACGGTTTCGCTTTTTCCGTCCATCGTAAATATCCATTCCCCCGTCTCGTCGGTCAAAAGCGCGTCGGGCTTTACCGTGTCGTTGCCCGCAAGAAAGGTTTTCAGATCGGTATGCGGGTCGCACATCGTGGCGATCCCCCCGATGAAGAGCAAAGCGTAATAGATGAGCGCGGTCGAAAGGGTGCGCGGGCAGCGGACCGCGACGACCGTCCCCTCGCGCACGCCGAGAGCGTACAGGCGGTTCGCGCATGCGGTCACCGTGCAATAGGTCTCCCGCGCGGTAAAACGCTGTTTTTCGTCCGCCAAAAAGAGTTTATCCCCCTCTTCTTCCGCAAACGCCTTCAACAGTTCGTAGGTGCTTGTCTCAACCAGATCCATCTCTGCGCAATCGCGGTCGAGCCTGATACTTCCCTCGCTTAACATAATATCCTCCTGTTTTTTTAATTTCTCGTAAATTTACACCATTCGGCGGGGGCGTCTAACCGTTTTTGGATATATCCGAACACCTCCGCAACATGCCAGCCGTCCGCGACGGCATGATTCCCCGCGAGCATGCAGGGCAGTCTTTTTTGCTCATCGTATTTCCCAATCGCGAAGAAGGGCGCATAGTTTTCCTTTGCATGGCTGAAATGCACGGAGCTCCCGTCGAAATGGATAAAGGGAAACACGGAGATTACAAAAGAATTTTCGGGCACTTCATACAGCCAAAGCCCCGTTTTTTCCGCCGTCTCCTTTTGCTCTTCCAGATAGGCGTCGTAAAAGCATTCGAAATCGCCCGTAAACCTTAAACTGTGGAAGGTCAGATTTTTATCGGCGTTCAGGGTGGGATATATGGGGTGGATCGTATCCCATTTGCCGAGTTTGCCGTCTCTTACCGCGAGCCGAAAATTTTCGCAGCGGTTAAAGGCTTCGGAGACGATCCAGATGAGCGCCGGCACGAATTTGATCTTTCTCTCCTTCAAAAAGGCGACGGTGTTTGCCGCAGGCAGATGTTTCGTCATGGAATAGGTCATCAGCCAGTCGTTCGCAAACAGCCGGTATTCCTCCGCCCGCGGCCAGCGCTCCATATCGATCACTTCGAAATGATCCATAATTTATCCCCCGTGTCCGTTCTTTTCTTTCAGACCAGACCCAAAAAACATTCGATGAACTTTTGCGTATAATATTCCTGCCCGTAAGAATTGACGCGGAACACATACTCCGTAAAGTAGTCGTTCGGCAGGATGCCGAAGTAAATATCGCCGATCATCGTTGCGGGCATGTTGAGCTCTGCGAACTTCTCCGGGAAATAGGCGTTGAGATCGGCGATCGTCTCCTCCGCTTCGGGGATATATTCGAGGACCCAATCGCTAAGCATGCCGAAGCCGTAATAAAGATCGATCCCCATATCGGCAAAGCCCTGCAAAAATTCCTCCGTCTTTTCGAGCGCACGGTTTTCTTCGAGGACTTCCGGAGAATAGAACGCATACGCGCCGTTGTGTCCCGTCCCCTGCCTGAAATTGCTGTTATCCCCGTACTCGGTGATATAGTACAGATAATCTTCGTAGGAGCCGCTCACGCCGATCGCAAACGAGTTGTTTTTGATCGTGAGATACTCGGTCAGCGCGCCGAAGATATTCGAATACCGCCGCATGTCCGTTGAAGCGAGCAAATCGTAATTGAATTCGAACATTCTGTAAACGCGCGCGTCGAAATCGACGTCGTATCCGAGCAGATACGGGGAGCCGATGTCGCAAATATAGATCAGCGTATCGCCGCCGTGCATATATTGTTTGATGATATCGAGCTGGACGAGGGTGCAGGTCTCCCCTTCCACGCCCATGTTGAAGGCGAGCCGCCCCGTCGCTTCGCCGAAACGCTCGGCATAGAGCCCGTACCAAATGGAGCAGCTCCCGAAGATCACGGTCTTTTCGTCATGCTCGTGTTCGATGAGCATCTCCATCTTGTTGGCGAACTGGGCGGATTCGTTCTCCCCGAAGATTGGCATCTCTTTGGCGTTGATATGCAAAGTCTCGATATGTTCTCCCCGACGCGCATCGGGTACGTTGCGCGTCCCGAATGCGCGGTCGTCGATATAGGAGATGCTGTCGTACAGATAGATCTCGGTAAGTTCTTCGCAATACAGGAAGGCGTCATCCATGATATATTGCATGGAGAGCGGAAAAACGACCGTCCCGATCTTCCGGTCTCCGCTGACCGCCCCGCTTGCAACGACCGCCGTAGGAACTCCGCCGAGCGTTTCGGGGATCACCAGCGTTTCGGCGTCCGTGCCGCGGTATCCCGTAACGACTGCGCAACGGTCCGCGGAATCTGCGCCTTGGACAAGCTCCTGCAATTTCTCCGTTTTCCGTTCCTTTTCCCGGTAGAGCGCGGGAATATCTTCTTCGTCGATCGTAACATAATCGAACAGTGCGGCGTCCGTCTGTTCCGCCCACTCGGCATAGAGCAGGAGCGTTTCCCCTTTGACCACGTCCGCGCGGCTGCCGAGCCCGACATGCGTGCCGCTGCCGTCCGCCTTTGTGTTCCATCCCGTCTGGATATAGCCCTCTCTCGCGATCGTATCGGTGCCGAGGGAAGTATTCGGGCGGCGGTAATGGAAGAGCGAATAATTGATTGTATAATACGATCCGTCGTTCCCCTCGCGGAGAAATCTGCCGCCATTCAGAGCGTAGCCGACGACGGCATACCCCGAAACGGGCTGCAATTCGATCTCTTCGCCGGGAGGCGTTTCGCCTTCGGACGGACCCGAAGGGAGCGCCCGTTCTTTGACCGTTATCAAAAGATCTTCGGTAACGTTTTCCACCGTGAGAACGACCCTGCGCTCGCGGTTTTCATTCACGGCGCCGTCGATCCCCGTAACGCGATAGGAGCCCGCATAATCGACGAGGCTGTCGAAGGTGTACCCTTCGCCGAACCACAGCGTGAAAACGGCGTCTCCGCCCGCCCGCACAATCTGGCGGGGCTCTTCGCACCGAAAAACGGACGATCCCGCGACGGAGACCTCGTATGTCTTTTCGGTTTCTTCCACGCCGACGCTGACGAATGCGAAATACCGTACGTTTTTCAACGTGAGAACGACTTCCGTTCCGCCGCCCTCCGCAGATCGCACGTCCGCCGAATAGTCGTCATAAGAGGCGTCTTTGAAGGTGTATCCGCTTACGAAATCCAGCGTAAACGCCGCGTCGCTCCCGCGGGAGACGGTCTTGATATTCTCGTCGCAGGTATAATAAGCGCTCTCGGCAAGGACGACCCTGCATTCTTTCTCCGTCTGCGCTCCCTCCTGCGGGGCGCACGCGGAAATTCCGAGACACAATGCGGCAAACACGGCGCATGCGGATAATAATTTTTTGTTAAAACCCGTCATAGGATCAATACCCCACAAGATAAGCGGCATATCGGGACCAAAAATAGTCGTTCGTATATGCGGAAAGTTTTTCGAGAGGAACGTACACCATGCAGTCGGAAGCCCCTTTCAGCAGATCGAGATAGACCATGCACGCCGAAGGCTGGTTGTCCGCGGGAAGATACAGCCGTTTCAGGGCGGTGCAACCCTCGAAGGAGCCGCCCGCGATCGCATAGATATATTTTCCGACGCGGATCTCTTCGATCACCGGATTTCCCGCAAACACGTCCGCGCCGAACGATAACACTTTTTTCCCTTGGTAATAATCGGGGATCTCGACAGCGGAAGCCTGTTTCCCCTCCTCGGTCAACCCCGTGATATTCCAGCCGTCTCCGTCCGGCTCGAAGGTAAAGAGGGCGGCGTCTTTCCCGTCCTCTCCCGCCGCGCCGTCATCCGGGACCTGCGGCTTTTCGGGGAGAACGATCCCGTCCGCCGAACTGTCGCCCAGGTACGCTTTCAGATCCCGCACGAGCCGATCGGTATAGACCGTCATGCCCGCCGTATTGACGTGCACGTTCGAATCGTAAAACCACTCTTTTTCGAAAATATATTGCATGGGGTCGCCCAAGATCTCGCAATCGAGAAGCTCGCCGACGCAGTCGCAAAAGGCGTCGATCTCCTCTTCCGTCGTTCCCGCCTCGATCCCCATCACGTTGACGGGCGCGAATCCGTACAGAAGGGTGCCGCCTTTTTTTGTGACGAATCGATTGAATTGATTGACATAATCCGCAAAGTCCCGCGAAAACAGCGCCGTATCGAAGGAGACCCTGTTCACCGCGTCGTAACCGAGCGGAAGCACGTTGTACGCTCTTTCATAGATCATTTTGCAGTTTTCGTCAAAGGAAGAGGCGGCGTAAACGTCCGTGGGATCGGGCATGGAGCGACCGCTGTAATAGCGGTATTTCCGCCCCGCATATCCCAAAAATCCGCCCACCATTTCGCTCTTGTTCTCGATATAGCGCAACATCCCGAAATCGCCGTCCGCGGCGTTCCAGATATATTCGCTGTTGAAATAGAGCGAAAGAGACTGTTCCATCTGTTCGGGCGCGAGGATCACGATATCCCCTTCGCCGATATTTACGCGGGAGAGATCCATCATCGCTTTGGTCCCGATCGCGCCGTACAGCCCGAACGGGCACACGGAATAGCCCTCGATCTCCCCTTCCAGAAGTTTCGGATCCAGCCCGAACGCCACGGCGCTGTTGCCGATCACGACGATCTTCTTTTCACGGGTGTTTTTCAGTTTTTGGAACATCTTCGGCAGCACGGCATAGTAGGTGTTGCCGTATTGGGCGGGCAAACAAAAACCGACGCATACCAAACTTACGGGTATCGCCAAAAGGAAAAGCAATAAGATCACGACCGTGCATATTTTTCGTTTCATAAAACCTTCATCCGCAAACGATCATCCGAACTAATTCTAACGCATCGCCTTTGGAAAGTCAATATTTGTCGTTTTTTTGAAACTTTTTCATAATTTCGGCGTAAAGTTGATCAACTTTTTTCATATTTTTTTCAAAATCAAAGCGCCGCCCGCCTTTTTGAAAATACGTTTTTTTCGAAAAGTATTGTCAAATTCGGATTTTCGTTGTATAATATCCTTATAAAAATGAGATAATGCTAAGGGTATTATCGTGATCTCAAAGGAGGGAAACATGTCTTTATCCGAGCGACAGAGCGCTATATTAGAGTATTTGAATTCGCATAAGACCGCTTCGATCGAGCAACTGTCGAGGGCGCTGTATGTAAGCAGTGCGACGATCCGCCGCGATATTTCGGCGTTGAAAAAGCTCGGACTTCTGGAAAAGACCTATGGCGGCGTTACCGTGATCGACACGGCAAACGAAATGCCGATCTCGGTAAGATATGAGCGCGATACGCAGGAAAAACAGCAGGTGGCAGATCTTGCGTATAACCATCTTCCTCCGTTCAAAACGGTATTCATCGACAACAGCTCCACCGCCCTCATCCTCGCGCGAAAACTCAACCTGAGGTACAAGACGGTCGTAACGAACGGGCTCGTCGTTGCGCAGGAGCTGTCCCGTCAGGATGACATCGATATCCTTCTCCCCGGCGGAAGTCTCCTGTATAACGCGAATTCCATCGTGGGCGCTTTTACCTTGCGCTGTCTTTCCGACATGCACTACGATCTGATGCTGTGCTCTTGCGCGGCGATCAGAGAGGACGGCGCATACGAAAATTCGCTCGATCAATCGGAATTGAAAAGGGCGGCTCTCCGCAACAGCGCCAAAAAAGTGTTGCTGGTCGATCAAACCAAATTCGGCATGGACGGAATGTACAAATCTTTTTCGCTGAATGAATTCGATATCGTCTTTACGAATGCCGACGACGAAAAGCTCGATCCCCTACGAAATATCAACGTTAAAATTTTTAACGGGAAAAAACAATGACGAAAACAGACCCCGCTGCAAAACAGCGGGGTCTGTTTTCGTCATAACGGAGCGGGGTTTTCGGGACATATTACCCGATTCCCCGTTCCTCTTTCTTTTGGAACCGGTAGGCGGAAACCGCGATATATACGGCGCAGACCGCGCCCGCAATCGCCGTGAGGATCCAGAATAAGGTATCCTGGAAGGGACCCGTGCCGAGGTCGGTGACGATGAGCCCCCCGATATCAAAGATCATATGGACGGTTACGCACAGCCAAACGTTCTTCGTGATACAAAACATCACGCCGAACATGATCCCAAGCAGAAAGGTATAGCCGATCTGCAACGCAATCGCGCCGAACGGCGCGCCGTAAAAGAGATTGATCAGGTGCATGAGGGAGAAGAGCGCCGCCGAAAGGAGCACGGACAAATAAAATCCCCCCTTGTATTTCCGAAATTTTTCGCGCAGAAATGGGAGCAACAGAGCGCGGAAGAACAGTTCTTCCATGAGCGCCACCGAAAGACATTTGAGCAGAAAGAGCCAGACGAGATCGGTCCGCTCGATGCGCGCGTTCCCGGAAATGAGCGCGGAATAGGGAAAATTCGCGAACGCAACGGCAAAACAGGGCAGGCTCCAAAGCAGAAACCGCCAAAAATTTTTCCTTTGCGGGCAAAGCGCCTTCCCCCACAGCACGGCGAGCAAAAAGCCCGCCGCGGCGAGACGGGGCAGTGTTTCGCACAGAAGGCGGACCGTCTTTTCCTCCCAAGGAAAAATTCGCGGAAAGGAGCACAGGACGACCGTGACGAGGCAGAGGATAAAAAGCGAGACCGCCGCGGCTTTACGCGCTTTCATGCGTTTCTCCCCTTTCGAGCCTCTGTTTCAGGTAGAAGCGATAGAAAAGCAGATAGGCGACCGCAACGATCACGAGTACGATCGAAAGAAACTGCGACGGGGAAAGAGAGCCGATGCCCGAAGCTCCCCTGTCGTCGTTGCGGGCGAACTCGATGAAAAACCGCCACACGCCGTACGCGATGAGGTAGAGGCTTACATTATATTCGAACTTGAACCTTAGCAAAAGAATGAGCAAAACTGCGGCAAGCGCAAACAGAAAGAGCGCTTCGTACAGCTGTAAGGGAATGCGTTTCTGCCACTCCCCTTCCACAAACATTTCTATCCCGTACCAAGCGTCCGTCTTTGCGCCGTAACAACACCCCTCGAACAGACAGCCGAGCCTGCCGAACGCATGGGCAACCACGATGCAGGGAAAGACCAGCGAGAGCATTTTGTTGAGCTGGATGATATGTTCTCTTTCTTTACAATAAAATTTCCCCAAGAGGAAGTAGACTGCAAGATAGACGAGCACCGCGCCGATGAGACCGCCGTAAAAGGTTGCGCCGGTGCCCCATACGAACGTGCCCGTTTCGAGAAACTCCCAAAAAGATTCCAAAAGGGCCGCGGAAAGGTAGCCGAGGACCACGCCGAACAGCGCGGAAACGATCATAAGATTGAATACTTTTCCGCTCAAACCGACGCGGGAAAAGAAGAGGCGGGCGGTCACCATCGCCGCCAGCACGCCGACAAGGAACATCCAATAATAGAGATCCAGCCCCAAAAACCGCGCGTCGGGAAACATCCTTTGTACCTCCCCGCAATCTTACTTTATCCCGATTATAACACACTTTGATCGCATTGACAACCCTTGCGTTCAAGTTTTCACAAAAAGGAGATCGGAGACTGCCCGAACGCACCCTCTTTTACCCCGAATGCGCCCTCTTTTTCGCGCGAAAAGTTGCTTCGTTTCACGAATCAGCGAAGCGCGGCGCCGTTTGAAAACGGGGTCAATCTTTTCTCCATATCGCTATGCTTTTTCTGAGCGCGACCCTGCCGAATTTTTTCATTTGCTGGCTGCTGTTCCCCTTTTGCTGTTTCAGACAATAAACCTTGACGGGGGTAAACCCGAACCGCTCGGCAAAATCGGTCGAAAGATAATCCACGGGAATCACTTCGCCGCCGTACCGCACATTGTCGTTCACAAACGCCACCGTTGCGCCGCGCTTGCAAACCCTGTATAGTTCAGCGTAAACAAACGCTAATTCCGTGAAATATCCCTCGACCATTCTGATGACGCCGTCGTTGTTCAGATCTCCGTTGGCTTTTCGCATCTTCATCGCCGTGAGGATCTCTCCGAAGGCGGGATCGGACCTGATGACCGCATAAATATCTTCGAATCGCTTCCCCGCACCGATCTCGGTATAGAACTTTCTCAACGCTTCCAGCTTCGGTTTGCTCTCCACGGTGCAGGAAAGTTGGGACTGGCGCATCTCTTTGATCTCTTTCTCCCCCATGCCCAGATAGACAAGTTCCAAAGCGTACGTCCTTGTATAGTCGTAACGGTTGCAATAAGGGGGCGACGTGATGACGCCCTTCAACTCCCCCTCCCGCAGCAGGGGAAGTTCAAACAGCGCGCTGCTCTGCCGGAAGCGGATAGCGGCTTGCGGGACAGGTTCGCCCGCAGAGCGTATCCGTTTGATCTCGGAAAAAACGTGTGTGAGCTCTTCGAGCACCGCTTCTTTGATGTTCCCGATGTCCTTTCGGCAACAGTGTGCGGGAAGAGGCTTTTTCCCCGTAGCCGCCCTTACCTTGTTCGCCTCGATCACCTTTTTCGAACGCGAGTCCCAGTTCAGATACTGCCCGTCTTTGGAGGTATAACTGCATCTTTCCAGCGAGTTGATCATGCACAGCGTAAAAAGGTCTTTCACTTCGGGCGAATAGGCGCCGGAAGCGATCGCGTCTGTTGCGTATTGAATGAACCTTTCGTTAAATTCGGGATAAGCCGACTCGGTGATCGTGATATAGGGCGTTCTGCCGGAATATCCTTCGGGCATTTGGAGCTCGGAAAACTCCCCGATGAGCCTTTTTATCTCCGACAGGTCATACTTCATCACATTCGCTTTGGCGCGGATCGAAACGGCGGAGATCGGCATGATGTCGTATCCGACGCTGTCGATCCCCCGCATCCGGCAGACCAGCGCCGTAGTTCCCGAACCCATGAAGGGATCCATCACCGTATCGCCCGGCACGGCGCCCATTTCGTCCAAAAGAATATTGACGAGATCAGCCGAAAATCCTTCCTTGTATTTTAACCAACTGTGGAGCGCTTCTTTCTTGCTCAGTTGGTAGCTCACGCTTCTGCGGTCGAATTTTTGGGTAACTTCCAGGATCGGACGATACTTCTCTTCGAGCTCTCTTCTTGCCCCTTCCGGGCAGAATCCGTCCGCCGAAAAATTCTCTACGGTATAGCTATTTTTGACGATCGTCTCATTTTTGATGAACTTTTCCATACGGGAAGCTCCTTACAGTTCGATCAACCAGTTGCAGAATTCCGTCATCTGGCGATCGTTCGTCAGATTCGCGGCATTCGTAAGCGTACCCGCTTCCAACTGCTGATAGATCTCTTGTGCCATCGCCCGTTCGATCGCCGCGCCCACAAACGACGTCTTGATATGGGGATAGCCCGCCTGCGCGAAACTCCTTCGGATCCTGCTGAGCGCCGTGTTGCCCGTTTTCCAGTGTTCGTCGGCGCCCGCGGGATCGATCCCCCCTTTCAACTCGCCGAACATTATGGCTCTTTCGTTGTGACGTACAATCGTTTTGAGGTCGTATTCGTCCCTGCCGCACGAAAAAAGGGCGAGATCGACGTTGTTCTTGACCGTCGGGATCAGCGCATTCAGCAAAAGGAGCCTTTCGCCGGACGGATTGCGCCAAGAGAGCGCTTTGGCGTCCGATTCGGCTCCGTCCTTGCCGAAGTCGACGACCGTCCAGCGCTTCGATGCCTTCGGGAGTTTTTCGCAACCGATCCCCCGCGCACGCATGCAGGAAAAGAGCGCGCGGAGCAGGCGCTCCTGCCCCGACGAGCCGATTTTGTTCCTCATTTTACCGCCTAAGGCGTCGCCCTTCACGAGGAGATACCTGCAAGCGGCTTCGTCTATGTAATCGGCGCCCGCGGGCTTCAAAAAACGTTCGATCAGTTCGCGGATCACCATCGTCCGGTCGTCCTCGCTGAGGTGGGAAAGGGATTTCTCGGAGAGCCCCGCCGCGGTGATCAGAAAAGGACGTATCTGCGGGATCATCAACAAGTCCTCCGCACAGCGGGTGTGGGCGACCGCCGCCTTAAACGCCAAAGCCTCCTTTACAATCGGATCCCCCTCACGGTTCTTTTCCAGCGCGATGCTCAAAAAGCCCGCTCTCGTCTCTTCGTGCGGGGTGACAAGGCTCTCTGCCGAAAGAATATATCTGTTATTTGCCGACACAAGATCGCCTCCTTTTCCATCTTTCGCGCCTATTATAACATATTTCGCGCCAAAACCGAACTGAAATTAGGCGGGAATCGGAAACTTACGGAAAAATAATTCCCGATCCTTCGGCTCGCCGATACTTCCGCGCCCCGCGGCGGCGCAAACAAAACGGCGCCCCGGTGGGGCGCCGAAAGCCAAGAAAACCGCTTATTTTCATTCCGCGTCTTTCTCTTCCGCCGCTTCTGCCGCCTTTTTCTCCTTCCTCTCTTCGAGGAAGCGATACAAAACCGCCGCGAGCGCGGCGCCCAAAAGCGGACCGACGATAAAGATCCAGATCTGGGAGATCGCCTTGAAGTCGCCGCCGATCATCTGCAAGAGCGCGGGTCCGATGGAGCGGGCGGGGTTGACGGACGTGCCTGTGATGCCGATCCCAAGAAGGTGGACAAGGGTGAGCGAACCGCCGATCACGAGACCGGTGACGGGGGTGTTTTCCTTTTTGGAAGTAACGCCGAGGATTGCAAGCACGAAGATGAACGTGAGCACGATCTCTGCGATCAGCCCGATGAAGAGCGCGGCGGGCTCGCCGAATTTCGCGAGCATGCCGCCGACGGTGCCCACGCCCGACGCTGCCTGGACGACGTTGCCGCCGAGATTTTCAAAGCCGCCCGTAAACAGCGCCAGAAGTGCGGAGCCGCAGATGGCGCCGAGGATCTGCGCGATGACATAGCCGATGAAGTCTTTCACCGTCATCTTTTTCCGGATGAGCATGGCGAGGGAGACGGCGGGGTTGATGTGGCAGCCCGAAATATTCCCGATGGAATAAGCCATTGCGACGATGACGAGCCCGAAGGCGAGCGCGGTGCCGATGTAGCCCGCGGGCGTATTGCATCCGAGCACGACGGCGACGCCGCAAGCGACAAGCACGAGCACGAGTGTGCCGATGAATTCGGCAAGATACTTCTTGAAATCCTGCATTTTCGATTCTCCTTTTCTGAATTTGATTTTTTCCTTACATTTCATTTTTATTCGGATCCTTCGTCTATCCCCTTCCCAAGGGAAAGATCGTTGCGTCCGAAAATCCGCGCTATTTCTAATCTTCCGTGTCGAAGGATTCGCGGATCGTTTGGATTTTCGGTTTTTGCGGGAGCCCAAGCTCTTTTAACGCGCGCTCGGCGCTCATTCCCGCCTTCACCTCCTCCGCATAACGCCTCAACTGCCGCGCGTCCGTCCTTTCGAGGGGAAGAAAACGCTCCCGCCTCGAAACCGTTTCCACGAGGAAGCAGGCGCGCTCCTCTTCGTCGTCGATCCCGTACACGTCGGCAAGGAGCACGGCTTTTTCCCGCAGCGCCGCCACCCTCTTTGCGTAAAGGCTCACGATCTTTTCGGAATCGGCTTTTTGCGTCTCTCCCCGTTCGAGGAGCGCGCGGAATCCGGCAAATTCCTCCTCTTCGAGCAGATAGAGAAAAAAGGACATGTGCGCCCCGCTGAGCCCGACTTTTGCGATAAGAAATTCTCTTGCGGCGCGGATGAGTTCCGGATCGTCGATCATCTTTATTCCTCCCCTATTTCAATTTTACGGTGACGAGGTTGGTAAATCCCTCTTCCCCGATCGGTTCGTATTCGATGCTTTCCGCCGCGTTCAAGGCAAGTTTGAGGGAGAGCTCGTTTGCCGAGGTCGCGGGGTCGAAGGCCTCGCCGCCGTACTTTATCTGCATGGTGGCGGTCTCGTCGTCCTGCGAGTATTCCGCGGCGACGTGCAACTTGAAATCGTCGGGCAAAACCGGCAGAACGATCTGCACGCAAAGCTCCTCGAATACCGTCTGCATGCGGTAGATGGCGCGCTGGGACATGCGGTTCCGCCGCCCGAATTCTTCGAGCCCCGTGTTGAAGCCGATGAAGTCGAAATCTTTGGACGTGATGAGCGTTTCGAACACTTTGATGTGCTTGATAAAGCGGATCGTCTTTTCCCGCTTGGGGTGGTCGAAGATCTCATCCGGCGTTCCCTCTTCGTAGATGCCGCCCTCGTCCATATAGAACACGCGGCTGGCGATCTCGCGGGCAAAGTGCATCTCGTGGGTGACGATCACCATCGTGAGCCCCTGCTTCGCGAGGTCGCGGATCACCGCCTGCACCTCCCCCACCATCGTGGGGTCGAGCGCGGAAGTCGGCTCGTCGAAGAGCATGATCTCCGGCTCCATCGCGAGCGTACGGGCGATCGCCACCCTCTGTTTTTGCCCGCCCGACAGTTCGTCGGGGAAATTGTTCGCCTTATCGGCGAGCCCCACCGTGCGCAAAAGCTGCATTCCCCGCTCGAACGCCTCCCGTTTCGGCTTCTTCAAGAGGTCGACCGGCGCCGCCATGATGTTTTGGATGACCGTCATGTGCGGGAAAAGGTTGAAGGACTGGAATACCATGCCCATCTTTCTCCTCACCCTGTTGATGTCGCACTTTTTATCGGTAATGCACTCGCCGTCGATCACGATCTTGCCCGACGTCGGCGTTTCCAAAAGGTTGATGCACCGGATGAACGTGGATTTCCCCGTGCCCGAAGGACCGATGACGGAGATGACGTCTCCGCGGTTGATGGTAACGGTGACGTCTTTGAGCGGGGTGACTTCGGGATATTCCTTTCTCAAATGCTCGATACAGATCATTTTACGCCCTCCTTCGGCATCTCCTTTTTCGCGGCTCTGCGCCTCGGATCGCTCCTGCGCCAGAGAAAGGCGAGCAGGGCGGAAACGCCCCAGGTGATCAGGAAGTAGATCACGGCGACGGCGATGAGCGGGAAGAACGCTTCATAAGTATTGCTGCGGATAATATCGCCCACTTTGGTAAGATCGTTTACCGCGATATACCCGACGACGGAAGTCGCCTTGATGAGGCTCACGATCTCGGCGGAATAGGCGGGGACGAACATCTTCATCGCCTGCGGCAGAACGATGCGGAAAAACGCCCTGTTCCTGCCGTAGCCGAGCGCGTACGCGGCTTCCGTCTGCCCCTTATCCACCCCCTCCACCGTCAGTTTGAGCTGTCCGTAGACGAAGGAGCCGAAGGTGAGGATGAAGCCGAAGATCGCGACGACGATCCCGCTTAAATCGGAATTCCCGAACACGACGTAGAAGAGGAGCATGAGGACGACCAAAGTCGGCGTGCCCGCTATGATCTTGGAATAGACTTTGGCAAACCCCCTCGCGATCGCGGCGGGCACTTTGTACTTCGACCGCGCGGCGAGATAGAGCAAAAATCCGAGGAGGGTGCCGCCGAGAACGGCGGAGAGGCTGATGAGGAGGGTCGTCCCGATCCCTTCGAAGATCATCTTCCAGCGTCCCTCGCGGAGGAAGGTCTTTTCGAAACTTTCGGCGATCGAGCCGAAAAAGCCGCCGCCGCTCCCGCTCTCGTACGTCGCCATCACGACGTCGGCGACAAGGTAGGGTTCGCTGAAATTCACGCTCTCCTTCCGTTCGGGCGTCATGTAGAGCCCGCCGCAGACGAGATCGTACTTCCCGCCGCTCAGCCCCGCGAGCCCCGAAGCGAAGGAGACGTCCTCCAAGACCCCAATCCTGTAATCGTATTCCTTGCAGAAGAGGTAGAGCACTTCGACCTCGAATCCGACGGGCTCGTTGTTGTAGCGGTAGACGAACGGTTTCCGCGTGGTATCGACGGAGACCTTGATGGGGTTCGAATTTTTAGCAAGTTCTTCGAGCGGGACCGTTATGCTCGGCTCCGTTTTTCCGTACCACGTCTCGATCATTTCGTCGAGCTTGCCCTCCGTGCGCAGTTTTGCGAGAAATTCGTCCATCTGCGCGCGGAGCTCGTTTCCGCCGTCGTTTTTCTGGAAGCCGAACCCGATCTCCACCGAATAGTCCGGCACCGTCGTGCAGGAGAGCCCGCTCTCGGTGCGGCTGATCGCGTTGAAGTTGGGGCGGTCGAGCATGGTGCCGTCTACCTTTCCCTGTTTGAGCGCCATGAGCACGTCGGCGAAGTTGTTGAACTCGTCGATCTTGGCGTCGGGAAACAGCTCGCGGGAATATCCTCCGTACAGCGACCCCGTCACAACGCCGAGTTTCGCCTCGGAAAACGCCGAGAGCTCGCCGCCGTCCGCGGGAAGGTCCCCCTCTCCCGCCTTGTCCTCCCCGCACCCCGCGAGGCAGACAAACAGAAGCGCCGCCAGAAGGAAGCATAGAAATTTTAACGTTTTCGCCGAATTTTTCATCCGCGTCTCCTCAAAGAGGCAACGGGCGTCCCCCGCCGCCTTCGCTCTTTTCTCTCCTTTTCCCCAAAGTCCGAAAGGGCTAAATCCTCTCTCCGCGGCACGGTTTTCTGCAACCGTTGCAGTAAAAACCGCTCCCGGAGAGGTTCACGCTCAGATTGTCGCTTCCGCAAAATTCGCACACGACCTTTTCCGCGCGCTCCTCGTACCCGCCGCCGACCGCGTCGAGCTCTTCGTCGGAAAGTTCGCCCGAATCATGCCAACGTTCGAAATAAATTTGCGCGTCCTCTTCGGAGAGCATGAACTTATTCTGTTGCGCAAGCGAGACCAGCTCCTCCACGGAGCCCGCCTGCCTTGCAAGATCGATCAAAGTAAACGGAGTCATGATCTTTTCCTCAATTTATTTACTCAATATCTTTATTTGATTTGTTGTCTTTTCCCAAAACATGGTATAATGAGCCGTATCACCACGGAGGAAGGGCATGGAAGGACGCCGCAACATACTCATCATCGACGCCGACGAGGGCGTTTCCGCTCCCCTCTGCGACTATTTCGGGCGGCAGGGGGTATTCTGCCGCGTCGCAAAGACGCTCGGAGAGGGAAAGGCGCTCCTTGGCTCCTTCTCTTTCGACGCCGTGATCGCCGAGCTGGACCTTGCCGACGGCAGATCGACCGCGCTGCTGAAAGAGAGCGGCATGCCGCCCGTCATCATCCTTTCGGAAAACGCCAAAGACGAAGAGATCATAGAAGCGCTGTCGCTCGGCGCCGCGGACTACATCTTAAAGCCCTGCTCCCCGCCCGTGACGGCGGCGCGGCTCGCCGCGAGAGTGCCCCTGCGCGAGCGGAGAATCACCTGCCGCCGCCTCACCCTCGACGTGCTCCTGCGCACGGCGTCGTTCGACGGGCGGCTCATAAAGCTCACCTCTTCGGAATTTAATATCCTCTGCTTCCTCATGTCCCATCCCGGCAAATTTTTTACTGCCGACGAGATCTACGAGAACGTCTGGAATGCTTCGAGCATGCAGACGAGCGTCGTGCGCTTCCATATTTCCAACCTGAAACGGGCGCTGTTTTCCGTGATGGGAGAAAACCCCATCCTCTCCGAATTCGGCGTCGGCTACGCCTTCGCCGCGGAAAACTGACCTCAGAGGGCTAAGCCCGTAAGGCGTTCAATCGCCGCCCTGTTCCAGAACGCATTTTCCCAGAAAAAGCATTCCTCCTTCCTCTTTTTGAAGATGCGGAAGGGCATATCCGTATTGTCATAAATATGACACACGTCGCACACTTCGAGAAGGGACGGGATACGGGCGAGCGCGCGGGTGTAGCGCTCCTTGATTTTTTCGGTAGGAACGTTATGACCGCCCGAAGCGAACCGCCGCATGACGCGGTGGATATTGATGTTCACATCCGCCGTGAGCACATAGACGCAACGGATAAAATACCCCTGCTCCTTTGCCCTGCGCAGAAGATTTAAGTTGCGGTCGGTGGACATCACCGTTTCGAAGGTGAAGTTTTTGTTGAGCGAAAGGACATACTCGCGCATATCCTCCGCGAGCTGCGCCGCTTCCAGATCGGTGCATTCGGTCGCGCGCTTGATGTCGTCGGCGTTGATGTAGGGGCGGATGATCTTCGCCATTGCGGTAACGGTGCTCTTGCCGCTTCCGTTCGGACCCGCAAAGACGAGGATCTCAGGTTTTATCTCCATAGACCCGCCTCCCGTCCGGATATTCGATATAGGAGGCGTTGCGCTCGCGGTCGTAGCCCGTGACGGGAAGCCCCTGCGCCTTGCTCCTCTCGTTTTCCCGCTCGACCGCCTCGCGGAAGCGCAAGAGGAATTCGTCGTCGCCGACGCCGCAGGTGGAATCGAGTTCGTTGGGCTTTTTCGGCTCCGTCTCCTGCTCGGAGAGCGCTTTGCGGAAGTCCTCCAAAATGCTCTTTCGCGCTTCTTGCTTTTTATCGGGCGCGTCGTCTGCCATCTTTTTCTCCTCATTTAGCAAATCATCGGCAACTTCGACCGTTGCCGATGATGGATCCCCGCCGCCGCGGGGCTGTTTTCATTTACGGGGAATGACCGTTTTGGGCTGACCGGGCGTGACCACTCCCGTGCCGATCGAAGGCGCCTTGACCTGGGGCTGTTCTTTGAGGGGAGTTCCCGATTTCTTCATCCCCGCTAAATCCGTCAAACCTCCGGAAACGCCGTCGAGTTCTTCGTCGTTCAATTCCGCCTGATCCTTTTTCTCTTCCATGATAAGTATCTCCTTTTGATTTTTATGAAGCGCCTCGGCGCCTTTTTTCATCTTTATTATATCATATCTTTTTGCGAAATGCAAATGCCGGAATGCCACTCAAACAAATTCTAACAAGTGCCGCTCAGGGCGATACGTCGAGGCGCTGGCGGGCGACGAGTTCGGCAAATTTGCCGTTTTGGGCGATCAGCTCCTCATAGGTGCCGTCCTCGGCGATCTGCCCGTTTTCGAGATAGATGATCCTGTCGCACTGCTTGATGGTGGAGAGGCGGTGCGCGATCACGACCCTCGTGCATTTGAGGGAGGCGAGCGATTCGGAAACCGTTTTCTGGGTGATGTTGTCGAGCGCGCTCGTCGCCTCGTCGAACATCAGGATCTTCGGCTTGGGTGCGATGGCGCGCGCGATCATGAGCCTCTGCCGCTGTCCGCCCGAAACGCCGCCGCTCCCCTCCGAGATGAGCGTGCTCATCCCCATGGGCATTTTCCGTATGTCGTCGGCGATCCCCGCAAGCTCCGCCGCCTCCCAGGCGTCGTCGAGGGTGAGCCACGGCGCGGAAATGGTGATGTTCGAGAAAATATCCCCCTGAAAGAGCTTGCCGTCCTGCATGACCGTTCCGATCCTGCGGCGGAGAGATTTCAGATCGATGCCCGCAAGGTCCTTTCCGTCGTAATAGACGGCGCCCTTCTGCGGCGTTTCGAAGCCGAGCATGATCCGCATGAGGGTGGATTTTCCGCAACCCGTCTCGCCGACGAGGGCGACGTACTGCCCCGGACGGATCTTGAGGGAGAGATTATCGACGACGTTGGGCATGTTTTCCCGGTAGCGGAAGGAGACGTTGTTCAGTTCGATCGCCCCCGTAAGGCGGGTGAGGACCTGCTTGCCTTCCGAAACTTCGGGCACCGTTTCGATGATGGGCTTCACCATTTCAAGGACGGGTTTGATGTCCGCGATGGTGAGGGTGATCCCCGCCAGCGCCACGAACGCCCCCGATACCATGCCGTAGGCGGTATTGAACGCATAGTAATCGGCAACGGAGACGCCGCTCACCGCCGCCATGTAATAGAGAAGGCACGTCCCCACAAGGGTGATGAGGAGGGTGATCGCGTTCCCGTAGGTGAGGATCGCGGGTTCGTCGTAGGCGGTCTTGATATATTCCGCGTAGTGTTTGCCCCACCGCGAGAACATGCGTTTTTCCGCGCCCGCAAGTTTGATCTTTTGCACGCCTGAGATGAGCGCGTAACTCATGCCGCTCTCTTTTGCCTCGATCCCCATCACCTTTCTCGAAACCTTTACCTGCACAACGGTAGAGACGGCGGAGAAAAGCACGGTGATGAGAATGATCGCCACCGCGGGAATGACAAGCGCGGGGGCAAAGGCGAAGATCTGCGAGATGTAAATGAGCGAAAAGAGAGACATGAGCCCCGTGGAGAGGAAGGTCTCCACCAGCAATTCGCAGAGGGTGTTGAGATATTCCGCCCGCGCCGAGAGTTCGCCCGCGCTGAACTGCTTGAAAAATTCGGCGGGAAGGGAGAGGATGCGCGCCATCGAAGCTGCCTGCACGGTGACGTTCAGCTTGGTGGAGATCCGCGCCATGAGGAGGGACTTCACCCCGCCGAGCAAAAGGGACGAGACCGTGATGCACACCAAAAATACCGCCACGGAAGCCAAAAGGGTGTAATCGCCGCTTTCGAGGACCGGACCGAACAGGAGCTGGGTGAGCTTGGGGGTGAGCAGCCCCACGAGCGCCACGGCGAGCGTTGCCACCGCGATAAGGATGTAATCCGCGGGGGAGAGGATCTCGGCGATGTATTTGAGAAGGGCGCCGACTTTGAGCTTTTTGAGGGGGAAGGGCTTATAAAAGGCGATCGCCTCCCGTTCGAAGAGGTCCTCATTTCTCCGCGAGACCCTCACCCGTTTGCCCGTTTCCGCGTCGAAGTAAGTATAGCCTGAGATCCCCGAAGGGATGAGCGCGACGACGGTCCCGTCCGACTTCTTCACGCCGAGCATGGCGCCGATCGCGTCCTTTTCCCACCCCTTTTCGAGGTTGACGTTCCGCCGCATGATCCCGTAAGGGCGCATGAGGTATTCGAGCTGCTCGTTGGTATCCTTGATGTTTTCGGGCACCTCTCTCGTCTTAACATGGTAATAATTCAAGATTTCGTCGATCGCGTCCTTTGCCTTGCTCCGCTCGTCCGAAAGGGCGGCGGAAGTCCGCGAACTCGTTACCGCGTCGGAGATCTCGACAAACGTCTCTTCAAAGATCTCTTGGTCGCGCTTCTTTCGTTCCTTGATCTGTTCGTCAAACCAACCCATACGTCCTCCTCATTCGTTGGAAACGAGCTGTGTGTACAACCCGCCCTTCGCGTAAAGTTCTTCGTGGGTGCCCCGTTCCACCACTTTGCCGTGGTCGAGAACGATGATCTCGTCGCAATCGCGGATCGTCGAGAGCCTGTGCGCCACCACGATGCAGGTGATCCCGCGGTCTTTGATCGAATTGACGACCTCGTATTCTGTCTTTGCGTCGAGCGCGCTCGTCGCCTCGTCCAAGATCATGATCGTGGGATCCTGCGCGAGCACGCGCGCGATCTCCATGCGCTGCCGCTGTCCGCCCGAAAAATCTTTGCCGCCTTCGGTGATGACGTAACCGTACCCCCCCTCGCGCTGCATGATGTCCTCGTGCAGACGGGCGTCCTTCGCCGCAAGGATCATTTCGAAATCCTCGATAGAATTGTCCCACATCTTGATATTGTTGCGGATGGTGTCCTCGAAGAGGATGATGTCTTGGTCGACGACGGCAAGGGAGCCCGTGAACACGCCGCGGTCGATCTCTTCGATGGGTTTGCCGTCGAACAGGATCTCACCGCTCCACGGGCGGTACAGCCCTGAGATGAGCTTGGAGAGGGTGGACTTCCCGCAGCCCGATCCGCCGACGAACGCCACGCGGCTGCCCGGCTTCAAAGTGAGGTTGAAGCCCTCGATGAGCGGCTCCGCAAGGCGGGAATAGCCGAACGTGACGTTCTTTATCTCCACCATGCCCGAAAGTTTGTCGAACTCGCCCCCATCGCTCTCGCCGTCCTCTTTGTAATTGACGTCGGTGGGATATTCCATCACGTCCTCTACCCGCTCCATCTGCGCGCGCATCTCCTGAATGGTCTGCCCCGCGGAAATGAGGGTCATCGCGGGCTCCGTGAAGGAGGCGAGGAAGCCCTGGAACGCCATCGCCATACCCACGGTGAACATGCCTTCCGCCGTGAGCCACACGCCGATCACGAGCACGGCGACGTTCGCCAGAGAGGTGATGAGCGCGGGGATGAGCCCAAGATATTGATTGAGCTTTTCGAACCTTATCTGCTGGGTATTGACGCTCGCCTGATACCCCGCCCATTTTTCGAAGTATCCGTTTTCCGCCCCGCTCGCTTTGATCGTTTCGATCATCTCGATCCCCGCGACGGTCGCGCTCTGCAATTTGCCCTCGTCGCGCATCTGGATGCGGGTGATGTTCACGCGCTTTTTGGAGATGATGCGGGACATGAATACGTTGAGAATGATCGAAGCGAGCCCGATGAGCGATAAGAGAACGCTGTAACGGATCATGACGACGAGGTAGAAGATCATCATCAAGGTGTTTAAGGCGAGCGGAGCGACGGTATTCACGAGATCGCCCGCGATCGTGCCGTTCGCCTTCTGCCGCTGCTGGATGTCCCCCGCCATGCGCTGGGAGAAAAATTCCATCGGCATGCGGAGCACCTTCCACATGAACGTCGAATCGCCGACAGAGGCGAGTTTCGCCTCGATCCTCCACTTGGTATGCGCCTCGACGAACGCGACGACGATCTGCATCGCCGAAACCAGAGCAAGCAGCCCGAAGAAGGGATAAAACCAGTGCGGATTTTCCTGCGTGAGGATGCGGTCGAGGAAAACGCGCGCAAAGACGGGCTGGATCACGCCGAGAAGGGAGGCGAGAAGGGTGGTGAGCACGACGAACGCCACCGCGGCGCCCGCCCCCGCCATGCGCTTTTTCGCAAAGGAAAGAACGCTCTTGGGTTTTCCGCCGGGCACGAAATTTTCCGTCGGTTCAAAGGTGAGGCAAATGCCCGTAAAGCTCTTGTCGAACGTCTCCATCGGCACGGTGTAATTCCCCCGCGCCGGGTCGTTGATGACCGCCTTCTTCCCCTTAAAACCGCATAAAACGACGAAATGGTTGAAATTCCAGTGAACGATGCAGGGAAATTTGCCCTGCTCTTTGAGTTGCTCCGGCTCGTATTTGTAGCCCTTTGCGAGAAATCCGTAACTGCGGGCGGCTTTGAGGATGTTCCGCGCTTTGGAGCCGTCGCGGGAGACGCCGCAATCGGCGCGCACCCGTTCGAGCGGGAGCCATTTCCCGTAGTAGGCGAGGATCATCGTGAGGGCGGCGGCGCCGCATTCGAGCGCTTCCATCTGCATGACCACGGGGACTTTGGCAACGCCCTTTGTAACCGGTTTGATCTGCTTCTTTGCGGACATGCTCCACCTCACTGGAAAAGATAGGAAATGGGCGAAACGCTGTCCGTTACGATCGAGGCTTCGTAAACGCCTGCGGGAAGTTCGGCGCCGAGCGTGACCTGATAGACCCATTCTCCCACCGAAAGACCGCCGAGACGGAGCATATAGGCGGTAAAGCGGTCGTCAACGGCGATCGGCTCTTTCGAGATTGCGGTCACGGCGTATTCCCCGCCCGAAAGGCGGACGGCGTCCCCTTCCGCGATCCTTGCAACGTCCGCCTCGCGGACGTAACAGACGACCGCGCCCTCTTCCGCGACGGCGACCGCCTCGATCTTGCTCTCCATCTTCCCGACGATTCCCCAGACGATGAACCCCGCGAGCAGGATCAGCACCGCCGCGAGGGTGATCCATATCCCCGGACTCGTCACTTTGATGTAGTCGTTGAGTTGTTCGGGCGAGGACGCCCGATCCAGGTTCTTTTTTCTGAAAATGGGATTTTCCATCTCGTACCTCCGATATTTCTCCGAAAACGGCTTCCTCGCCGCTCTTATCCGTCTCCTATGATACCACATAATGCGGCGTCATGTCAATCGCCCGATCAAAAGAACAGAGAAATGCGTATGGACCGCCGTTTCTCCTTATGCCATTCCTCCTTACGCCGTCCCGTCGACGCAGACCGCGATATACTCCGCGTCGCCCTTTACGGAGGCAAATTCCCCCGCGGAAAGAAAGACCGTATCCCCTTTTCCCGCACACAGATCGCCGATCCGCGCGTTGCCGCCGATCACGGTAACGGAGACGAAGCTATCTTCCCGCCCGACCGTCCCCTCGCCGCAACAGCGGGTGGCGGTAAAATAGCGGCAACGTCCGAGCATGCGCTCCTTGCGGGCGGCGCCGATCTCGTATCTCTTCCAGTCGATGACTTGCATCGCTTTTTCCACATGCAATTCGCGCAGACAGCCCCCGGCGTCCCTGCGCCCGTAATCGTACACGCGGTATGTAACCGAGCTGTTCTGCTGGACCTCGAACAGCGTAACGCCCGCGCCGATGGAATGCACGGTCCCGCTCGGAATAAAATAGGTCTCCCCCGCTTTTACGGGAACGCGGTTGAGAAATTCGCACACTCTGTCCGTGCGTATGGCGCTTAAAAATTCTTCGGGAGAAGTATCGCGCTTCATGCCAAGATAGAGAAATGCGTTCTCCTCCGCGTCGAGGATATGCCACATCTCCGTCTTGCCGGATTGCCCCTCGTGGGCGAGCGCGTACTCGTCGGAAGGGTGGACCTGAATCGAGAGCGGCTGCGCCGTATCGATCAGCTTGGTGAGCACGGGAAAACGGGAAAAACGGCGGCAGTTTTCCCCCCAAGCCGACGGCGGCGCGGCGTCGCAGAGCAACGTCCCGTCCAGATCGCCGCCGCAGATCCGCGCGGGACCGTCGGGATGAAAGGAGAGTTCCCAAGCCTCGGCGACGGTATTTTCGCCGCTCTGCTTATGCCACTGCGAGATGAGTTTTTTCCCGCCCCAAAGATAGCTTTTGAGCGACGGTCTGAGTTTTACAAGCATTTTTCCGTATCCCTGTCGTATTTCATTCTTCCCTGCCGAACGTAAAGAGGAATTTGCCGCCGCCCTCTTTGGGGGTGCGGTAACGCGCGGCAAGAGCGGGTCCGCAGGCGTTGGAGCCCACGCCCGCCATAAAGAGATCGAGGCTGAGATGGGTCGCCGTGCGGGGCGGAAGCTCCCAGCTGTGCGCGAATTCCGTATATTCTTCCTGCGAATGGGGCAGCGCCGAGAAGGAGAAATCCCCCTCCGCGCGGATCTTTCTCTTCCCGTCGGAAAGTTCGAGCAAATTGCACCCGAAATGGCTTCCGTTCTCCTGCGGGCGGACATAGCCGACTTCCATCCGGCTCACCTCGTCCCTGTAAAACTTTTTGACGCAGGAGAGACGGCGGTCGATATAGCTCTCGTAGGGACCGTAGCCGAAATAGCGGACGTTTTCAAAGGAAGCGGAGAGCTTCGTCCTGAGCCCGATGCGGGGCAGAAATGGGATGAAATCGGCGCAACGGTAGCGAAGATCCACCCCAAGCGCCCCCTTGTAAAGGGTGTAAGTGAGGGTAAAATACACCGACGGGAGATAATGCGCCGTGGCGAGATACCCCTCGATCACGACTGCGTTCGAGCCGTACCCGATCTTTTTTGCCTCCTGCCTTGCATGAAGAAGGGTATCCCTCCATCCCGCGGCAAAATGGACGTCGTTATCGGTGGGCGCCCGCCAGACATTGAGCAGGAGGGGTTCTTCGAGGAATTCCCCGTCCGCGCCCCGCAGAGAGAGGATCGCCCCCGAACAGCGGTCGATTTCGAGCGCAATCCCTTCCGCCGACGCCGAAAGGATCTTTCCGCGCTCCGAGAAAACGCACGCGGCGGGCTCCCCTTCGGTGCGGGGGCTTCCTTTTTCCGTCCAACCCGCATAGGCGAGTTCGTGCCCCGCGGGAAGGACGCCGTCCCCTTCTTTCAGCCGCACGCGCGCCTCAACGGTCTGCGCCTTCGGCATCGGCAATTTTTCCGCGCCCTGCGGGGGAAGAACGACGGAGAAAGTCTCCTCGCTCACGACGTTCTCTCCCTCATAGCCGCGGAGCACAACTTCGAGCTTCATCGTCTTGAAATAGAGGCGGGAGCGCAAAACGAGCCGTCCCCGCTCTTTTTTCAGCCGCACGGGAGCGTAAATTTGCTTCATTTCCATAGACTTCTGCGTGAGCTCGTGTTCGGAGCCGAGGATCCCGTCCATGCAGAAATTGCCGTCGTGCAACACTTCTCCGTGGTCGCCGCCGTAAGTCAGTTTTCCGTCTACAAGCACGCCGTGGTCCGCCCACTCCCACACGAATCCGCCCATATAGCGCGGGGAAGAATCGAGGAGCTCCCAGTATTCCTTGAAGTCTCCCGGTCCGTTGCCCATCGCGTGGCAATATTCGCAGAGCATAAAGGGACGGTCCTCTTCCCGATTTCTTTCGTAATTTCTTCTGATCGTCGCCACCGAGGGGTACATCGCGCTCACGACGTCGGCGATCCTGCCGTATTCGTTGAGACGGCTCCCGTCCCCGTAGATGAGGGTGGAGCGCTCGTAATGCACGGGGCGGGGATCGTACGATCTCACCCATGCGGAGGCGGCGGCGAAGTTCTCCCCGCAGCCCGCCTCGTTGCCGAGGCTCCAAAGGATCACGCACGGGCGGTTCTTGTTGGGGATCACGTTGCACTTCTGCCGCGCAAGAAACTCCTCCCGGAAACGCGCGTCCTTTGCGAGATAGTCGTATTCCTTCTCCAAGTCGCATCCGGGGAAGCGGATCGCGCAACCGTGCGCCTCCAAGTCGCTCTCCGACAGCACATACAGCCCGATCTCGTCGCATAGCTTGTAAAATTCGGGGATGGACGGATAGTGCGAAGTGCGCACGGCGTTCACGTTGAGCTGTTTCATGAGAACGAGATCCCGCCGCACGTCCTCTTTCGTCACCGTCGCGCCCGTGCGGCAGTTTGCGTCGTGGCGGTTTACGCCCATGAGTTTTACGGGTTTGCCGTTCACGAGGAAGATCCCTTCCTCGATCTTTACCGAGCGGAAACCGACCTTCTCGCCGATGACTTCCCCCGCATAGGAGAGCGTGAGGTCATAAAGGTTCGGCGTCTCCGCGCTCCAAAGGAGGGGTTTTTCGACGCGGAATGTAACGCTTTTTCCCTCACGTACCCTCTTTTTTTCTCCTTCGAAGCAGACCAGAGCCTCCTTTCCCCGTTCGAGCGTAACAGTGAGAACGCCGTTTTCCTCCGCCTTTACGCGGTAGTCGGCAATATGCCCTTCGGGGCGGGACAAGAGGTAGACGTCGCGGAAAATCCCCGTGTAGCGGAGCTTATCCTGGTCCTCGAAATAGGAGCCGGCGCACCACTTGGGCACGAGCACGTCGACGGTGTTCTCCCCTTTGCGCACGAAGTCCGTGACGTCGAACTCGCTGAGCCTGTGGGAGATATGCGAACAGCCGACTTCCTTTCCGTTTACATAGAGGAAGAGGAAGGGGTCCACCCCCTCGAAGCAGAGATACCGCCGCATCGGCTGCCCATCGAGCGTAAAACGGCGGCGATAGTGAAAGACGGGCGTATCGCCGGGCACATAGGGAGGGTCGAACGGAAAAGGATACGCCACGTTGACGTATTGCAACCCGTCGTAACCGTGGATCTGCAAGCAGGACGGAACGGGAATTTCGTCCGCAGGCTCTTCCTCGTAAAAGTTTTCGGGAATTTCGAACGCGCTCCCGAATTTGCGGACCCGCCACATGCCGTTCAGATCGAGAAAACGGCTGCTCGACGCGCGCTCGGCAAAGGGAGTTTCCCCCTCCGCGAAGGGAATGTAGTAGGCGCGGGGCTCCTCGACGCCCGCGAAATGGTACGTTTCGAAAAATTTTCTCATATTTCATCCTTGAAAAGGCGGTGCGGAGAGCCCGCACCGCCCGTTTTAACTATCCGACGGGATATTTCCGCACAAGACAGACGCCGTTTCGCGCAACGGCTCCCCGCCTTTTTCTTCCTCTGCTCTCAAACAAACTCATTATACCTTCACGCGCCCGAAAAGTCAACCGCTTGCACCACTTTCGCGCCCGTCAGGAAAGGATCTGTTCCACGACCTTCTTCAAACTTTCGTCGCGGCAGTCCGAGAAGAAGAGACTGCGAAACCGCGCGCCGCAGAGCGCGCCCTTCACGAGTTCCCTGTCGAGCAAGGGCAAAATCTTTGTAAGAGGCAGATAGGCGCGCGCCCGCACCTCGTCGAGGATACGCTTATTGCGCTGTTCGGGAACGGCGCGCTCCTTCGGATAGCCTCCGCCGCTCGGCTCCGAGAAGAGCTTTTCGAAAATGTATTCGAGATTGAGATCTCCCCCCCAGCCGTAGCCCTTTGCAAAGGGAATGGCGATGGCGTTGCCGTCGTTGATCTGGGCGAACGTGTAGGCGTCGAGCGGGTCTTCCACATGCCCGCAGATAACGCCCGGAAAGGAATTGCAGGCGAGCATGGCCCCCTCTCCCGTGCCGCAACCGGTGATGACGTAATCGACGATCCCGCCGCTTAAAAGCACCGCCGCGAGGATGCCGATCTGGACGTAGGTGAGCTGGTTCTCGTCCTCGGCGGAATACATGCCGAAGTTGATGACCTCGTGCCCCATCGGCTCCACGACTTTTTTGAGCGCGCGTTCGATGACGGCGTTTTTGATTGCCTGACTGTTTTCGTTGATCAGTGCGATCTTCATGATTTTTCTCCTTAAAAATATTTCGTGTTTCGAACGATTCTTTGCTCGCGCCACCCCTCACCACACTTGGCTCCCCCTTGAGGGGGAGCTGTC